>JAJYZF010000105.1 GCA_021800165.1 Planctomycetota bacterium | reverse complement strand
ACCATCGAAGCCTCCTTGCGCGGGAGATACCATTCCCGGGCCTTCCATCACCCGGTATTACTTATCATCGGATTATGCCACCATCACCCTGCAATAAAGCCTTCAATTTTTGGCCGTGGGATGTATAATATGGTAGCTCATGGCACATCTCACTGACATATTTGGCCGCACAATCAGCCTTTAATTGTGTCTTTTGGCCCGTGAAATATACCACCAGAGGCCGAGTTGAGTACAGGCAAACGAGACAGGCTCCCAAGGAGCTGGGCCTGCTGATTCCCGTGCCGGTGGGTACGCCGAAATGAGTGTCGGCGGAACTTATCTTATGCTTGGTGCTACGACCGACAATGGGATCCCACGGCGGACGACACGGGGCGTGCAAGCCCAGCAAACGCCTGGCGCAGGAGGTTTAAGGACTCCGGAAGGATTTGCCCATTTTGATCGATATCCACGTTGACGGTAACGGGTGTTAACGCACCTGCGGCCGCACGAAAATAGGCGGTGAGTTCCTCACGGCTAAAACGCGCCGGATGCAGGCTGGTGTCCGGACGGTTGTGCACCCAAGCGGGATTGTCGAGGCATATCCATCGATGGTTCTGCAAGCCGTTGCCATCCCAACGAGATGTTGGTGGAGCGGCCAGAATATTGGCCTCACCCGCCAGATAGTCTTGATGAGAGGTATACATATAATGCCAATATTCGGGTCGGTCGCCTGGATTGTACGTCACCAAACGCTGCGGATGGGCCGTTTTGGCTGCGGCCGTAAAGCGTTGCCATGGAAATTGAAATCCATAGAGTTCGGTGGTGACGCCTTTAATCGGACCAGAGGAATCGAGTGAGTACGGGCTGTCAAACCACCACGCCGCCAGCCGCCGGCCATAGCGAGCCGATAGTTCGGTGACCAGAGCACACAGGCGATCCGCGAAAGGCTCATGATGGCGATCGTGGTACCCCACGGCATGCTCCCAGGCGGGATCATCAGCATTGTTGCACGAGTGGTTGTAGTACAGAATAAAGCGCAGTCCCTTTTGACCGCAGGCATCCGCAAGTTCACCGAGTAGATCGCGGCCGCACGTGCGCCCCGGCAGGACCTGTTGCACTACGGCGCAAGGAGCGGGCAGCATTTGCCGGGCATGGGTGGCCGTAAACATTAAGTATTTCGCCCCGCAATCGGCGATCCGAGCCACCAGGGATTGGACGTTTAAGGTATCCACGGCGTCGGGAAACGCTTTTTGAGGTCCGCTTACCGGCATACTCTGGGCGGTCCAATGCAGAGAAATTCCGAAGCCACACTCGGCAAACCAGGTGGTATCGGCGCGTTGGTAGGACACGGCACAGGTTCCTGTTTATAAAAACCAGGTGGGCGAGTTGCGGCTCAACCACTGATTAACTCAAGATCACAATATTCCGCCAGCAGGTGAAAATTGGTCTTGGATAGCTCCGGAAAACTCGACAGTTCGACCTCCGGCAGATAGCGCGAATAATTGTAACGCCCGATTAAGACACGCCAAGGTGGAGCCTTCGGGCCAAAATGCTCGCCTCGCGCCGTAAGCATGGAGATGGGAACAGCCATCTCCGCAGTCCAGCCGCGGTCCCGATCATGCCAGTTATTTAAGGTTCCCTGAACCTGCGCCGCGACTTTGAGCAGGTTGGTTTTGGCGCGCAAATTGCCGGGTAAACCAAGTCGCCCGGGTCCAGGAAAGAAATAGGTGGTTTGTCGATTGTTCGGGGTAACATACAATTCCCAATACCAGGTCTGGTCGGGCGGGCGAATGAAAAGCTCACAGACATCTCCCAACTGAAAATCGGGCAAACCATTGGCTGTGCCTTCCGCCACCACATCCGAATCGTCCAATTGAGCGCCGAGGTAAAGATATTTATCATTCCACAGCATACGAATAGTGCCGCCTTCATGGAGAACCTTGCGCCGATCAGGTTCGTCGTGAACGGGCATTGCCAGCAGTTGATAGGCGGGGGCGTGCCTCCATTGCGGATCGCGCAAAGTGCCATCGATTTTCACAGGATCGGCGGCGTAGGCCGCCTTGAGAACCGTGCGTGCAGGTGAACGCTCCGCTGCGCTAGACAATACGGCCTTGGCCGATGCGGCCGGCGATTTTCCGTCCGCGGCAATTGCGGCCAAAGCCGCCAACTGAAATAGACTGCGTCGAGAAATAGTAGCGCTGCGTTTCATCTTTTTTAACTCCTTAAAACTACCCACAGATCAGTTCCGCCGCGGCCGGCCCCAGAGCTGTTTGGAAAAAGCCGGCCGATGCCTGCAAACCGGGAAATTCACGCCGGTAGGTGCTCGGCCATGCGGTCAAGAAATTCGCCGTCCGGGACGTTTCCACCAAGGCCCATACGGCTCCGCCAAACCCGGCCCCAAACGCGGATGCCGCCAGCGCCCCAAGATCGCGGGCCGTAGCGACCAGTCGGCAGGTTTGGGGTACCTGATTGTGCAAGCACGTGTGGGCCAGTTGCTGCGATTGATCTGCTATTGCACCCAGGTCGGTCCAACGTCGGGCAGTCATGGCGGCGATGGCCGCGGGAATCAGGCGATGACTTTCCGCATCAAATTGATCCACACGCTGGAGCAGATCCGTCCCGGAAAAGCCGACGATAAGCTCTGGGCCATGCGCCTGCAACGCACTGCGTAGACGGGGAAAGTTTTGCGGATCGGCACGAAACATAGCTTCCAGGCAATCGCCGGGGTGCCCCACCAGATCGCGCCAGTAAGCCAAGCACGCGGCGGCTCTTTGCGATACATGGTTATACGCGGCCATCGCCGGGCCGGTTTTCCGGGCCACCACACCGCTGGTCGCGATGACCAGAGTCAATTCCGGGGGAAGTTTGACGGGTGGCCGCGAGCCGGCCTCAAAAAAATCGAAAGCGGTTAGACTACCGGGAGTGCTGCATAAAATAGCGGTTTGGTCCTGGCTGCCGCCATGTGTGCCCACCCCGGCATCGGAGGCCAACCCCCGCCACGCCCGGCCGCTTTCCACTGCGCCAAGAAATTCGCCCAAGGCCAAGCGATCCAGCAGTTTGTGGCCATGGGCGGTGTTCGCGAATTGGTCATTACTTTTCGCCAGCAGTAAAAAAAAACCGACGATAAGGCAACTGGAGCTGCTTAAACCCGCAGCGGGCGGCAAATCGCTGATAAAAGAGACATCGGCACCACACAGAGGTCCGGGGAATACCGCGGCCAGGCGGCGACCTACCGCCGCAGGATAAACGGCCCAATTTTGCACAGGTGCAGTGTTCTGGGCAGAAACCGGCAAATCGGCCGACTCACCCGAGGCCGCATCCACAATGCGCAGACGCGCATCGGCGCGCGGGGAACTACAAAAGCAAACGCCGCGTTCCACTACGGCCAGGATGCTCCGGCCGGCGCAGTAATCGGTGTGTTTACCGAGAAATTCAATACGCCCCGGCACCCACCAGCGTGAAACGGGCTTATGGGGACCGGCCAGAGAAGTCAGGGCCGTGGCCGCGGCAGAAAATAATTTGGCTTTGGCGGCGGCGGCGCCGGGGCTTAATCCGATGCTTTCCAGGGAGTCGCGAACTGATCCGACGGTCGGCACCACGACGGTCATATATGCACCGGCTTTCCGCGCAGCAGGGCCGCTACCGGCGCAATGTCGGACCGCGATGACAAATCGAACACCGCCTGCGTGCAACGTCGCACGCGATAAACCACGCCAAACTCGCGACTGGAACGCAGTACGGCATCGGGAAGTTCCAATTCACCGTGGGGGGATACCGCCAATCCACGACAGGCGGCAAAAATTCGCTGGTCAAAACGCCATGAATTCATGCTGATTAAGATGGGCTGTGGTAAAGAATGCAATTGCTCCTCGGTGGGCTTTTCGATAATACCTTCCAGCCGGTCATCGGCAGAGACTTGAACCAGAGAATATTTGCTGATGCGCTCGGCGGAAATGTTGGAATGTTCCAGCAACACCTCGCGTGGGTAAACCACAACGCCTGGGGAAGTTAAGCCGCAGAGCAATTTCACCGCCTCCGCGGGGTAATAGTTGTCGGAATTGAGCAGGAGAAAACCATCTTGACCGGCAAAGGCTTGGGCCGCCAGGACGGCGTCGGCCGTACCGCGCGGCGGATCTTGCACGGCAAAGGTAATTTTGAGTCGCCGGGCGATACCGGGTTGGCTGTAATAATTTTTGATTTCGTCGTGGCGGGGTGCTACGACGAGGCACACCTGTGTAATGCCGGCATCGGCCAGGGGAGTTAAGACATAATCCAGAAATGGGCGTTCAAAAGGAATCATAGCCTTGAGGCCGGCATCGGCGGCCCGGCTTTGCTCGGGCGGTAAGCCAACTGCGGCATCCGCCTTTTTCATACGTGTTCCCATGCCTGCGGCCAGAATTACCGCCTTATGCACCGGTTGGCTGAATTGCACCATGTTCCAACGCTCCTGATAGTCAGCAGGTCTGGAGGGTGTCGCCCTGCTTATCTGGTCCATGCCTGTCGGCCTGGTCCGCCTGCTGCGATTTCATACCGCAATCTTTGAGAATCGGGCGTGGAGAAATTCTAACGGATTCAAAAATTACGGGCAACCCAATGGGAGAATGGTGCCTCAAAGAAAAGAGAGCTGTCGCGGCGGCGAGGGACGAGGCGGGCGCGGGCTGCGGGGGCGCAAGACGGGAGTCGATTATTCACCGCAGGGGACGCAGAGGACCGCAGAGGATAGACGAGGGGATCCATCCCGATGGACTTCGGGATAAACGCCTTACACAGATTACATTGATTAAATGACGGCGGGGGCGGCGGCCCGCGAGACGGGAGGTCCCGATGCTTGGCTCCTGCCACATCGAGGATTTCGGCGTCCATGCCGCGACGGGAGTTAGGAGTTAGGAGTTAGGAGACAGGAGACGGGCGCTGCGCGAGACGGGAGTCGGGAGCATGACGACGAGTTAAACATCCCGAGGCGTCGGGATAAACTCCGGGCGCGAAGGCACAAAGTGACGGCGCGACGAGTTTTTACCAAGAAGGAAACGAGGGGACGAGACCTTTACCACGGATAACACGGAATACGCATGCGGGCTGCGGCCCACGAGACCGGTGACTACATTTACCATCCCGATGGACTGAATGTTACTCGATGATACCGGGATAAACTCCGGGCACGGAGGTACGCGAAGGACGGGCGCTGCGCGAGAAAGGTGAAAGTAGAAAGTTGAGCAGTAGATCTCAAGGAAGACGGATGGGGGGGCGTGGGATTTTTTTTGGGGGGGGGAAGATTCTCAAGATCGACAAGATCAACAAGTTTTTTTTTGGGCGAGGAGACAGGAGGAAGGAGTTGGGAGCTAGGAGTTAGGAGTTAGGAGTTAGGAGTTGGGAGCATGACGACGACTTTTTACCGTCCCGACAGACCTCGGGATAAACTTCGGACGCAGAGGTACGCAGAGCGGGAGTGCGGGGACGGGCAAGATGGCCAAGGTGGCCAAGTTATTTGGTGTTGGCCATGTTGGACAGGTTGAAAAATGGGCGGTTTTGTTGGGGTTTTGGGGTAAGATGGCCAAGATGGCCAAGACGGCCAAACATTTTTAATTTTCCGGGTTAGTGGTGGGTTTTGTGCTTGTTGCAGGCGCAGCATGGGCATGATTCGAATTCCTTATGTTGGTGTAGTACACGCCTGTGGCTTCGACGGGGCCGTTGCGGCGGGGTACGTATTTACTTGTCAGTGATCGCAGGCGGTTTGGGGGCCTGCGGTCAGGCGGAACGAGGCTCGGCTGCGCTGGGCAGTTGAGCCTTCCATCGGGAGTTCCGTTGATGGGTGATAGGCGGGGTATGGGGGAGGGTAATGGCGCGGGCTGCGGCCCGCGAGACGGGAGTCGGGAGACGGGAGTCGGGAGCATGACGACGAGTTAAACATCCCGAGGCGTCGGGATAAACTCCGGGCGCGAAGGCACAAAGTGACGGCGCGACGATTTTTTACCGCAAGGAGCGCGGAGGACGACGATGGTTTTTTACCATCCCGACAGACATCGGGATAAACTTCGGACAGAAGGTACGCGGAGGATGGACGGGGGGATCCATCCCGATGGACTTCGCGATAAACGCCTCACACTGATTTCACAGATTAAATGACGACGGGGGATGTTGGGAAGCGGTCGGCGGTCGGCGGTCAGCTTTCAGCGATCAGCGGTCGGTCCCGATGTGCGGCCCCTGTCCCGGAGGCCCAACGCCGTTCGGAAGAGCGGCCAATCGGGACTCGCCTGCTCGCCGATCGCCTGATCTCGGCAAAGCCGTGGCCTGATTTTGCTGAATTAATTACGCAAGGAAATTAATGACGGGCGGCCGTGGCCGGTTATGCCAAACCATAGGGCGGATCAACCGGAGGCCGGAGACAAGGCTACGCAAGGTCAAAATTCCGCCAATTACCGCCGCGTCCAACGCCGCAACCATGAACTCAACGGTCGTCCAGTAATGTACGGCCGTCGCCCAAACATCCGATTTTTCCGGTCTGGATTGGGAAACTACGTCGGACAGCGCGAGCAGCGTCACCAGACCCAAGGCGCGCACCCTGCGTTCATTCTGATAGGGCTGGCACGGCGAATATGAGCCACAGCAGCACGCATAGGTTGAAAGCCGCTGACGCCCTCTGGTACCCTGCATAGCGGCCCGTCCTCCCCGGCCAGAATATCGCGGCGGCGCAAAAAACGGCGCTCATGCCCCAGGCGAGTGCCCCGATGACGACCGGCGCGTGGAGCGAACCAGCCCGGGCCCAATGCGGCCAGAGAGCCGTGGCGTACGGCCCCTTACGCAGCCCTGACGCGATACCCTGAGCCAAGCCCACGCATACCGCGACGGTAGTATCCGCGAGGCTGACTAATCCGACCGATGCCGTAAACCAATCCCTAGACATCACGTCCTCTCAAAAAAGGTAGTCATTCCTGGGGCGCCGCACCCACGCCCGTAGCGGCCGGCACGGGCACATTCGCTGGTGCCCCGGGGCCCGTCGCGACGGGTCCAACATGCGCGTGCTTCGGCATGCCCCACCGGACCTGCTCCAAGTCGCGTCGCAACCGGTCGTCGCTGATTAAGGCTTCAACCTGCCACCCGAACCCCGAACCGGCGGCCTGAAGATGTCCACCACGGCGCTGGCACCGTGCCGGGTGAACCCCCCCGCAAAAATGGCCTCGCCGTCCGCCGTGGTGGCAGCCAGATCAGCGCGTGCCTGAGACAGCCTGGCCGTCGACCATTTCCTCGTTTTGGCGTCGTAGATATCCACAACGGCGCTCCAGTTGGCACCCAATCCACCGGCGAATAACGCATAATGGCCGACTGCGGTGGCGGCAAAGTTTTGGCGTGCCTCAGAAAGCCTAGCCGTGGACCAGGTCCCGGTCTTGGCGTTATATATATCCACTGCAGCGCTGGAACCTCTCGGAGTGGACCCCCCGGCGAAAATCGCCAGGTCGCCCACAGAGCATGCAGCCATATCGCTCCGCGGTTGGGAAAGCCTCGCCGTAGTCCACCGGCCCGTGGCCACGTGGTAGATGTCCACCCGGTCGCTCCAGCCTCTCCGGGTTTGGCCCCCCGCGAATATCGCCAGGCCATCAACCGAAGTGGCCGCCATCCATGCGCGCGGCTGCGAGAGCTTCGCGGTTGACCATCTGCGGGTTTTGGTGTCATAAATGTCCACGTCAGCGTAAAGGCCCATTTGGACGTTAACGCCACCCGCAAAAAGAACGTCGCCGCCAACCGCGGTTCCAGAGAGCCACATCCGGCCTTTGCAGAGCCTCGCCACCGACCAGGAGTGCGCCTCAGGATTGTAAATATCGACTACGTTTAGGTTTTCAAGCGGCGGTCCCCAGCCGCCGGCAAAAAACGCCCGTCGGCCAGCCGAAGCCGCAGCCAGATAGAATGTCGGCTCGACGGGCCGCCCCAGAGACCAGCGCCCTGTTTTTGCGTCGAAGATGTCCACCGTACCGACGATCCCCTTATGGTAACGTTGGCCGCCAACAAACAGCGCGGTGTTGCCCACCGCAGCCGCCGCGAGGAAGCCGCGGGCCAGCGACAGCGCTGCGGTCCGGTGGGTCCAAGCCGCCGCGTGTCGCCGCGCTGCATGCGCCGATTGCGCACGCCGACAGCCCGCCAGCGGCATCCAGATCAGCGCCACAGCCACCGCGACGCTCAAGGCCGTTACGAAAGCCAATCTTTCCTTGCAACTGTCCACGACACCAGCCGTCCTAAATAATCGCCCAGCTCAGGGTTCCTTTGGCCTCGCCTACGCCCGAGACCATCAGGTCGGCAGCGACTCCGCCACCAAGACCGCCTTCCTGAAAACCAAATTGGTTGCTTAGCTTCCACCGCCACGGTCCACTTGGGAACTCGTGGGCACCGTTTTTGAGGAAGTCATTGATGCCGAGGGCGAAGCCGAAGGCCTCAACGCCCACATTCGCCGAAGCGGTGACCTGAAGCTCAAATTTCAGGTTATTCCGGCAGATTCGGCATTGGTCTACCGAGACGCTCCTTTCGGTGTGAGACGGGGGCGCGGTCAACATGTCCTGCTCGACAAAGCCCTCACCCCAGCCGACGCCCGCGCCCACCTTGCCGATGAACATCACCCCGGCGGCACCGTTGAGGTATCTGCATCGGACGGTCTCACCAGTGGCCTCGACAATCGACGCGACCATCCCAAACGGCGGCGGCAACTCGAGCAGGGTATTTTTGTCCGCGTAGCTGACATTAGCGTACGGCCCGAGTTTCTTGAGCTTGGCGAGCACAAGGTCACCGAAGTTCGGGCCGGAGGGCGGCGGCGATGGTTCGGGCGGTTGGCTCGGGAGGTTGGGCGGCGCGTACTGGCTGTAGCCGTCAGGTGTGGCCCCGACGTATTGCCCCGGCGGCCCCGACAGGTACGGATTCGAATGCCACTGCGCATAATAGGCCGCGTTTGCGGATCCCTGCCACGCTATCCCCCACGGGTCCACCGCGCCCACCGGATTGCTCATCACGAATTGGTACGTATTGGCGCCGTTGATGTTGAGCTCGCTCGGCGATAAGCCCAAGCCGCTGGTTGCATCGGCTGGGCGAAATTTTGCCGAGGCCGGCGGGCGAGGCTGCGCCGCAACGCCGGGATATTCAATCTCACAGGCAGGAATGGCTGTGCTACCCTGGGGATAGAATCTCGAAAGATGGTCGCGGTGAAGAGATTTTACGGCGGTGGCATCCTGAACCGCCGGGACGCGAAGAGAGCCGGGCAATCGCCGAGATCGGCGAGGCTTGGATTCCGAGATTCTTTCGGCAAGTGTTGCCATAGGAAGCCTATTATCGCGATTGCTTAGGCCGGCTTCAACCACGGACCCAGCCGCGGGTGGTTGCCAAGAACGGTCAGTCCCGATGCGCGGCTCCTGCCACATCGGGATTTCGGCATCCGTGCCTTCCCGATGCTTGGCTCCTGCCCCATCGGGATTTCGGCATCCATGCCTTAACAGTTGGGTTCGGGGAAGGCGGAGTGCGCGGCCAGCAGGCTGGCCGGCTTAGAAAATTTTTCGCGGATTCTGCGAACGGGCTGGGTGGTTGTGGTAATCCCGTGCGCTGGTGTGGCATCCTGCTGCAGGCAAGATGCCTGCGGTCCGGTCTGGTTGTTCGGCTCCGGTTGCTTCCCACCCTGCCTCGCGGCGGGTACGAGTTTCAGACGCCGACGAGCCAAGAGCGTTATACGAATTGCTGACAGCCGAGGGCGGCTGTCCCACAGCCACGGAGGGGTAAATTGTCTGGTAGAGTAAATCGTTGCTGGTGATGTTGCCGTTGGCATCGGTGGTTGTGGCCAGCCAGCCCGCGGCGTTGTAGCTTTCCAAGGAGACGGGGAGCCAGAAGACTGGAGGCTGGAGGAGTGGACGGGCGGGTCCATGGGGTGGTCCCGATAGCCATCGGGATGCCCACGGGATTGGTACCGGCGTTGACGGTGGCGATGGGCCGATCGGCGGAATCGTAATAAGTGGCCGTGTAATAAATGCGGGCGGCTAAATTGGCATCGGTGTTGCCGACGGGGGTAATGGTAAGACTGCCATCGGAATTCTCTACCGCGGTAAACAAGGCCCCTTCGGCGGAGGTGCCCAGAATCGGATCGGTATTGAAGCGATGGGCATGGGCGGTTTCGGTATTCATTTTCCTCCCTTCAGATGGCGCTCAACAGCGGGCTTGGCCGTCGGCAAAGGTTTGGCACTCGGCACCGCTGGCGGAACGTGCCAAGGTTCTTTGCGGCTCGCCCCGAATCTGCCATAGAAGCTGAAGATGGGCGGCATCTGGCGGAAAAACGGTACGGCGAGCCTCGCCAACCGACGAGGGAGCTGGCCGTCAATCCGGCCCGTCGGCACCGTGAGGTACACGCCACCCCCATCAACCAAGCGCCCATTTTGATCAAACCAGGAAACAGCCCACCGGTGCTGTCCATGCCCCACGTGATGAATGCAGAACACGCCGCCATGGGTGGCGTGGCACCAGTAAACACGCGACGGACGCCGCATGCACGACGAGAGCAGGGCTATATCCAAGGCTTTTTTTACATTCCGGATTTGCGCCA
>JAJYZF010000104.1 GCA_021800165.1 Planctomycetota bacterium | reverse complement strand
TCCCGATTTTTATGCTGACTGCGCTCTTCCCGCATCCTGACCACAATGCCGGTGGGCAGATGGGTCAATTGCACCGCCGATTCGACTTTGTTGACATTTTGCCCGCCCGGGCCGCCGGCCCGTGATACATCTTCGCGCACATCCGCTGGATTGATTTCGATAGCCGACTGATCCGCCTCCGGTAAAACCGCCACTGTGGCGGCACTGGTATGCACCCGCCCCTGCGTCTCCGTCTCCGGTACGCGCTGCACGCGATGGCCGCCACCTTCCATCGCCAGATCCACCAATACGCCATCACCCCGGATATTCACGACCACTTCGCGAAAGCCCCCCAGATCCCCCGGCGAAAAATCCAACACTTCAAATTTCCAATGGCGGCCATCGGCAAACCGACGGTACATTTCCAGCAGATCGCCGGCGAACAGAGCCGCCTCATCACCCCCGGTTCCGGCGCGAATTTCCATAATCACCGAATCCGCCGTGGGCCGGTCCGCAGCCAGAAAATCTTCAATGATTTTTTCGATCGCGCTTTCCATCTGCCCTTCCAACAGCGTTAGCTCCTCCCGAGCCATCTGCTGAAACTCCGTATCCTGCGTGGTATCGGCGGCCAAAAGTTTCGCTTCGTCGGCGTGAGCTTTCAGTCGCTGGTATTCAAAAAACGGTGCCAAAGTGCGCCCCAGACGCCCGTGCTCCTTGGCCAACTCCACCAAGGTGGGAGAGTCCGGGGGAGGGTCGGCATTGAGCTGCGACTCAATTTGCGCATAGCGCAGGGACTGCTCCTGAAGCTTTTGTAAAATCCGCTGCTGGCCGACATTTTTACTCATGGCGTGATACCGTTGGGGTCAAAAACACACACGCCGCGAGCCATGTTCCCAAGGCCGGCGGCGTGTTCGAAGCTGATCCAACCCAATCTACCCCTTTTTGGCGGTAGCGGCGGCGGTTCCAGCCAGGCTGAAATTGGCATACTTTTTCTGGAATCGTTCTACCCGTCCGGCGGTATCCACAAATTTCTGCTTGCCCGTGTAAAATGGATGGCAGACACCGCAGATTTCAACTTCAATTTTCTTGAGCGATGAACCCGTTTCAAAGGTGTTGCCGCAGGCACAATGCACTTTGGCAAAATTGTAGCGTGGATGAATCTTTTTTTTCATGGTGATTTCCCTTTGTGTTTCAGAGCTTCCTGTTTTCAGCGGCTTGGTTTAGCTCCCGCTTTATCCCCGGCCGGACTCCAGCCTGGCCAACCATCGGCCAAGGCCATCCGGACCACTCCAAGTGGTCCGGCCACTAGCGGCGTCCGGACTCGAACCGGAGACCTTGGGCTTATGAATCCCGCGCTCTACCAACTGAGCTACGCCGCCGCTCAAGGAACCCATAAATATACCATAACCGGGGTAATCTGGGCAAATCACCAAAGTTTCCACTGGGCGCTGCGGGTGGCGGCCTTTACAATGACACGGCCAAACAGTGATGGACTGTTGCCTGGCACCGGAGCGTCACCACCTGGGGAATCGGATATGGCCGAACCGTCGCGGAAAATCGACCTACTGATTTCTGATATTGATGGTACGCTGCTCACGCCGGGCAAAACCTTGACAGCCAGAGCCAGAGGGGCGGTTCGGCGGTTGCAGGAGGCGGGTATCGGCCTGAAACTGGTCAGCAGCCGTCCTCCACGCGGCATGTCGCCGCTGCTGCAAACCCTGGGTTTGACGGGAACCATGGCCGGCTTTAACGGCGGGCAGATATTTACCGCGGATCTTACCGTGGTGGAGGAGCATCCGTTGCCGGTGGCAATGCTGCCGGAACTCCTTGAGTGCTTACGCCAGCACACACTGGATGCGTGGCTGTATCGGGGTTGCCAATGGCTGGTGCCGCGGCTGAATGGCCCGCATGTAGAGCGGGAAATACACGCCGTCGGGTTTGCACCAGTCCTGTATGACCGCGACGCTTTGCCTGGTACCGGCGTGGTGAAAGTGGTGGGCGTGAGTGACGATTCTTCGGCGGTGGCCCATGGCGCTCAAGCGGTCAGAGACATTTTTGCCGACCAATTGTCCGTTTCGAGTTCGCAGCCGTATTATCTGGATATCACCCATCCGCTGGCCAACAAGGGCGTGGCGGTGCAGACGCTGGCCCGCGGCGTTGGTATTGATCTGGCCAAAGTGGCTACCATCGGCGACATGGCTGCGGACACCCTGATGTTTGCCCAAAGCGCCATGAGCATCGCCATGGGTAACGCGGAAGATGCGGTAAAAAGTCGGGCTACCTATGTTACCACGACCAACGCGGAAGAAGGTTTTGCGCGGGCGGTGGAAAAATATATCCTCGCCCGCTAGGGCCAACACATCGTGTTCGAAATTGCCGGCCAACGGCTTTTCACGGCACATCACATCGTCGTCAATTGGCCCGACAAAAAACATAGCCCCCCCCGCAACATCGCGGCAGCTCTTTGGCCTGTACCCACAGTGGCCCGCGAAACTCCCGCCCTTCCCGCTCGCTGGAAGGCCGCGTCGAGAATATCAGAAAGAAAGTTCGCCGATTCAGGCTGCATACAGCTTCACCCTGTGCCGATTGGCAACCTGTAAAAAATACCTGTTGCGAACATCAAGACCGCTGACAAGGTCCACCGGATGGTGCAATATCGCTTCGAGTTCTTCCGCCAAGCCAAAGTATCTGTTGGCCAGATGCGTCAGATTTGCATCGAATTCGTAAAAAAATCAACATCGCTTATGGCGGGATCAAAAGTACCATTAACCGCCGAGCCGAAAAGTTCTAATTTCCGCACACCGTACTTGCGGCAAATTGCGGCAATCTCCTGGCGATGCTGGGCCACAGCTTCAATCATAAATAAGTTTATAAACCAATCACCAAGCATCTCCAATGCATCGGGATTGCCCTGCACCGACCGTGGCAGTCCCGGTAACACCTGGCAAAACAAAATCACTCCACGGGTGGCGCAGTCATGTATTGCAACGCCAGCCAAAGTACCACTATCGGCGACATGACCGCCGATAATTTCTGTTTACCGTGGGGTCGAGCACATCAGTGCCACGCCACGAGAAAGATGCGGCGAAAAGGGAAGATCACCTTGCCGCTGCGCTGGGATGGGTAGGCTGCGGTAATTGCCGCCCTATATTCGGCAAGGAAATCCTCTCGATCCGTCGGATTCGTCAGTGCGTCCAAATAGGGACGCAGACCGGTGCCTTTGTACCATTCCACAATTTCTTCCGGACCGGTCAATATGTGCAGGTATTGCGTGATCCACAAATCAACGCGGGAACTGACCGGGCTTAAAATATCATCATAAAATGCCGGCTCATGAACATGCCATTGGCGGAGATTGGAGAGCCGATTGGACCATCTCGACGCACGGGCAAGGTCATGGAGCAGCCGGTGGGCCGGTGCGTCGTCATTGACAGGCATCTGTACCGCCAAGGCTCCGCCTGGAGCCACACGGGTCAGCAAACGCGGAAATAGTTCCGCGTGGTTGGGCAGCCATTGCAGTGCGGCATTGGAGAATACCAAATCAAAGCACTCCGCCGGGTGCCAATGGTCAATATCCGCCTGGATCCAATGCCGGTCCGGCGCGGACGCCCGGGCGGCGGTATTCATCGCGGCGGAACTGTCCAGCCCGGTAAGGTCCGCTTTGGGCCAGCGCTGAGCAAGCACTGCGGTGCTGTTGCCGGGGCCACACCCAAGGTCAATCACACGTTGCGGAGCTTCAAGAGCCACCCGGTTGGCTAAATCCCAACAGGGTTGCGTGCGCTGGTTCAGAAACCGCAGGTATTGATCGGCATTCCATGTGGGCATAGTCTATTTTTACCATGGCGGCCGCACGGGGGACAAGCCACCGACCATGCCCGGCACCATCGCACGGGCACTGCGTGGGAAGTTCCTTGGCAACATGCCCGACGGAGGATGCCGACACCCATGAGAAAATCCGGCGGCCCACCGGATCTGGCGGCAAGGGCCAGATCGCCTTGGCAAAGCACGGCGGGCACACTTCCACCCGCAGACCATGCGGTATTTGAACCTCCGGCCTGGTACCCCGTGCCACCGCATCGCGTCTTCACCGCGCCAATGCCCAAAGCAGCACTTGCAGCAGCAGGTTGGCCTGCACACCGGCTGCCACATCGTCAAGCAAAATGCCCCAGCCCCACGGTAGGTTTTCCAGGTGGCGGCATGGGGGGAGTTTTAACGTATCGGTCAGGCGAAATAAAATGTATATGCCGGCAGCCACCAGCCAACTTCCCCACCATGTGCGGGTGAAGTGCGGTGGTACGGGCACGAAAGCACAGGCAATCCAAAAGCCTGTGAATTCGTCGAGTACCACAGCGCCTGGATCCGGCTGATGAAAATAGGCGCAGGCCCAACGGCCCAGCAGTACCAGCAGCAGTCCCGCCAACACCGCGCCGGCTAAACATATTTCCGAACGCAGCGGATCGGCGACGTGCGTCGCTAAAAGAAGCCAATAGACCAACGCCGGCAACGCCGATCCCCAGCTACCAGGTGCGGGGCGCAGGAAGCCCAACCCCCCACCGGTAACAATCCATCTTGGCCACGTATGCGTTGGGGGTGGTAACGCCGCCACCCGCTGGGCCAAAGCTTTATTTGAATGTTGCCCCACGTATCGGCTCCTAATCCGTCATAATTTTGCGCGACCGCAGGATATAGTCCAGGGCGGAAAGGACGGTGGTAGCGAGTGTAACCCAGATCGCCACATCCCGGGACCACAAGATCCAGGTGATGGGCTGATAGTGCCCGCCATGCACTGCGGTGGCCAGGTTGCCCAGTGCCGCCCCAACCGCAAAGGACTGGGCGAACATTTTGATTTTGCCGGTCCATTGCGATCGAAAATCAATTCCTTTGGATTCGGCCAGGCCACGAATGCCCGTTACCAGAAATTCCCGGGCAATGAGCACTACCGCCATCCACGGGGCAATTCCGGTAATCTTGGCCACCGAAGAAGCTGTGGCCAGCAGTGCGGCGCGCGGGCCGAGAAAATCGGGCGAGGCCAGAAACACAAACGCCCCGCAGATCAAAATTTTATCCACGAACGGATCCACCACCCGGCCAAAGGCGCTTTCCACGTGCCAGGATCTGGCCAAATAACCATCGAGCACATCGGTAAGCCCGGCCACCACAAAAACGCCAAAGCAGACCCACATCCACCGGCCGAACTCGCCGCGGGCCGGTACCTGGTTGAGCGCAACAAAAAATGCCGCGGTCAAAACCAACCGGCCTACGGTGATGAAATTGGGAACTTGCCGATACATCCGCGGTACCGCTTTGACGCCACCCGCGCACGACTTGTGCGCAAAATATCACCCCTGCCCGCCCGCACCCTGAAGACCCTATAGCGTCTACCGATGTCCGGCCAAAACGGGCAAGCTCACCTGGCCCCTGCCCCGACGCGTGCCGTGGGCCCGCGCCGCTGTCTGTACCGGTCTGGCGATAAGATCATAGTCTTGCCAATCTTCCACCACCGCCGACACCAGTTCGCCGGGAACCACTGCCCCACCCCGCAACAGCACACGCGAATCAATTTCCGGGGCCTGACCGGCGTGACGGGCCATCGCCATACTGCCGCGCCGGCCGACTTCGTCCACGAGCACGTTGAGGGTTCGGCCAACCATCCGGCGGTTTTTGGCAAACACCACCTGCTGCTGAGCCGCCATGATTTCGTCTTTGCGGCGGGCCATCACGGCCGGGGGTACGGCCGCGGTGGTATGCAGGCGCTGGGCGGGTGTGCCGGGTTCCGGGGAAAATTCAAATACGCCCAGGCAGTCGAATGCAAAATCGCGCACAAACTCCAGGAGTTCGCGGTGCTGGGCTTCGGTTTCGCCGGGAAAGCCGCTGATCAACGTGGTGCGAAGGGTGATGCCGGGAATGCGATCCCGCAATTTTCGCAGCAAGGTTTCAATTTGCCTGCGGGTCACTTTGCGGCGCATGGCATGGAGGATCTGGTCGTTGATATGCTGCAAGGGCATATCAATATATTTCACCATGCGCCCGGCATCCGCGATGGCACCGATCATTTCGTCGGTAAAACAGCTTGGGTAGGCATACATCAGGCGGATCCAGCCGATGTCCGCAACGCCGTTGAGGGACCGGATCAACCCCGCCAGCCCTTGGCCGGCCCCGGCATATCCGATGTCCTGGCCATAGCTGGTGGTATCCTGTCCGATGAGATTGATTTCGAAGGTTCCGTCGGCAATTAATTCCCGGGCTTCGGCGAGAATCGCAGGCAAGGGCTTGCTGCGCATGCGGCCGCGGATCGACGGAATGGTGCAAAATGTGCAACCCTGGTTACAACCTTCCGAAACCCGCAGATAGGCGTAATGCCGCGGGGTAAGCCGCAGCCGGGCCTGGTCATTTTCGGTATAGCCAACTTTGCTGCGGTCATGGCGGGAGATAAAGGTGCTTACCGGGTGGAAGGTACCGAGGTCCGCGTTTATTGCGGCACCAGCGCCGCCGCGGACCGCGGTGACAATATTTTCCCGGTCAAACACGCCGACCAAGGCGTCTATTTCCGGGATGTCGTTTAGCAGTTTGGCCCGGTGCCGCTGCACCAGACAACCGGCCACGATCACCCGCTGGCTGCGTCCTGATTTGGCGGCCCGCCGCTTTTGGTCCACTGCCTCGCGGATTACCTGCAAAGATTCTGTTTTGGACGCTTCGAGAAAACCGCAGGTGTTAATGACGATGGCATCCGCCTGATCGTGATCCGGGGTAATGGCGATGCCGTCCTGGGCCAGCAGCCCCAGCATTTTTTCGCTGTCCACCAGATTTTTTGGACAACCCAAGGATACGAACGCCACCGATTCCATAGACGCTTGGGAGCTTACCGCGGTTGATGTTTTCTTTCCTGCCATGCGACCTCACGAAAATTCCAGCGGGCAATTCCAATACCGTTAAGCGCCGAGCCGGCGGCCAGGTGCCGGGAAACGCCCACGCTAAACGTACCAATCCATTCAAGAGCGGCGTTTCACCTGTAGGCCTTGAGTATAGCAGACTTGCGGCGGGAAAACTATTTCGCGGGCAGGGCGAGCCGGCGCGGGGGGCTGGGGTGAGCGGGCAAGATTGTCAAGATCGACAAGATCAACACGTTTTTTTTGGTAAGGAGTTAGGAGTTAGGAGGTCCCGATACGCTGGTCCTCCAGCATCGGGGATTTCGGCATCCATGCCTTAACGGGGGCGCGGGCTGCGGCCCGCAAGACGGGAGACGACAATTCACCATCCCGAGGCGTCGGGATAAACTCCGGACACGAAGGTACGCGAAGGACGAACGAGGGGATCCACAGATTAACGGATTTTCACAGATTAAATGACGGTGAGGGCGGCGGCCCGCGAGACGGGGGACGGGGACGGGCAAGATGGCCGGGGTATTTGTTGTTGGCCATCTTGGACAGGTTGAAAAATGGGCGGTTTTGTTGGGGTTTTGGGGTAAGATGGCCAAGATGGCCAATGTGGCCAAAGATTTTTAATTTTTCGGGTTAGTGGTCGGTTTTGTGCTTGTTGCAGGCGCAGCATGGGCATGGGTCGAATTCCTTATTTTGGTGTGGTGCATGGCCTGTGGCTTCGACGGGGCCGTTGCGGATGGGTACGTATTAACTTGTCAGTGATCGCGGGCGGTTTGGGGGCCTGCGGTCAGGCGGAACGAAGCTCGGCTGCGCTGGGCAAATGAGCCTTCCATCGGGAGTTCCGTTGATGGGTGATAGGCGGGGTATGGGGGAGGGTAATGGCGCGGGCTGCGGCCCGCGAGACGGGAGTCGGGAGACGGGAGTCGGGAGCATGACGACGACTTTTTACCGCAGGGGACGCAGAGGACCGCAGAGGATGGACGGGGGGCGCTACGGGAGACGGGTTAAACACGAAGGCGCGAAGGCACGAAGTGACGACGAGGGGATCCATCCCGATGGACTTCGGGATAAACGCCTTACACGGATTTTCACAGATTAAACGACGACGAGTTTTTACCGCAAGGAGCGCGGAGGACGACGATGGTTTTTTACCATCCCGACAGACATCGGGATAAACTTCGGACAGAAGGTACGCGGAGGATGGATGGGGGGATCCATCCTGATGGACTTCGGGATAAACGCCTTACACAGATTACACGGGTTAAATGACGACGGGGGATGCTGGGAAGCGATGAGCGGTCGGCGGTCAGTCCCGATGCGCGGCTCCTGCACCATCGGGATTTCGGCATCCATGCCTCAACGGCGATGACGGCTTTTACCACAATGGGCACGAAGGTACGCAGGGGCGTATAAAGGATGTTGGGAAGCAGTGAGCGATCAGTGGTCGGTCCCGATGCGCGGGTCCTGTCCCGTAGGCCCAACTCCGTTCGGAAGAGCGGCCAATCGGGGTTCGGCTGCTCGCCGATCACCTGATCTCGGCGAAGCCGTCGCATGGTTGACGATCATGGGATCCATTTTAATAGGTGACTGTCCCTAGTATTCTTGACGTCCCATTCAGATCATCATTTCCGCGTCGTTGGCACCTCTCCCAGCTTCTTCAGTTCCCGCTTCGCCCGTGGATCACCCGCAGCCGCAGCCTTTTCAAACCACGCCTTCGCCTCGGCCACATTCTTCTGCCCGCCCGCCGCCAGGGCGTAAGACCACCCCAGATCCAGCATGGCCAGGGAGTCGCCCGCAGCCGCCAGCCGACGTAGAAGCGAGCGAGCACGGCGTGGCCGAGCGGGGACGCCATGCGCGTAGATCCACGCGATCCGCTCTGCCGCACGCCAGCTACCAGCGGTCGCCCCCGGCGAGAGCATCCGCCGGGCGGCACGGTACCATTCTGCGGCCGCCGTTGGGTTGGCGGTAACACCCACGCCATGCTGGTAGGCCCAGGCAAGCGTCCACGCCGCGACGGGAATCCCCGAGCCAGCCGCGGAGCGCAGGCTCGCGACGGCTTGGGGCAGGTACTCGGCAGCACCACCGCAGCGGGAACAATAACGCACCAGGCCGACATTTCCGGCAACTACCCCCATTTTCGCCGCCGCGTGGAAATAACGCGCGGCACGTGGCTCGTCCTTGGAAACACCCCACCCCCGGGCGTAAATGTTGCCGAGCACGACGAGCGCCTGTGGCCGCCCATGGCGTGCGGCCCTCCCCAGCCAGAAAACTGCGGCCCGTGGATCGCTCTCGGCGACAACACCCCGGGCAAAAACGTAGCCTAGGTATTCCATTCCGGTGGCTGATCCCTGGGCCGCGCTAAGCTGGAACAGCCGCATAGCCGCCTGGTAGTTGCGGCCGATGCCCAACCCCTCAAGGTACATCACGCCGACCATGGCCGCAGCCGAGCCCTCGCCGTGGTGGTAGGCTCGCACCAGCCATTTCGCCGCCTTATGGAAATGAATTCCCGCGCCCCAGCCATTGACGTAGGCAATACCTAGGTTCCACATGGCCTCGGCGTTGCCGCGATCAGCAGCCACACGTGTGAGCCGAATGCCCTCTCGAAAATTCCGGGCGACGCCGCGCCCATACAGGTACAGCCCCCCAAGCTCGGCCGCCGCCGCCGGGTTCCCGCTCGCGGCCGCCGCACGCAGCCACCGTGCAGCCGCGGCAAAATGCTGCTCGGCCAACGCCGCTTGGCCCCTCCGTAGGTCTACGAGAGCCCGCTCGCCACGCAGCCGCCGGGTGCGAGCAACAAAAATGACAGCCAACAAGGCTGCCGCTGCCAGCAACAACAGAAGCAATGCGGCAACCCTTATCTTCGACTTCTTGGTCAAAAAACCCACCTCCAATGGGGAACCAGCCGCCCAGAGATCACTTGGACGCCTGGCTCTTCAGAAAGTCTTTGGCCACCGCTTTGGCGTAGTCGCCCGCTCCCGTGGGCATTTCGGGCGGGCCGTTCCCCGCGACGTTTGGCAGCTTGGTCGCTGCCACTGCCACCCTCGCCACACCCTTCGCCTCGGCCACCTGAGCTGGCATGTCGATGCAGTAAACAGCGTTCGGATTATTGCGCCCGTACACAATCGAATGCCAGTATCGCCCGTTCGCTCCGCGGTTAGCCGCCTCCACCCCGGAGGCGTAATGGTACTTGGCCGCAAAATCAACCACGTCCCCCACCCACCGGACGGGTGCCGTCACCGCGCCCCACGCGTCTTGTACCCATCCCCAGCTTGCGGGGTTATACCAAGAGAGCCCCGACGGATCCACCGCATCCACCGGATTACTCAGCACGAATTGGTACGTGTTGGCACCGCTGGTGTAGGAAAGCGGATCTTGGCTTATCTCCCGATGAACCGCTCCTGTCCCGATGCGTCGGGAGGATTTCGGCTCCTGCCTCAACCCAGCTTGGCCGGTGCGGTACCAGCGGGCGCGTTCATAATAAAGCCCCGTTATCGGATCGCTGGCCGCAAGCGGCGAGACGCCGCTTCCACCTTGCAGTTTTCTCCGCCGCAGCTTTCTATCCAGCTTATCTTTTGCAACAGCTAACATGCCCATATCATACCTCCACACCCGCCACAGAACAAAATAATAGGCTCCCGTTTCTCTCTTTTTTTCGTCTGTGATGGTTACAGATTCTCATGTTCCTTTAACCATTGGTAGACGGGGTTTGTGGGACGAACACGAACTCAAAAAATGTTTTTAGCTCGTAACGGGCTATTGCTGCGTTGCCGGCACCGGCACGATGCCCTTGAACTTCTCAAGCTCCTTCTTAACGAGGCGGATCAGACGAGAATCGTTGATGACAGCTTTCTGAGCCCGTTCAAACCACGCCTTCGCTTTCGCCATATTCTTCG
>JAJYZF010000103.1 GCA_021800165.1 Planctomycetota bacterium | reverse complement strand
TGCTGCCCCACGACGTACCGATGGCGGCCCCACACGGAAGCCGCCATCAGCCGTTTTCTAAATTCCTGGGTCCACTCGACGTTAAGCCATCGTGCGGCGTCGCGTTGCCAGCAGCAGACCTAGCGCGCCCGCACCCACCAGGGCGAAGGAGGCCGGCTCCGGAACGGCGCCGAAGGCAACGCCAGCCGTTGCAACGCTGATGTAGCCGCCGCTCGGCACAGGCGGACCGATCTGATCAGCATAGGTAAAGCTGTCGCCCGAAGCGGCACCGGTGATGTTAAAAAGGTAGTAACCATAAAGGTCCGACGAGGTGGAATTGTCCGTTTCGGAGGCCAGCACCGTAACCGAGCCTGGGGTAAGGCCACCGCTGCTGTTCATAGCCTGAGATCCATCAAGCAGGCCGACGGCGCCGCCGGCGTTTTTCCCACCGTCACCGGGAGCGTCAAACACGCCGAACTGGAAGTTGCTCGGCGTGCCCGCCCCAAGGGTGACGGTAAGAAGCGTCGCCCAATTTCCTTGGTCCCCAAAATTATCGAAATATTCACCAACATGGTAGGTTCCCGATCCCAGAACGATGTCAGGGTAGTACTGGCTCGCATAACCGTTTTGGCCGTTGAGTGAGACGCTCGCCCAAGGCACAGGCTGGAACGCCCCGGAACTATAGGTCCCGGTATACGTGCTATTCGTTCCGTCAGGTGTTGTGCTTCCGTCGGAAGAGGGGGGCTCGGTAGCCAACATTGCATAACCCAAGCCGCTTGGCACCGTGGCCGTGCTGGTGTAATACGTCACACCCGCGGAACTTGCCGTCATCGTCGCCTGCGCTTTCGGCGCGCCCGCCACGATCAGTGCCGCCAACCCCGTAACCCCAAGGCCCAGCACCACCGCATTTGTCTTGAGCTTGTCGCTCCGTGTTTTGGTAAGCATAACGCTCTCCTTAAAAAAAACCACCGGCCTCACCACGATCCATCTTCCAGACTACGCCGCCTGGAATACGCCCCGTCAACGAAGCCATGTTGCATAAGCTAACCACCCACCTGCGAAAAGTACATGGACGCATTTGTCCGACTTTTGTACTGTTTTTTCGGCCCCAAACCAGCCAACCACAACAGCCCTCTGGCCGCAATCCGCACCGACACACTACGGTCCCGAACCGCGCCCGGCCTCCTGCGGCTTAGCACTCACCCGCTCACCTGTTGGAGCATAGACGCCGAAACCCACCCAAGCGTCGCAACAGGAGTCGCCCGTCAAGACCTTCGCGCCGCGCCAACAACATGAGCCCCGAGGCGGCGGGCTACCCCACAACGACTAAAAGTAGTAATGCACGCCAAATCCAATGTATTGAACCTTATTGACATAAAATTGCCCGTTTTGGTCATGTCCATTATAAAATTCCAGCAGAAATTGCATTTTCGGGCTGGTGAGCCGGTTTTTTTCAATCTGAATTCCCGCCCTTAAAGATACATCCGTGTCCCAGTTGGTTTGATCCCAGTTTTTAAAATCCGCCCCTGCCACCGGAGAAACCCGCAAAAATCCCAGCCGCATGAACATCGGGCCATGAAATTCCACCCCGTAATGCACCCGCCAATGCCCCAAATTAGCCGGTTCCACGTCCAGCAGATAACCTCCACCGGCATAAACACGGAACATCCGATGATAAAAATCGACCGAACCAATTGCATTGATTTCTTCATAACTGATTTTCTGCCGCAGTTGCAGATACTGCGGATCATCCACCAGTAGCTCATCACCCAGGTGCGAACTTTGATGGTAATACCGCAAAATAAAGGACAGATTTCTATGGCGAAAGGCGGCGTACCCTCCCACAAAATAATCCGCATTTTGTAGATCACTGTGGGTGGTATCGGTATTAAAAAAGGCAAAGACCGTGGCTTGCAAGCCATACTCCATCTGCCAGTCATCGGGCAGATTTTTCCGGTCCAGCGGCACCGTGTCGCCGATACTCACTTGTATGACATCCTTAAGCCCGCTGATGGGATGGTACGGCGAAAAGTGTTCATACTCGGCGGAAAAACCCGGCCAACGCGGATCCGCCAGCAGCGGCGTAAAAAGCCGTCCCGCCGGAAATGCTCCCGTCGGCAGGCGGTATAAATTCGCCTTGCCAACCGGCGGCTGTAGGCTTACCTCATGCGGCAGCGCCGCCGAAGGCCCTACGACAGAGCCTTTGCTGGGTGCCACCCCCTCCCCACTGCCCGGCATGGTGGACGGGCCAAAACCCGTATTCGAGGGTACCTCATGATGGGCGTTTTCAATGACGATATTGACCCGGCGGCCATGGGCAAGGGCGGCCAGCGCCGCTCGGATGCGCTGCTCCTGCGCGGCCTCTTTTTGCGGCAGTTCCAGCACAATCTTGCCCCCTTCCACAATCACCGTTTCGCCCGAAATATGAAATCGCACCTGCAATACGCCGGTGATATACCCCTCCATAAAGCGATTTTCCACCCGCCCAGCCGCATCTGCCCGATGGTAGGCCCAGCCCAGTCCGATAAGCACCGCCAGTAAGGCCACCCATTTGCTTCGCATGATGTTCCTTTTTAATAGCCTGCCAATGGAGCGGCTTACAAACTTCGCCGCACCACATGGTCTCTCGCCGCCGCAAAGGCCATAGCCCCATCACCGTTAACCCACAACCGCCAGCCGCACGCCGCCGGCACTGCTTTCCGTCGGCGGATCCACCGGTTCCTGAACCGCTCGCCCGGCGGTAATATCCAACATGCGCTGCAAGGCCACCCGCGACCAGTACGCATCCACCGCATCCACCTTGATCTGATTAACCACATGCCCCTGCACCAGTTCATCCAGTACCCAAAGCAAATGCGGCATATCAATCCGGTACATCGTGGTACACAAACACTGACATTCTGAAAGAATCGTGATGGTCTGCTCCGGATGCGCCTTGGCCAGCCGATTGACCATGTGTACTTCCGTCCCGATCGCCCATTTGCTCCCGGCCGGAGCCGATTCCACTTGTCTGCGAATAAATTCCGTAGATCCCGAAAGGTCGGCCTTCTGCACCACTTCCCACCGACACTCCGGATGCACCAGCACCCGCACACCCGGAATCTTTGCCCGGGCCTGATCCACATGTTCCGGCCGAAACAATTGATGCACGCTGCAATGGCCCTTCCATAAAATAAACCGGGCCTCGCGAATCTGCTCCGCGCTTAGCCCGCCCATGGGTTGGCGGTAATCCCATACCACCATCGTGTTTAACGCAAACCCCATCTGATAAGCCGTGTTGCGCCCCAGGTGTTGATCCGGAAAAAATATGACCTTCCGGTCCGGCCGGTCCTGCGGACCTTGGCCCGCCAGCGCCCAGGCCAAAATTTTGTCACAATTACTGCTCGTACAAACCGCACCGCCGTTTTTACCGACAAAACTTTTCACCGCCGCCGACGAATTGATATAGGTAATGGGAATCAGACGAAAATCCGGGCTAACGGCGCACGCCTGCTCAATGGCCGACCAGGCATCGGCCACATCGTCGGGGTCCGCCATGTCCGCCATGGAACACCCGGCCCCCAAATCCGGCAGAATCACTTTTTGATGATCCGCCGTAAGCACGTCCGCCGATTCAGCCATGAAATGCACCCCGCAGAAAACCACATATTCCGCATCTTTGCGTTTCGCCGCCTCGCAAGACAGGGCAAACGAATCACCCACAAAATCCGCAAATTGGACCACTTCATCCTGCTGATAATGATGACCCAACACCACCAGACGGGAAGCCAATTGCTCCTTGCGGGCGCGAATCTCCGCTGCCGCCTGTGCCGGAGGCATTTGCATATAAGATGTCGCAATAGGCTGCTGATAGTTCATAGCCAACAGTGCTCCTTATCATGCGGTATTATAGCCAAAATTCGCTGCCGCGTCGTGACCATGGGTAAGTCGCCCAGACCAGCGCTACGACCACCCAATTGCCGCCGCCAACCCTCGTCGGACCTTTTCATGCCGCCCGACCCGCCCACACCTGATTTGCATTAACACCGACTTTGCCGCTAATGTAATAGGTTATTCACCTGGGAATTACCACAGGGTATCACAAATACCCGGCATTCCCAGGATATTGAAAGGATTCTTGCGATGAAACTGAAGCGGATTTTTGCGACCCTGATGCTCGGCGTTACCGTCGCGATGGCCGGCTGTGCCACTCACAACAACACCTTTATCAAAGCTCCCCACACCAATGTCGACCATGCCTTGGCCCCGGGCCAATGGGGACTGCGCAAGCTTTCGCCCGCCCAGTATCCCAACATGGAAGCCGCTTTCATGGACAAAAAGGGCCTCATCACCGCCATCGATCGATCTTTGAAGTTTCTCTCCGCACCGTCCAGCGAAAAATTCTTTCCGGATGGCCCCATTACCCATCGCCAGGAAGTCAACTCGCTGCGCGATTTCCGGTATATGCTGCAAACCATTCCATCGCCGGCGCAGTTTCAACAGATGATTCTCACCCGCTACGATGTGTACATCGCCAAGGGCTATGACAACAAAGGCAGCGTCTGGTACACCGGATACTATACCCCCATCCTCAACGGCAGCCTTACCGAAACCTCCGAATATCGCTACCCCGTTTACCAACGGCCGACCAACCTGGTCAGCAATCCCATTACCGGAGCCATCCTGGGCGAACAACTTCCCAACGGCACCATCCTGCCCAAATACCCCACCCGAAGACAAATCGTCACCGGACATCTGCTCGCCGGCCGCGAATTGGTTTGGTTTGCCACGCCCCTCGATGCGTACGTGGCGGAAATCCAGGGCTCCGCAAAAGTCGATCTAACCAATGGCCAGGTGATGACCATCGGCTACGCCGGCGACAATGGCCGTACCTACACCGGCCTGGGCCAGGCCTTGGTCGCCGCCAAGGCCATTTCCCGCCGCGCCCTTTCCCTGCCGGCCATTTACGCCTACGATCAGCAGCACCCCCATCAAGTCGAAGCGGATATCATGAACAATCGCTTTATGGCCTTTCTGAAAGTTTACAATCCCGCCCACTGGCCGCTGGGGTCACTGGGCGTCAAGGTAACCGCCCACCGCACACTGGCCACCGATAAAACCATTGAAGCCCCCCCCTACCAAAGCATTTTTCCACGGGGCGCTCTCACTTTTGTCGTTACCAAAATGCCCGACATCACCGGCAACATCCACCCATTCTCCGGATTTTTGCTGGATCAAGATACCGGCGGGGCCATCCGTGCCGCCGGACGAGCGGACATCTATATGGGCGTTGGACCACAGGCCGGGGCACAAGCCGGCTATGAGCTTAGCAAAGGCCGGTTGTATTATCTCTTCCTGAAACCCGGCCTGACCCCCTTAAGCGGCGCGGCCCCGGCCAGTAACAGTTCCAATGGCGTGCCACCTTCTCAAAATGAACCACCCACGACCGCTCCCACGCCGATGCAGGAAATGTTCCCAGGAGCCAGATAGCTCCCACCAGCCCAGGGATTTTTCCCTGGGCGCAAGGAACAAAAATGTACCTGACCCCTTTATTCACCTGCCCATGGGGCGACGGTGCCGTGATTCCCCCGCCCCCGGCGAAAAGCCCCTCCCACCGCCCGGCCTGCCGCTGCGGTTGCGACGATCAGATTCGTAGCGCTGGTTGCCACTGGTACGGGGCAGGGCGATATTGCCGTCAACTTCCACCCGCGACGGATGGCCGCCGGACCGATTAAAACCCGCCCCCGGATGAGCTCGCGGTTGAAAGCCCGAAGGCCGCTGCGCCTTGTGGTCGCGGTGCGTACGCTCCTGGGCCTTACGCTGGCGAATCGCGGCAATGCGCTGCGCCAGCGGCACTTCCAGTTTCTCCGTCGATTGTTTGGTGTAATCAAACTCCGGCAGCGTAACGCGCGGCAGACGCTTGCCGATGGCCCGCTCAATCACCCGCACGTTCGATTCCTCATCCGGAGAAACCAGGGTAAACGCATCGCCCGTGGCCGAAGCTCGACCGGTACGCCCCACCCGATGGATGTAATCATCCGCCAGATGCGGACAATCAAAATTAATCACGTGCGAAACATCGGAAATATCAATACCGCGGGCCGCAATATCCGTCGCCACCAGCATGCGAAATTGACCCGACTTAAAACCCGCCAACGCCGCGGTCCGCTGCGCCTGCGACCGGTTGCCGTGAATGGGCACACAGGAAATGTTATGACGTTTAAGAAAATCCGCCAGACGATTGGCCCGATGCTTCGTGCGGGTAAAGCAGATCACCGATACCAGTTCCTCATCCCGCAGCATTTCCAGCAGCAGCGCGGTTTTCAAATGCGCCGGCACCGGATAAATGGCTTGGGTAATTCCCACCGCCGGGGCGCTCTGCCTTTCCAGTTGCAGCGTTACGGGGTCTTTCAGCAGTTCATGGGTAAGATGCCGAATCTCCCCCGGCATGGTGGCGGAGAAAAACAAGGTTTGTCGCTGGGTCGGCAAAACCCGTAAAATCCGGCGTATGTCAGGCAAAAACCCCATATCCAGCATCCGGTCCGCCTCGTCTAAAATTAAAATTTCCAGACCGGCAAAACTGGCATAAGCATTACGCAGATGATCCAACAGACGGCCCGGTGTGGCGATAAGAATGTCCACGTGCGTGCGAAAAGCATGCTCCTGCGGCCCCATCGCCACACCACCGAACACCGCCGCGCCGGAAACACGCGTGTGCGTGGCCAGTTCCTGAAGGTTCTGGTGAATCTGGGCCGCAAGCTCACGCGTGGGGGTTAAAACCAAAGCCCGTGGACCGCGGCCCGGCTTGCTCATCAGCCGATGAATGGTGGGCAACAAAAATGCCGCGGTTTTGCCGGAACCCGTCGCGGCGCAAGCCAGCACGTCACGTCCCAGCATGGCCGGGGGAATCGCGCTGATTTGCACCGGCGTGGGCCGCGTGTAAGCCAGATCTTTGATGCCGCGCAGGATATCGGCGTTCAAGCCGAAGGCGGAAAATGACATAAAATCTCCAAAAAGACTGCTCCGGTCCACCGTTGTAGCCCTAAGCAGATACTCCAGCGTGGGCAACTCAACTCATGAGGGGATCAGCGCCGAAATGAACTCAAAAAACATTCTAACCGGCGGCCTGCAAAAACGCAAACCGTGTTGACATAACTAAATAAAATTCGCCCGTCCCACCGGCCTTCGCCCAAAACCAACCGCCATCGCCGCAGTCCCCGCCTAACTGCCGCACACCGGCGGCCGGCGCGTGTGCCAGTCGTGGGCCTGCTCATACATCCGGGCTAGACGCAACATGGCCGCCTCACTGAAGTTCGGACCCAGGATTTGCATGCCGATGGGCAAGCCGTCGGCAAAGCCGCAGGGTAGGCTCAGGCCCGGAATGCCCGCAATATTGCACGTCACCGTAAATACGTCACACAAATACATCTGGATTGGATCGCCGCTCTTGGAACCCAGTGGAAATGCCACCGTCGGCGAGGTGGGACCGATGATAAAGTCACACTGCCTGAACGCCTGATCGAAATCATTTTTGATCAGGCGGCGGATCTTTAAGGCTCGCAGGTAATACGCATCATAATAACCCGACGAGAGCGCATACGTGCCCAGCATGATGCGCCGCCGCACTTCCGGACCAAAACCCTCCGCCCGACTGCGGGCATAAAGATCATAAAGATCCCGCGGCGCCGCGGCACGATGGCCGTAATGCACTCCGTCGTACCGCGCCAGGTTGCTCGACGCCTCCGCCGGAGCAATAACATAATACGCGGCGATGCCGTATTTAGTGTGCGGCAGATGCACCGGCACAATCGTGGCACCCTGTTGACGGTAAAACTCCACGGCCGCGGCTACCGCCTCGGAAACCGCCGACTCAGTTCCTTCCACGTTGAATTCCGCCGGCAACCCTATCCGCACCCCTTCCAACGGCTTTTCCAGAGCGGAAAGATAATCAGCCGCGGGCCGGGGCCAACTGGTCGAATCCAACGGATCCGGTCCGGCGATCACCTGCAACATCAAGGCCGCATCCCCCACGCACCGCGCCATCGGCCCTATCTGATCCAGCGAACTGGCAAACGCGACCAGACCATACCGCGACACCAAACCATAGGTCGGCTTTAACCCCACAATACCGCACAAACCGGCCGGCTGACGTATCGACCCTCCGGTATCCGAGCCTAACGCCGCCGCACACAAACCCGCGGCCACAGCCGCGGCCGAACCGCCCGAAGATCCGCCCGGCACACAATCCAATTTCCACGGATTGCGCGTCGGCCCAAACGCCGAATTTTCCGTGGACGATCCCATCGCAAATTCATCAAGATTCGTCTTACCGACAATGATGGCCCCGGCGGCCTCCAGCCGTTCCACCACGGTGGCGTTATACGGACTGCGAAAATTTTCCAGCATCCGCGACGAACACGTAGTCGTGCCAAACGTGGTGCATAAATTATCTTTAATGGCAATGGGAACGCCCGCCAGCAGGCCCAAAGGCTTCCCGCCGCCACGAGCCTGATCCACCGCCCGGGCCTTTTCCATGGCCCGCTCGGCCAGCGTGCTGTTAAACGCATGCAAACGGCTCTCTTGGCGACCAATGGCCTCCAACGTCGAACTGGTCGCATCCACAGCCGTCATGTCGCCGCGGGCGATGCTGTCCCGCAATTGCGTGGCGGAAATAATTTCTGGCATTTTATTTTGTTTCCTGACTCAAGGTCGCCCCCGGAGTGAAGCGCGTCGGTCAAACACCTTCCACCGCTCCGGTTCCATCCGTCTGCGTGCCGCTCTCACCATGGCCACTCGGTGGCCTCATGGCTTTGCATCGCCCGCGGACCTTGCGGCCCGCCACTGAATACTCTTAAGAACGGCCAAGGCCATTTGGCGGGTCTTCGGGCTAAAACTCATCGCGATCGCATCCAGATCGCCGCCTTTATCCGGGCTTTTGACCACAATTTCCGCAAAACCCGCACCCGTGGTGGTATGGCCGGTCCATTCGTGCGCCGGTAAACCGTTAAGTAAAAAGATCCGGGATGTTTTCACCCGCAGCGCCGGATTGTTGTGACTCATCGGCACCACCCCGTGCGCCACCACCAAAGTCACAAAAGGCTGTTGATCGGGCGTGGGTCGCCCCAGATAAAGCAGATATTCATGCATCCGTTGGGTTTGCTTTTCAAACTGCGTCACCCCGGGCGGCACGGTAAATGTAAACGTGCCCGCACCCGCACGCGGTGCCGGACTCTCCGCGGGCGGCGCGCTGTACCCAAGCAGGTAAGGACTGGCGCTATGGGGCGGCACCGGCAGTATCTTGTCCAGAAAAACCGCCCGGTGTACAGGCTGCGGACCAACAAGCACATCCGGCTGACCGCAGCCGGCCAATACCATCGTCGTCATCACAACCACCGATAGAGTGATCCAACGTAGTGCGGACATAACATCCTTTCCTGATGGTTCGACCACATCATCAACAATCCAATGACCATACTTTGCCGTTGCCGGATGGGTACAATGTTGCAGACGATCGGCCATGGCCATTATCCTCCGCCCAGCGAAGCATCCAACACTTGCGGAACCGTAAAAAACGGCCCATCTTTGGACGGCGCGTTGGCCAATACCGCTTCCAGCGGCAGCGCTGGCCGCACCACATCATCTCGCAGCACACTCTCCAGCGAAAGCGGATGCGCCAAAGGCTCCAGCCCCTCCACGGATGGCTCTTGAATTTGTCGAACGTAATTGAGAATTGACGATATTTGTCGCGACAGCAGCGCCACATCCGCATGGGCCAGATCTAAACGGGCCAGTTTGGCAACATGCCGCACCTGATTTTCGTCAAGCAATTGTGCTTCCTGATGCTCGGACATAATGGAGCCTCCAATTCAAATGGAGATCGGCGGGCCAAGTACCAAAGCCAGCCCTTATCGCCGCGCCCACCGCACCACGCCAACCCTCTCGGGCCCTTAGGCTGCCGCTGGACGATACGTTTGTCGCCGTCCGAGTCGCTTCTTTACCAGCCCGCTCTTAATCGCCTTGGCCGATGCCCATACGCGAACCGGTTTACCATCCACCAAAACCCGCACTTTCTGCAAGTTCGGCTTGAATTTTCGCGCAGAACGTCCGGTAATTTTTATCCCCACCCCCCCCAGATATTTGGCTTTGCCACGATAGGTGCATTGCCGACCAATCCGGGTCTTCCGGGCAGTGTAATGACAAACATGAGGCATCTTTGCAACTCCTAGGTACGCTACAGCCAATGGATTATACGCATTTTCGCTCGATCTTCAAGCCAACCCCAAAACCCCCTGCCCCCAGAGTGTGCCCATATTCTTTGGCACAGCCATCCCACGAGCCTGTTGGGGGGTGGCCATCTTGGCCGCCAGAGATCTGCTCTGGAAGCCCACCGCCATTCCCCCGTTGAGGCATGGATGCCAAAATCTCCCGAGCCTTCGGGACAGGCCTCTGAGGCAGGAGCCACTCATCGGGACCTCCTGCCTCCTGTCTCCTGACTCCCGTCTCCTCGCGTCACTTCGTGTCGTCGCGCCTTTGTGTTTAGCGTCATCCTCCCGGATCGCGCAGCGCCATTCTGCGTCCCTCTGCGCCCGAAGTTTATCCCGATGTCTGTCGGGACGGTGAATAATCGTCGCCCGTCTCCTGACTCCTGCCTCCTGTCTCCTCGCGTCCCTCCGCGTCCGGCGTTTATCCCGAAGTCCATCGGTATGGATCACCTCGTCGTCGTCACTTCGTGTCGTCGCGCCTTTGTGTTTAGCGTCGTCCTCCCGGATCGCGCAGCGCCATTCTGCGTCCCTCTGCGCCCGAAGTTTATCCCGATGTCTGTCGGGACGGTGAATAATCGTCGCCCGTCTGCCGTCTCCTGTCTCCTGACTCCTCGCGTCCCTCCGCGTCCGGCGTTTATCCCGAAGTCCATCGGTATGGATCACCTCGTCGTCGTCACTTCGTGTCTTCGCGCCTTCGAT
>JAJYZF010000033.1 GCA_021800165.1 Planctomycetota bacterium | reverse complement strand
TAACTACCACGTAGTTCTTGGTGTTCAGGAAGACGCTGGTCCCTGTTGTGGGCTGGATCGTTAGCGTCGCGCTAATTAAATCCTCCGGCCCCGCGCCATCGCTGCCGCTCCAGTATTGGTTGGTTGTGGTATCCGTTACGGTCACGCTGCAGCTCGTTGAAACCTGCCAATAGCCCGCGATCAAGGGCGTAAATGTCAATGTCGCCCCCGAACTTGCCGAAGGTTGCGCAGGATTGATGGACGTAGTATAACTATTCGCCGGCGGGGAACCAAACGTCCCGGCTTGAGTACCCTTGTATTGCACCTGCGAAACCGACCAGTCGTAGCTGGCTGAAAGCTGGCCCTCCAAAATCCCCTGGCGAAAGGTACGTGGAAGCCGGTTCCGGAGGCAGTGAGGCCTTCCGCACATTATTGTCGCGAATTCGCATCTGCCTTCGGGTACTCCGGGTGGGCCGCAGCCCAACGGAGGGCGCTGCGGCGAACGGCGGCATAGTGGGTCCGCCACCACAGTTCGCCGGCCACGGTCAGGTCCGGGCCGCCTTCGCTCGGCGGCAGGACGCCCGCCTTCGGCGGCGACCACTGGCCGCGCGTGGCCAAGCCAAGGCAATAGATTGCCCGCACGCGCAGTCCCAGGGGATACCTAACGCCAGCCCGCACCATCCGCAGCAGAACCGGGTAAAGGCGTGCCGCTTGCAAACGGACATTTTCATAATGCATGTCCCCGATGGCGTTAAGGCCCATTTGAACCGCGGTCGGCCTCTTGTCCCGCAACGCGGCCCGAATGAGCGGTAGGGCAGACCTCGCGTCGGAGCCCGCTCGAAAGCCGAAAGCCATGTTGCTCATTAACAGGATGATCCGCGCCCGCCCCAGATGGGGGAATGCTGCCACCATCGCCGGTATAAGGTCCTTGGCCAGCTTCCTAGCCTCGACGGCCGACAACACCATGCTCAAGCCGTCCGACTTGGCTTTTAAAATCTGCCCAGCCACCTTGAGAAAGATTGACTGCGGGGCGTGGCAGAGCGCCCCAATCGCCTGCCTCCGGACCGCGCCGCTGTAAGCCGGGTTGTAAAACACACGCAGTGCCGCCTTGATTGCCAGGTTATACCCCGGCGAACCCGGCCAGAGCCGATTGAAAGCCGCCAGCGGAAGCTGCGAGTTCCCGCTCAACTGGGAGTGCGCATTGGTCCATTCCTTGAGCAATATTTTCCGGCCGTTGCGGCACAGTGAGAGATCAAACAGATAACGCCCGGAAGTCGGCGAGGTGAGGCAAGCCTCGGCGTCTACCAGGCTGGATTTTACCAGCGGCACTATAACCCTTGGCTCATACGGCAACTGTCCTGCAAAACAGAGTATCTCCAGCGCCCTGGTGCGGAACACCAAGCCCGCCCTTTCGTCCGTTAGAACCTTTTCTGCCGCCTTAATCTGCTCTGCGGATAGCGGCCTACGCCAGCGTGCGCGGAAGAGGCTTAAAATCAAGGCATTGGCCATCACGTGGGGGTTGTTAGCGTTCAGCCAGGCGGCGAGCCTACCGCCCCTTCCCGCCCAACCAGCGTCGGCTTTAGCCGGGCCAATGTCGCTGAGCAGGTCGAGCATCATGAACCACTGGTACGGGCTGCATCCCTTCGTGGTTGCCCGCCGGGCCAGCAAGGCGGCTAGGTTTTCCACCACCTGTTTCCCCCAGACCTTCTTGATCGCCTGGAGATAGGCTCCTCGGTCGAAGTTCCAGTGCCAGTCGATCCCCTGATGCGGCCCGCTGGTGGGCGAGGGCCGTGTCGCCGTGGCCTGGATGGAGCCCGGCCCGCCCCATTCCAAGGCCCCGAAGATTCTTTCCAATGGCCGCATACCTCCGTTTGGCCCCGAGTTTGTCTCGATAGATTTGGCGCTGAGTACGGCAATTTGATTTGCCATCCATCGCCCTCGGCGGACCAGCTCCCTCCTCTTGGAGATGGGCATTAGCCGCCCCAAGGCCGCTGCGGCCCGAACCTCGCCAGGCCTCGAGCCAAAGCCCACCGGTGGAAGCCATGGTAAGTGTTCGCCCGTCCGGTATCGGCGGACATTCAGCGCGACCCCGCAGGCCTCTAATTTTGTCGCCGTCAGACCAAATAGCCTCTGCAACGGCCGGGCACCCGGGGATATTCTGTAGATCATCAGGTTGCCACCTCGGGTGGATAAATCCACCGCGCGGATTGGAATTTTAGACCCAGGGGGGCTAAGGAAAATGGTGCCACGCTTGTCGCGCCTTTGCAATATGATCGCCCGCTTTCCCGCCACAAATTGCGACTTTGTGGAGCGGGCGAGAAGCATCCGTAACGGCCCCGATAGGTCCAGGACAACCGCTCCACGGTTACCGAGAACGGGCAAAAGCGCAAACGCCAGGCCAGGCCGCCCACGTCCCTTCCCTCCGGCGGAGCCAGCCAGAAATTCCGGCGACACGCCACGGTAAACGTCCAGCGTTCCTGGGTGGCGCGTGCTAGCCAGCACGATCAGCCCGTCCCCATAATAACCGTATGTTAGGCCATCCGAGGCAAACAGGACCACCGCGACCCGCCCGGATTCGGAAGCCGCTAACACACTGAACGCCTGCGGTGGATTTATGGATTGCGCCTGCACACGGAAGAAAAACGTTTTTCGCGATTTTTGCGAACCGGCCAGCCGCAGCGAGGATGGATTGGTCAGCAGCCGACGAATCAATGGGGCGGCCGCGCCGCCGGCCGCGTCGCTCGCGGGGGTCCTGATAGCGATGCACCAAATTACAAATATGAGCGCGGTGACGTGAGGTGCAACAAATCTTTTTTTCAGCCGACTGCACCATTTTGTCTTCTTGTTTGATCCGATCATCGAAATTTTCCCAAAGAAATAGGCACCACCCGTAAAAAAAGCATGCAGGGTAATACCCCAGTTGCCGAAACAGCGGCACCTAAAATGAACGTATAAACACCACCCCGAACGCGGCCGAGAGGTTTTTCAGCGATTGGTTCGGCGGAGTGAACGTCGCCATCGCGCCTGCGCCTAAATAGGTGTCCTTACTGTTAAATGGGTGAACGTATAGCCCGGCGTTGGCCGTCACTGTACCACCTTGAACCTGAAAGTTTGTTCCCGGGGCCATGCTCACGCTTAAGGAGCCTTTCCAATAACCTTGGGCAATATCGCCAAAATTAATCGGTCCGGTGACGTTGACGCCTGCGCTCGCGACAAGATCACCCACCTTCGGCGGCTGCCACGTTCCGTTAGGGCTGATCACGGGGTAGTTTAGGGCAAGGGAATAGGTGGGCGTGACGGTTGCAGTTTGTACCGCCGAGCCAGGAAAGCCCTGCAGCCATGGTGTTAGGCTGGGGGCAACGCCCGTGTCCAATACGTCGGTTGCGGGTGGGGTCGAGGCCAACGCGCTGCCAGTCGCTAAGTTGTTGAAGGCCGTGCTAATGTTGGCACTCAGGTCGCCGTAGCCGCTGCCGCTTGGCGGATTGAGGTAAGCGTATTCCTGCGCCGCGGCCTGCTGTTGCGAATACGTGCCGGTATTTTCCAGATTCAGCAGATATCCATTTGTGTTCGACTCCAGGTTTGGCATGATGTAGCTGGCTACGGAGTTCGCCAGGGCCTGTGCTGCAGCCTTGTACACCGCGACGACGGGATGCGAGAAAAAGTAGCTGTTGTAGTTCAGGCTCACATCAAGCCCGCCTCCGCCGGCCGCCCCCGCAGCCGTCGCCCTTGATCCCATCGCCACGGATGACTGGGTGTTCAGCGACGGCGGACTGACTGTCGCGCTGATCTGGCCCGATCCTTCGCTGCCACCCGAACCGTAGACGTTTTGCCCGTAGAAATAAACATCCTCCGTCGCGGAGGACATGGTTTCCGTGGTCACGCCGCCGGTAAAGGTCGCTCCGCCGGTTATGTTGAGCGTGGTATCCGGTGCAAGGTCCGCCGGTGCCACCGTAACTACCACGTAGTTCTTGGTGTTCAGGAAGACGCTGGTCCCTGTTGTGGGCTGGATCGTTAGCGTCGCGCTAATTAAATCCTCCGGCCCCGCGCCATCGCTGCCGGTCCAGTACTGATTGGTTGTGGTATCCGTTACGGTCACGCTGCAACTCGTCGAAACTTGCCAATAGCCGGTGATCAGCGGCGTAAACGTAAGCGTCGCCCCTGAACTGGCCGAAGGCTGCGCAGGGCTGATGGACGTAGTATAACTACTCGCCGGCGGGGAACCAAACGTGTCCGCTTGGGCGGCCTTATACTGTACCTGCGAAACCGACCAGTCGTAACTTGCTGAAAGCTGGCCCTCCGGCGTACCCGACGGCGGCGTGTAATAGGCGCTCAGACCGGCGGTGGCCGGACTGTTGACCGCCACCACGCTCGGCGAAAAATTGTCCATGTTCGCCGTTACCGAGATCGGCCCGGCATAAGTGGGGGCCGCCAACACAACGCGCACGGCCAGCAGTAACACGCACGCCGCCGCGATCACCGTGCTGATCTGCAAGGCAAGGCGGCCAAGGCCGCCGCGTGGGCGGTTCCTGCTCGCGGTTCCCGCCGCTCCACCATTACGAAAAAGCCCTAAAAACTTATTCATTTCCCATTTCTCCTGAATTAGCCTGTAAATCACCATCTTTTTCCATGAACGCCCGCAGGCCTTTCCAGCCCTTTAACCGGGCGCGGAAGGCTTGGTTCATCGTGTGATCAAAAACTTTTCTGTCCTCTGGTTTCCAAATATCCAAATGCCAACGCCAATTGGCCAACAGCTTCGCCGAAGCGTGATTGGCCACGGCGTAGCGGTAGCAAAGCAGCCGGGCCAGCCGACGGTGGGTGCCTCCACCAGGACCGAAGGCCCTCTTGGCCGCCTGCCAAACAGAAATGGCGGTAGCCAAATCGCCGGTTGGATCTGCCGATATGGCCGGTGGACGGTATTGCACACCGGCCATATCCGTCATGGGCCGGTTGGTGAATAAATCCGGTTTGACGATTTCCGGATCAATAAATACCGCCTGCAAAATAGTGTCGAGACTGGCGTTGCGATCCAGCCGAATCATGTATTGGCCCGGGCCGGCCACGACGAATCGCAAATACATTCCGCCCCAGAAATCCGCCACCCGGCCCTGGGCCAAGGGCCTGGTTCTCATCGCCCACCCTGCCCAAGCCAACGCCCGGCGATTGGTGGGAAACGTGCGGGCATTCAGCGGCTGGTTGGCAGCCGCCTTACCAAAGATGCTGGCAATGGAATATACCTGTGCGACATAATCCCGCTGGCGATTGGCTCCGGCATGGCCATCCTTGTTAAAAAAGTACATCCCCACCCGCCACAGGCCCGCCTTTTTCAGGTTTACCCGCACCCACACATCCGGCCCCTGGTACGCGATGGGGTAAGTTTCGCCATGGTCATCCCAGGTCGTCTCCCTGCGATAGCCCAATTGTGGAATGTAAAGCGAACGTGGATTATTCGTATCCTTCCACTGCTCCCATTCCCGCAGACAATCGCCTTCCGCATGGTGCGGGCCAATCATGCCGGAAACGCTGGAGGCGTAATCCCGGCAGCAAACATGAAAATCCAGATCCCAGTGGGCGCTGCACAGCACCGCATATTCCCGCCCATACCGGCCCGTCCAATCGCCTTCCGTGGTCCAATCATCCCGCAGGAAGGCCGCGTAAGGGAAGTGTGTGCCGACGGCAAATTTGCCGGCTGTGGCCAGCGCCGGAAGCAACGCCGTAAGCTGTCTTGCCGTAGGTGCTACAGCGGGCTTGGGGAATGCGGGCAGGGTGCCGTGGCGCGAGAAGCTCCGGGAATCGCCGGTGGATTGGCGGGCACGGATGCCCGCCCCCCGACGCCCGGCCATTGGCTGATGGCGGGAGATTCTGATCGGCTTGTCAAACGCCCAGACACCCGAACCGTAATAACTCACCAGCATGACTTGTTGGAGCCTATGATTTTGGTGCGGGCCTCCCGGCCTGCCCTTGTCTCCCAACCGCCGGTGGTGTCGGTGGCTTAGCCTGCCTGCGGCGGCGAAGGACGCACTGATCGGGCAGAACTGGCTTACATACCCGCCGTTCTCCGGGTTCGCTGGATTACCCGCAAATCGGTAAGACTGCCGGGTGCCGGGGTTTAACACCTCAAAACCATTTCTCCAAGTGCCAATCCAAAAATTGCCCTGGGCATCCTGGGCCAATGCCGTCACATGATCTCCCGGCAACAACTTGGCCAGGAACCTCTTCGATGGCATCTGAAAATAGCGTGGTGGGTGCCACAGCCCCAATACCTTGGCGGCATAATCTTGCCCCCGCTGGTAGCGAAAACTCATGCCATCATTTTCGCTTACCGCCAAACCCCAATCCGTGGCCACCAGTACCCGGCGACCCGCCTGCACCTGCACCGCATTGATCAAATTGCCCGGTAGGCCGGGGCCGAAGGGGCGAATGGGCAAGTGCCACGGGCCTTGGATGATCCGCCAAGTGTATTTGACTTCCCGGTCCGACTTGTAGGAAAGGAAGGATTTCACGTTGACATGGGCGGTGGCCCGCGGCGTGCCGATGGCCAATCCGCCGCACTGGGTACCCACAAACACCCGGCCACGGGAATCAAACGCGATGGCATCTGGATTCGGCGGCAATTGATTGAATTGCCGGGCTGGGCCAGCGGCGGTTGTAACGTAATGCCAAGTATGGGCCGCGTAACGCGGAACTGGGTGGAATCCAGTGCCGCGAGCGCTCAAGCGAGTTCCGAAGCCTTTGGGGATTCCCCCGCATTGATACACGCTTAGGCCATTTTCCGTGGCGATCCAGATTTGGTTGGCTGGTTTATCAAAGGCGATGGCGTAAACATGAAAGCCCAGTGGCCCATGCACAATGCCGTAATGTTGCCATTTTTTACCGTTGAATACACAAACGCCGTGGCGATTGGTGCCGGCCCACAACCTGCCCCGGCCATCTAAGCACAAGGCGGTGATAAAATTACTGGCCAAACCGCGCGAATCTGTTTGGCCGTAGTGTTTCCAAGCCGCCGTGATTTGAAAGGTGGGATTCTTTGCGGAAATTGGCTGTGGCCCACCAGTTACCTGGGCAGTCGTGAGAACGCCATGGTAGATGCCGGAATCCTCCGAGGCCACATAAACGCCGCCGTGGCCATCTGGAATCATGGCGGTAATAAAATTCGCCGGGCAATTCAGCGATTCCAGCGGCACGGGAGCCTTGGATATCTTCTTGGCCTTGGCGGGAAGGTGCTGGTTGCCCATGGGTTGGGCGTTGCCACCCCAAGCGGCCAAAGCCGGGGCCGCCAAGAACACCGTGGCCAACGTTGCTGCCACCGCAAGCAGGCGGGACACTGGCACCACAGGGGCTTGCACACGCGGCCAATGGAAGATGCTTGGGGACAGAGCCATTTCAGCCGATCCCCCCACATTTTGGCCGAAAGGCAAAACAATTTTTTTCAGAAGTTGGGCAACCCGGAATCGGGCCGCCGCCAATATCAGGCCGAACTGGCCGCCGATCGGCCAATTTCCTGTGCGCCCGATGACCGATGACCGATGACCGATGACCGATGACCGATGACCGATGACCGATGACCGATGACCGATGACCGAAATCGCGGCAGAGCCGCGATTTCTCCGCCATACCGGCGGAACTGCCCTTATTTATAATCCCGCACGTAGCCATTGTTCCTGCTTCACATTCCACGATGGCACAAATCCCGGGCCGAACTGCCGGGCCGCCACCAAATAAGCCAAAACCGAGCCAACCGCCCAAGCAGCCATCCAAACATCAACTGGCGGTTGTGGGGCGACCATTAAACCAACACTTTATATCATAGCCGCAGCCGATAATAAAATCAAGTTCCAAACGAATCCGCCCGTCGGGCTTCCAATGATAGAGCCATTGTAAAAGATACAACGCACAACTTGGCCGTTTGCTTGCCGGATTTAGACGCCTGCGCGGTCAACGCCTTTCGGCCCGACTCCCCCTGAAAAACGGATGTTGTTGACCATTCGTCCATCCTGCCGCAGAATAAACTTCCGCCATGGAAGATAACCTGGTGTGAACCGTTGACTTCCCCGAAAATCCTTGAGCAAAGGTAAATACAATGAATCCTATAGAACAATCGGATCCCGTTCTCTGGCAAGCCATCCGCCAGGAACAAAACCGCCAGGAGTCCACGCTGGAACTCATCGCCAGCGAAAACCATGTTTCTCCCGCGGTTCTCGCCGCCGCCGCCACCCCGCTGACCAACAAATATGCGGAAGGCTACCCCGGCAAACGCTACTACGGCGGCTGCGAATTTATGGATGTCATTGAAAATCTGGCCCGCGACCGCGCCAAAGCCCTTTTCGGTTGCGACCACGTCAATGTGCAGCCGCACTCCGGCTCCCAGGCCAATCAGGCAGTGTTTTTGGCGGCATTAACCCCCGGCGACACGATTCTGGGCTTGCATCTCGACCACGGCGGACATCTCACCCATGGCAAATCGGTGAATATGTCGGGCAAATGGTTCAAGGCCGTGCATTACACCCTGGATCCTAAAACTGAACGCATCGACATGGCCAATGTGCAACGTCTTGCCCGCGAATGTAAACCCAAACTCATTATCACCGGTGCCAGTGCCTACCCGCGACTCTGGGATTTCGCGGCATTTGCCGAAATTGCCCACGAAGTGGGAGCGGTGCAGATGGCGGATATCGCCCATTTTGCCGGACTGGTGGCCACCGGCCTGCACCCGTCACCGGTCCCGCATAGCGAATTTGTCACCACCACCACCCACAAAACCCTGCGCGGCCCCCGTTCCGGCATGACCATGTGCAAGGCCGACTGGGCTAAAAAACTTGATTCGGCGGTATTTCCGGGGCTGCAGGGCGGGCCGCTGATGCACATTATCGCCGCCAAGGCCGCAGCCTTTGGCGAAGCCCAGCAACCCGCCTTCAAAACCTATTGCCAGCAGATTCTCAAAAACGCCAAAGCCTTGGCCGAGGCTCTGATGGGCCATGGGTATCGTTTGGTTTCCGGAGGCACGGATAATCATCTGATGCTGGTGGATTTACGGGCCAAAAGCCCGCATCTGACCGGTGCCGCAGTGGAACTGTGGCTGCAAAATGCCGGTGTCATCGTCAATAAAAACATGGTTCCGTTTGATACCCGCAAAGCCATGGAAACTTCCGGCATTCGCGTGGGCACTCCGGCCTTGACCACCCGCGGTCTCAAAGAGCCGGAAATGAAAAAAGTGGCCGCGTGGTTTGACCGCGCAGCTTCCAGTGGCGGTGACACTCATGTGCTGCAAAAAGTGCGCGACGAGGTAACGGAATTCACCCGCAGTTATCCCTTGCCGCATTTAATCTGCTCGGGTACGTAGCCCCGCGACGGCCGGCCGCCTGACGGCGGCACCGGGCCTGGCCGCACCCGAGGTGATAATTCGTGAAACAATTTTGACTTTGCCGGTTGACGCGCTAGAATATTCATAGAGTCAGGGCAACCAACTTTAAGTTGCCGTGCATGAATACCTTGGCGGATGGTCAGCTTCGCTCCCCGGCCGGGAGGTCGCCCTTGCGTCACGAAATCCTGCATGGATCGTAGCGCAATCGTAAACTACTGTGATTTTGCGGCGTCCCGCCGCGTTTAAATGCTTGGCCCTCGTGGGGCAGGTTCATAGCATGGGTAGCGATTGCATAAGGCTAAAGAGCCAAGCGTATCCGCACATTTTTTGCTGTTTGTCTTTTTTAGGAAGCCGAGCCAATGACTACCAGACTCCAAAAAAATATCGGACAGGCACACGAATTTTCCGCCGCAGGCGCCAGGGCGCTCGCGAGCAATCTCCAAGCCGGCCGGCGGCGGCGGACCCTAATGATCGCCGCCCTCGCCGGCATTTTTGGCGCTGCCACGGGCGGTGGCATCTACGCCGCTACGCCGCCGAACGCGCCGGTCGTGCCGAGTGCGCCTGCGCTGCCAAGTTTTCAGGAAATGGTGTCGCCCTTCTATTGGACAGGATCGGCAACCAACCACGATTGGAGTGTGGCCGACAACATAACCCAAGTCCAGGCACAGTTCGCCGCCGGAGGCTATGTGCCGCTTCGATCTCGCGCCGTGATATTCACGGCCGCCGACGCGGCCTCCAGTTCAGACCTTGGCGCAACGGTTTATGCCCTCGCACCGCCGGACTCTTCCAGCACTGGGTACGTTGTTATCGGGACCAACACTGAAACAGGCTCAGCCATCCAATATGCTACGAACGGGATTCCGTTTACGAGTACGGTTACGTACAATGCAATTTCCGAACCTAACCCGCTCGCGGGCAACGTCACCGTGGGTGCCTTGGCACAAGCAGTATACGACTACCCGCTCGATATCAATTCCAGCATCACGGTCGCAACAGGATCGGGGAATTATGCCTCCGGCTCGTATGGTTACGATTTTAACAAAGGCGTGTCAGGGTCGATCTCGGCGAGCGGAGGGTCATACCAGGGCGTCATGGTCGTAGGCCAATATGGGTATTCGTTCCTGAAAATCAGTAGCGGCGGGACATTGAACACTCTGGGAAAGTTCTCGTTCAGCATGACCTCCGGCAATTACCGTGAGATCAGAGCGGGAACTTTTGTCGGCGGCAATGGTGCTTACGGCTTTAACGTGCCGGCACCGATCGCGTACGGCGACTCCATATCATCGGCCCCCTTTGGCGATCCCCCGGCGCTGGAAACTGGCACTGTTAGCATAACAGCCGTCACCAGGGCTTCCCTCAATCTCGGAGGCCCGGCAACGGGCTACGGGATTGTTAACGTTGATGGAGGTATTTGGAACGATTCGAATGGCCCAATCTTCCTCGGTTATGGTAGCCAAGGATTTGTGACGATTCAGCAATCCGGCGAGGTAAACCTCAACAACGCACCGCTCATCATCGGGGAAGATTCTACAGGGCTGCCGAGCACGGCATTTAACGGGCAGCCTCTACAGACCCTCCCCGCTGGCATCGGCACCATGGTTGTCGAGTCGGAGGGTTCGCTGGTGCTTACCGGCAGCGGTGGTTACGTGGCACTGGGCCGCTCGGTCGGCCCTTCCGGGGCCACCGGCAAATTGTATATCACCGGTGCCGGCTCCACCGCTTCAGTCTCCCAGGGCCTTCTTGTGGGGGATGGCGGCTATGGCTACCTTGCGGTATTAAGCGGCGGCCAGGTTACAAGCGGCAGCGCGTACGCCGCCGGCGGTGCTAAGACCCTTGGCGTTACCAGTCAGCCCGGCTCCGGCAACATTATTATTGATGGCGTAGGTTCTTCCTGGGCCGTTTCCGGCAATGCCGACTTTGGCGAAACCGGCGTCGCCGCTGTCACCGTCCAGAACCATGGAGATCTGAACATCCTCGGCACCCTCACGTTGGGCGACCAATCCACCGGCAGCGGCACGCTTACAGTGCAGGCCGACGGAACCGTCGAATCTGGTGCTGCCACCATGGGCAACCAAGCCGGGGCAACCGGCCTTGCCAATATCAGCGACATTAACACACTCTGGACTGTGAATGGTGATCTCACGGTGGGCAACTCCGGCCAGGGCACCCTGACGCTTAGCAACAGCGCCCAAATCATCACTACTGGCGACGCCATCTTGGGCAGCCAAAGCGGTTCCACCGGCGCGGCCACCATTACCGATTCCGGCACACAGTGGCAAGTCAACGGCGAGCTTAAAATTGGCGATAAAGGCAACGGCACCATGTCGGTGGAGAATGGCGGCCTGGTTTCATTGGCCGGCAATCTGGCTATTGCCGACGGCGGTGGCACGTCCACACTCACACTGGATGGCAACGGTTCACGCCTGATTGCCAGCGGCACCTCCGTAACCGTCGGCGGCCAGGGTGTCGGCACGCTGAACGTGCAAAATGCCGCCGATGCGATATTTTCCGGGGCCAGCGTGTCGCTGGGCGAACAGGCCAGCGGTAACGGCACGCTCACGGTTCAGGGCAGTAACACCGTCATGTCGGCGGGTTCGCTGACGATCGGGGGCTATGGCACCGGTACGCTGAACGTGCAGGATTCCGCAGCGCTTAGCACCGGCACCAGCATTTCGCTGGGAGAGCAGGCTTCCGGTAGGGGAACCGCCACCATTGATAACGCCGCCGTCAACGACGCCGGCACGCTGACCGTTGGTGGCTATGGCACCGGCACACTTACCATTCAAGACGGCGGCAGCCTCACCGTGCAAGGCAATGACATTACGCTCGGTGAGCAGAATACCGGTACCGGCACGCTCAATCTCGTCGGCAGCGGTTCCAACTTGACATTTACTGGGGATATGACCATAGGAAAATCAGGGTCAGGCACTTTGGCCGTTTCGGGCGGGGCTCATTTTAGCGGCAGCGCGATGACTCTGGCTTCCGGATCGGGCTTTGGCGGGGCCAGCACCGGCGGAACTGGTGAGTTGGATATCAACGGTACATCGTCGGTGCTGCTGAGCCAGGATTTGACCATCGGCAAATATGGAGTCGGCACGCTGGCCATGGCCGGAGGCGCAGTCCTCGCAAATAAGGGTGACGCCACGCTCGGCAGCCAGCCGGGAACCGAAGGTTCCGCCACTCTCAGTAGCAGCAGCAACTGGACTGTCGGCGGCAGCCTCAGCGTCGGCAGCCAAGGCACCGGTTCTGTTACCGTTCAAAGCGCGTCGAGCCTGATCGCCAACGGCGATTCCTTTACAATTGGCAAACTGGGCCAAGGGTCGCTTACCGTAACTGGTTCAAAATCGTCGGTGCAATACGCCGGCGATCTCATTATTGGCAAACAAGCGGCCGGCACGTTGAGCATCGCCAACGGGGCCACCACCGCCCCCACCGCCGGCGGCGCAGGTGACGTTTACATTGCGGAAACCTCCGGCATCAGCGGCGCGCTAAGCATTGATGGCAGTGGATCTAATCTGGCGGCCACCAATTTAGTTATTGGCGGCACCAGCAGCAAAGCCGGGGGCAATGGCTCTGTAAGCCTCACCAACAATGGTACGCTTACGATTGCCAAGGCCGTGGCGATGTGGCAGGACGGTAGCCTGAATGCGTCCGGCGGATATGCCACCATCGGCAACAACCCACCCACCGCCGCCACCGACGGCAATATCTACGTCACCGGCGGAGGCCAATTAAGCGGTATCGGCAAGATCACCGGCAACGTGCTTGTGGCATCCGGTACGGTGGATGTCGGCGGCACAAAGCCCGGAGATATCAACATTGCGGGAAATTTCATCCAGAGCGGCGGCACGCTTAGATTTTCAATCGGTGGCACCGGCGCGGGCCAGGCATCGCAACTTGATGCCACAGGCAGCGTTAACATTTCCGGCGCTAACGTAGTGTTCGATTTTGTCGACCATTACGCACCCACCAAAGGACAGACGTTCCAGGTCATTGATCCGCCGCAGTCGGTGGTCCTCAATGATGTTTCCTACAGTTTCACCGGTTTGGAATCTGGATTTTTGTTCTCTACCAGCCGCAACGCGAATGGTCTTCTTTTCACGGCGCTCAACAATGGAATTGCTACGTCACCCACTACGCCGGAACCCGCGGCGTTGTCCCTGCTGCTCGGCAGCGTCGGCATGCTGACGCTCATCCGCAAAAGGTGCCATCCCCTTGCCCAACGATGGAAGCGGCCCATTTGACCTGCTGAAACAGCGCCGCTGACAGTCGCCGTGCCCATATCCCTTCGCCAGTTCCACCGCTGGCCGCGCTTGGGCTAGGGCCTCGCCCAAGACTCACTTGGACGTTTATGACGCAGACGTCTTAGCCGCTGGCGCGCAGGCGTTTAGGTGACGCGCCCGCATCCGGCGGATTACATCCAGCGGCAGAGCCTCGACTGCGCTATTTATCGCCGGCCCTGATCCATCGCTGCCCGGACTCTGGTAGCGCCGCGATCACGTGTCCCGGCCAATTCCACCACAGCACGCTCCGCACCACCAGAACCGCCATAATCGCGCCCGCAGTCACATCCGCCGGATAATGAGCATGACGCACAACCCTCTGAAAAGCGGTGTCCAGAGCCAGAAAATAGAATAATCCGCGGCCGTTGGGATAAAACCAGGACAGCCCGGCCGCCAGCGCAAAAGCACCACTGGCATGGGCACTGGGAAAGGATTGGTAAGTAGCTCCGCGCAGAAATCCATAAGCCGGACCGAAAAATCCATAGACCCCCTTCTCCAACAGCCACGGACGCGCCCGACCGCAAAGTCCCTTGGTCAAATAGCAAATGGCCACGGTACACAGGCAGGCCACCGCCAGGGCAACGGCCTTGCGCCTGCCCTGCTTATCCAGCAAGGCCACCGCCAGGATAACCAGCACCGAGCAAGTCCATTGACCCCACTGCATAAGCATGGTCATCTCAAGATTAATGTCCGATTGAAACACGATTGGATGGTGGTACGCCCAAAACGCCATGGGCTTATCTAAAACAAAAGCCACCGCCAAGAAAACGGCACACATGAGCAGCTTAACCCAACGCGGCCAAGCCGAATCGAAATGAACCGGCGGTCGGCACCAGCCCGTGTCGCGGGAGTTTGTCTTAACATGGAACATCAATATGCACCTCTACTTAACAATTCACAATCTGGTCAATATGCCGGGCAAATCGGCGATCCGATGAATCACCAGATCCGCCTGGTGTCGGCGTGTTGCTTTAGCCTCCGGTGCAGCCGTCTTCCAGATCGTTGCCATGCCGACCCGACGCGCACCACGGATATCCGTTTGCAACTGATCTCCCACAAATGCCGCCCGTTCCGGTGTAACACCGAGTTGCTCCAGCGCCGCCTCAAATATTTTTCGATGCGGCTTTCGATAACACGTGGTCGAAGAATAAATACGGATGGGAAAATACGGCAACAGTTTTTCCCGCGCCAGGTGCTGATCCATGCAGTGCGCCGGTACGCACGTATTGGAAATGATCGCCAGTTTAATGTTCCGGCCTCTTAGCTCCTCCATGGCCCACGCAACGCCCGCCTCGACATAAGCGTGCCGCACTACCGGCCGATACCACATCCATGCCAGCGTCTGGTAATGACCCTCCGGCAACGCAATCGCATACCGCCGCAGAACCTCACTCATCACCACCATGAAGTTAAAGTCTCTCCCACAAATGGCCGACCAGACGTATCTCTGTTTAAACGCCCGCTCATGCGCCAACCGATAGCGCTGAAAATCCGGCACTGCCACCCCCAGTTGCCGCAGATGCGCATAGGTGCCTTGCGCCCCTTCCATCAGGATGGCGGCAATCTTCAGATCATGAAAATTCACCAGCGTGTTCGCCAGATCAAACAGCACCGCCTCGATCACATGCCAACCTTTCCATCGTGCCTCTGGGGCTTGTTCCGGTCGTACCCCGGAGCAGCAACCTTTTTAGCCGGACCACAACATGGTGCCCGTCAATGCGCATCTCACGCACATCAGTCGTCGGCTGGCTCTAAGTCCACCGGCGTCTGTGAAGATTCCTGAAGTTCATCTTGCGCTGCCTCGGACGCAGATATCGTGCCAGTCGGTGTCACATCCACCTTAGTCAGAGCAAGATAGGTAACCAGAACCACAATCGCCAGAAGAAACGCCACACTGGTCCACACGGTTCCCAGGCCCAATCCGCCGAGAGCGTGCGGCTGAGACATAAGATCCCCGAGCGATGCGCCAAGTGGACGTGTTAGCACGTAGGCGATCCAGAAAGCGGCGACGGCATTGATCCGTAGAATGTAATAGGCTGCGGTCACCAGGCCGATGCCGCCGGCAAAAATCAGGAGGGAGTTAAAATAGCCCCAGCGCAGCGCCTCGGATAGAAAGTCACCACCCGAGGTGCCCAATGCGAAGGTGGCCAGGACGGTCAGCCAATAAAACCCCTCACGCCGCGTGCTGAAGATCGTATGGATGGATAAAGTCTTCTCGCGTGCATACCAGGCGATGAACGTGGCCGCCAGCGCTGCGCCAAAGACCGGCGTGGTCACCGTTAGCGGTACACCGAGATTGTCCACCAGGTTGTCACTCAAAAGCGTTCCGACCACGCTGATGAGCACGACGGAAAACCAGTAGATACCTGGAAGGTATTGTCTGGCCCGGAACTGGTAAAAAAGGGCTACCACCAAGACTGCGGCCATGACCACGCCGGTCCAGGCCTCGCCCAGATGCAACGTCACACTTAGCAGATCTGCCGCCGTCTCCCCGACGGTTGTGGCCAGGACTTTGATGATCCAAAAATAGATCGTGACTTCCGGCACCTTGTTGAGCATCCTGCGCTGTGTGGATACCGGCGTTTCCGTTAGAAGTGATGGCATGGGCAAATCTCCAAAAGGCTGCAGGCCCTGCAAGGCACCAAGCCTCGCCGGCGACTCGTCACAGCGAGTACACCGCAGCACGACGACGAATATAACGGTCAAACATGAAGCCTCCATGAAAGGCGATTAAGTTGTGTCGGGGGAAGATCTGGCCGGGCGCGTCGTACGATGCCGCACCCGGCTGATCGCGGAAATTACCACGATCGATATGACCATGCTACCGACCACATCAATGGTGTGATGCACGCCAACATATACGCGAGCCGCTGCGACGAGCACTGCCACAATCCACAGTACACCGCCCAGTTTCCTGCTCCATAACGTTCCGATCATTGCGATAGCTGAAACCAACAGTGCGTGGTCAGAGGGAAATCCATTATCAGGCGTGTGCGGTATCAAGGGCTTGAAATGGCCCACGACGAAAGGCCGCGGGTCATAGTACAACAAGCCGCCGATCAGGCCAACGACATACGTAAGCAGAGCTGCGGATAGGGCGAAGGTGGCCATGCGTTTCCACGTTTTCCGTGGTTGCATGAGAAAGTATATGCCGAGGATGAGCACTGGCAATGCAAACAGATACTCCGCGCAGAAGATGAAGAAAATGTTCATGCGAGCGGCCGTTCTTCTTTCTTAAAAGCCGGGACTTTTACCCCTGGACATTCTGAACCCCAAATCCGCAGCCGTAAAACACACTTGGCAGCGGCAACTCCAGCAACCTACACGACCAAGATGAAACCAGCATGAAAGCTCCGCGCCCCCGCCTGTGGGCTTACCGCTCATGCGCACGGCGCGCTGCCCCCGCCAATGCGGATCCGCATTTTTCATTCTGCTTTCATGTAGGTTCGTTACGCTTGTCTGGTGCGCTTCGACCGGGACAGCGCAGAAGGTTCATGGTAACGGAGATAATCTTCCTATGATCAATACACAGTGCAATAACACGTATGCAATAACCGCTCGCTCGACGGGCAATGCCGCCGCAGTTCCCTATAGAAGAACTCCCGACCGTCCGAACCGGCGATGGTGTTGGGCCTTGCTGGTTCTCGGGGGATGCCTCGGCGGAGTTGCGGCGAGCTGCGTGCCCGGGACCCACAACCGGACCGTGGTCATTGCGATCGATCCGGGCCACGGTGGGCGCGATCCGGGGGCAACCGCTCATGGCGTGAAAGAAAAGAACGTCACCTTGGCGATTGGCAAGGACTTGGCCACCCTAATTGGCCGCCACCACGGCATGCGTGCCGTTCTCACCCGCCACGGCGATTATTACGTAGGTTTGCGACAGCGTGACAACATTGCCCGTCGCGCCGGTGCGGACCTGTTCATCTCCATCCATTGCGACGCCGGGAAACCACGCTGGAACTGGGCCACCGTTTATACCCAAAAGCATGATCCCACCGCCGACGCCTCGGACCGGCTGGGGGACGACATCACTGCGGCACTGCGGCATATTGAACGCACGGACCACGATCGCACGGCGAACTTCGCGGTCCTGCGCGCCGCGCGCATCCCGGCTGTGCTGGTGGAAACCGGCTACATTACCAACCCCCACCAAGCCCGCCAGCTCAGCCGTGTAAGTTTCCAGCACCGTCTGGCCCGGGCTATTTTTTCCGGCATCCAACACTACCTCCGGCGATAGTACACCTTGGGTGATGCCGCCGCGTTGCCGGAGGCTTTCACCCGTTTTTTATCCACAGCGGGTATACTTATAATTTAGCCTCATCCTCATTGCGGAACGGTTTATGCGCATATTGGTGGTTGAAGATTTCAAAAGTCTGCAAGAATCCATTGCCCAGGTTTTGCGCGAACAAGGCTACGCCGTCGATACGGCTGGTGACGGCCGACTCGCCTTGTGGCACCTGCAAGGGGGCGGCATCGATGTGGTGATTCTCGATCTGATGCTCCCGGGCATGAGCGGATGGGAGGTTCTTAAGGCGATGGCACGCATGAAATCCCGGCCCGCGGTTTTGGTGCTTACGGCCCGTGACACCGTAGAGGACCGGGTCAAAGGCCTTGATGCCGGTGCAGACGATTACCTCACCAAACCCTTCGCTCTGGAAGAACTCCTGGCCCGCGTGCGGGTTTTGACGCGCCGGCGCTACAACGTGGCTGGGCCGCGCCTGCATGTTGGGCCGTTGACCATCGACGCCAACGCCAGACGGGTTTTTCGCGGCAGCGCCGAAATCGAGCTCAGCGCCCGTGAATACGCCATTCTGGAGTACCTGGCGCTGCGCCGGGGGCATATCGTCTCCCGCGAAGATATCCGTCAGCACGTCTATTGCGATGGTGCCGCCCTTGAAAGCAATGTGATCGACGTCTACGTGGGAATGCTCCGCAAAAAAATCGGCGACAACACCGACCTCCTGCAAACCCGGCGTGGTCAAGGTTATATACTTGCTCCTGGGCAGTAAAGCGATGCGCTCGATCAGAATTGAATTAATGCTTTGGTGCCCAGCGGTTATCGCTGTTCTACTGGCGTTGCTCGGAGCTGGTTTATATATCACCCTCAGAGGCATGCTCAACTCGGAATTTAATACCTCGCTGGCAACGGAAGCCTCTATCCTTGCGGCCACCGTGGAACGAACTCCCGATTCGCGGCTCCAACTCGAATCGGACGCGGCACGCCAGCGCGGCCGGAGCGCGGTGGGGATTCCCCAATATTTCCAAATTTGGACGGACCACGGGAAGACTCTTCTTCGTGCCGTCCCCTTGGCTGGCCACGATCTTAAATTACTCCGGCCCGCAATGCGGCACCCGGTGATTTCCACAGTCAACCTGGGCGGCCGGGTGGCTGGCCGTGAACTGGCCCTGCGTTTCAGGCTCTCCGATGCTGCCCCGCCCGGGCAGCGCGTGGGCCATCGGCAAACTCTGCACACTCCCGCTCTTGCCGCTGCCCCCGCCACCTACATTCTGGCTGTAGCCCGGCCCACCGACCAACTTGACGATGCGCTCACCGGCCTGGGATGGTCCCTGGTTGTGGCCTGTTCGCTGGCGACCGTCATTTCGGCACTGCTCATCGCCTGGCTCCTGGATCGAGGCCTCAGGCCCATCGCGACCATCGCTGAACAAATTTCGTGTATTGGATCAACCCGTCTAAGCGAACGCGTCAGCGCACACAAAGCACCGCGCGAACTCCTCCCCATTGTCGACCGGCTGAACAGTCTGCTGGCCCGCGTGGAAGAAGATGTAGCTCGCGAGAAAGCGTTGACCGCCGATATGGCCCATGAACTTCGCACCCCCCTGGCCGGCCTGCGTACGGCCGTTGAGGTGGCGCTCTCACGGCCGCGACCCGCCGAGCAGTATCAGCACACCCTGCGCCAGACCCTGGCCATCGGCCGACAGATGCAGAACCTGGTTGAAAATCTCCTGACACTGGCGCGTCTCGATACCGATTCCTACCAGAGTGCAGGCCAGATGTGCCGCCTGGACCTGATGATCGAGGACCAGTTAGAGGCCCTTGCCGACCGTCTCCGCACCGGTAACGTAACCCTGGAAAAAGGAGCGCTGGAGGCCGCGACCGTCTTTGCGGCTCCGGAACTCATCGCACTGGTCCTGCGTAATGTTCTGGACAATGCCATCAGCTATGTCAACGTTTGCGGATCCATCCGGGTCCTGCTGCGTCCGTCGGATGCCGGCACCCTTCTCGAAGTAGCCAACACGGGCAGTATGGTCGACAGGTCCGACGTGACCCACGTGTTCGAGCGCTTTTGGCGCGGTGATACGGCACGGTCCAATCACGGTCACCACTCTGGTCTCGGGCTTTCAATCGTGCACAACGTGATGCGCCGCATCGGCGGAACCGCCTTGGCGCAATCCTCGCGTGGCGGCTGGTTTACGATCACACTGACTTTTCCAGAATATCGCGGCGATGGAGTGCATGGAGCGTAACACGCAATATCCAGTGGTTGTCGGAATCAGGCGATTTCACGGTCCACTCTCGGTGGCGGTCTGCCGCCAGGAGTTCCTCACCATACGCCGCCCCGCTTCGCCGACACCCAGCCAAGCAAGTGCGTGGTTGCGGCGCACCCCACCAGAAGCCCTCGCGGAACTGGCTTATTTCCCGCCGATACCCTATAGTAAAACAAGTGGACCCATCACGGCTGCTGGCGTCCAGGTACCAGGTGTAGCCGTAACGTTAAAAGGAATATGCCCATGCCCGTCAAATCGACCCAGGGTCGCCCCGACAACACTCCGACCCACGCCGGTTCCCCGCCGCCGAGCCTGCTCCGCCACAATCTGCTCTTTATGACCAAGTTTTTCCGTCACGGCACACGCATCGCCTCCGTGTGGCCCTCCAGCCGCTTCATGGCCGCCGCCAGCCTCAAATCCATTGACTGGGATCAAGCCCGCGTCATTGTGGAACTGGGGGCCGGCACCGGCCCGATTACGCAACAGGCCCTGCAACGCCTGCGCCCCCACACCCGTTTCATCGCCATCGAACGGGACCGTGATTTTGTACGTATCCTGCGCCAGCGCTTCGCCGGCCGCCCCAATGTGCAAATCGTTCATGGCGATGTCGGCGATCTGGCGGAAATTCTCTCCGCCCAGCAGGTCGCCCACCACGGCGTGGATCACTTCGTCAGCGGCCTCGGCACGCCCTCTTTACCCGAGCCGGTGCAGCGGCGTATGTTTGCCGCGGTGCGCAATTATCTCAAGCCACACGGGGTCTTCAGCAATATCACGGAAGTTCCATGGTTCTACCTGCGTTGGTATAAGGCCATGTTTGAGCACGTATCGTTTCAGCTTGTCGCCTTGAACATGCCGCCCGGCGGTGTCTACCATTGCCGCATGTTGCGCTGATCCCGCCACTGTTTGACCGCGATTCAATGTAGTATACGTAACACGCCGCCCGCCACCACGGTGCGTCACCGGCGGTCGCACCCCTCTGCCGCCGCCCTCCGAGCCCAATCCGGTAAAATCCCCCGCCCAACCGGTCCCTGGCCGCAACGCGGATCAGGCCGCGAATAATGACCTAACCTCTTGGCATGGCTTGGCTTAACACGATATTTTCAGCCATCCACCGTTTTATCCACAACGCCGTAAAGGGCGGTGGAAATCCGGTTGAAAAAAGTTTTTTTACAATCCTAACCCATGGTGGCACAACCACTTTGGTACTTGTGCAAAAGAATTCCCGCCACCGGCCATTGCCAGGACCTTGATCGACGGTTAAAACAAAACCCAACAATCAATCGTCCATGCTGGACGGCTGTGCGTGACCAATACGCAACCGACCGGTGGACGAGTGGAATTCATGTCGGAGCACGGGTTGTGCCTCCGCAGGCCGGGGAAAGGACTCCCCGGCTGTCTTAGAACCATGACGGTTCGTTACGTAGTAGAGATAAAATAGCCGCTCTCCCTCTGGAAATGGGGAAATGGTGCTCGGAAAGGAGTCTGTTCATGTTGACCGCTGCGCCGCTGATGAAGGAATTGGAGCTTGAAAAGACCGTTAGAATTAAACTTGATGAAGAACTTGCCCGGTGCCTCGGCGAGGCCCGCTACCAGCAATGGTTCGCCGGAAAATGCCGCTGGTATCTTAGCGACGGGAAACTGACCGTGGTGCCCACCAACCTCTTTGCAGCGCAGTGGATTCGCGGCAAATTGATGTTGGAATTGCAGCACAGCGCCGCGGCAGTCCTGCGCCAGCAGGTGACGGTGGAAGTGGCAACGCCGGCCGCCACGCCCCGACCCGAAGCGGCGGCGGATGCCGGTGTCGCTGCGCCGCAGCCTCCACCATCCGACTCGGCGCGCCCGCCCGTGGGCGTCCGCGGGCTGAACCCTAAATATTTACTGGAAGATTTTGTGGCCGGTCCGTCCAACCAGATGGCGTTTCGAGCGGCGGTTCAAGTGGCCGAGGCAACCGAGAACGGATTTAATCCACTTTTTATACATGGACGCTGTGGCTTGGGCAAAACCCATCTGTTGCAGGGAATATGTCGGCGCTTTGGTCAGGCGTTTCCGCAAAAGCGCTGGCTTTACCTGACGGGCGAACAGTTTACCAATGAATTTGTGGAGGCCATCCGGCAGAATAAAACCACCCAATTTCGGCGGCGGCTTCGCCAAAGTGACCTGCTGGTGATCGATGATATTCATTTTTTCACCCGCAAGCAGGCAACCCAGGAGGAATTTCTGCACACCTTCAATCAGGTGGATGGCGCGGGGCGGCGTATTGTGCTCGCATCCGATTGCGCTCCCGGGCAAATTGCCTCCATCATGGATGCCCTCCAGAGCCGCTTCGTCAGCGGCATGGTGGCACGCATTGATCCACCCGATCTGCCCACCCGCCTGGAAATTCTCCGACGCTGCGCCCTGCGGTTGCAGCGATCCGCGAGCGATTCGATTCTCATGCATGTGGCCCAAAGCCCCGCCGCCAGCGTCCGCGAACTCGAAGGCCTGTTGTTACAGGTGCTTGCGGGAATGGACGTGGCCGAGCAGTCCGGCGGCAAAGCCGATGGTACCGCCGCCGTCATTGCCCAGCAGGTGCGCTCTCGATCGGGAGCGGCCCGGGTTATTTCGCCTGAGCACATCATGGCAACGGTTGCGGCCTATTTCGGATTAGCCGCCACCGATCTCCGGGGCGATCGGCGCAGCCAGGTGGTGGCTGGTGCGCGGGCCATTGCCATTTATCTCATGCGGCAACATTCCCACCTGAGCTTTCCCGAGATTGGACGGGTTTTAGGCGACCGCAACCATTCCACAGCAGTCGCCGCCAACCAGCGGGTGGAAACCCGTTTGACCACTGGCTGGCTGCTGCGCTGGGTAGCCGCCGATGGCCCGCATCATGAGGCTCTGGGTAACGCCATCGCCAACCTTACCTCCCGGCTGCACCAGGCGCAGGCCGCTTGAATAGCCGGAAGGTATTGGATACTATATTTAGCGTTGTTAGCAGAATGTTTGGTCAACAGGCGGTATTACAAGTAAATAAGTCGACCAGCAATCCATAGGGCCACTTTTCTGAGGTTCCGATGAAATTAAACCAGATTTATCAACAAGACTGTATTGAAGGCTTGGCGGCTATTGCTCCAGGCAGCATCGACCTGGTCTTTGCCGATCCCCCCTTTAACATTGGTTACACGTACGACGTTTATGAAGATAAGCGGGCGGCGGAAGATTATCTGGCCTGGACCCGCAAGTGGGGTGCGGGTGTAGTGCGGGCGCTCAAACCGGACGGAACCTTCTGGTTGGCCATCGGCGACGACTTTGCCGCGGAACTAAAAATTATTTTTCAGCGTGACTTGGGCCTGAAATGCCGCAGTTGGGTGCTCTGGTACTACACCTTTGGCGTGCAGTGCAAAACTAAATTCGCCCGCAGCCATACCCATCTGTTTCATTTCGTAAAAGATCCCAAGCATTTCACCTTCAATATACCCGCCATCCGCGTACCCTCAGCTAGAACCCTGGTCTACGGCGACAGTCGCGGGAATCCGGATGGTCGCCTGCCCGACGATACCTGGATCCTGCGTCCGCAAGATATCCCAGACTGTTTCCAGCCCAGCGAGGATGTTTGGTATTTCCCACGCGTGTGCGGAACATTTAAGGAGCGTGCAGGCTGGCACGGCTGCCAAATGCCCGAGCAATTGTTGGGCCGCATTATCAAAGCCTCTTCCAACGAGGGCCAGACCGTGCTGGACCCATTTGGCGGCAGCGGATCGACACTGGTGGTGGCCAAGAAACTGGGCCGGCAATTTATCGGCTTTGAGTTGTCCCCCGATTATGCCAAGGGCATTCAGACCCGATTGGATCAGACCCGCGTCGGCGAGCCACTGCTGGGGTCCGATGTTCCCGCCACCTCCGCCCCCTCCACCGCCAATGGAACTGTGCGTATCAATGGCCAACGGGTCAAGGCCGCCACCACCGCCGCGCCACGGCGCAGTCGCCGTGACAAGATTGAATCCGGACCTCATCTGCTTGATGGAATCCTTGGCGTTTAGGCCAAAATACATATCCAACCTGGGCGGGTACCGCGATCGGAGCTTCGGTGAAAACTTTTCGCAAAGAATTGTGGTTTAACATTCCGGCGCGGCGGGCGTTTGTCAATATCACCGCCCAGGTGGAAGCGGCTCTGGCTCAAAGCGGCATAGCCGAAGGCCTGGTTTTGGTAAATGCCATGCACATCAGCGCCAGTGTGTTTATCAACGATGATGAAGCGGGGTTGATGCAGGATTGGGAGCACTGGCTTGAACAATTAGCCCCGGAAAAGCCTTATTCACGCTACCGCCATAACGATACCGGTGAAGACAATGCCGACGCCCACCTGAAACGCACCATTCTCGGGCGCGAGGTGGTGGTGGCCATTACCGCGGGTAAGCTGGATTTTGGACCTTGGGAGCGTATTTTTTATGGTGAATTTGACGGCCGACGCCGCAAACGGGTGTTGGTAAAAATCATTGGTGAATAAGCACTTCCTCAACCAACGCGATCGCCCAATCCCGATGGCCGGTCTTGGCTCCGTGTGGCAATACCGCCGGAGCCAGGCGATCTTGGGCGGCACAATACATTGACGACGGTGGTTGCCCTCGGTAACGTGATACGGTGTTCCGGGACGCGAAAAGGCCGCCGCCGGCTTGCCGCAGGCAACGTGGTGTTGCGCTTGAACGCCCCTGGGCCAACAGGAGACTCCAATGAAAAATGTGGATATCAAAGTTGAAGGCCAGATACTTACCATCAAGGTGGATTTGAGCAAGGAATTTGGGCCTTCTGCCTCCGGCAAAACCATCATTATCGCTTCGACGGAAGGCAATGTATCGGTGCCCGACCGGGAAGAGAAAATCGGGCTCAACGTATATCGCAAAAAATCTTAAGACCCAGTCAGCCCCGCCCATACGGCTGCATCCCGTTGGCAAATCCGGTTACGACCCTTCACGCTGCGGAACTTGCATCAGTTTCGACAAGGCCACCTCCGTAGCATTGCCCGAACGGGCCAATTCTGCCGCCACCCGGCGTTGATCTTCCAGCGATCTATTCTGGCCAAGCTTGAACTTCCCCTGCGTATGCGTGACCCGGATTTCAAAGCCTACGATCATAGCCAACAGGTTGTGCTGATGTTCTTTGGTCATGCTCGGTGACCATGGCTGCGGTCGTGTGGATTCAAATTTTTCGGTCAGGCGCCGCACCAGCTCCGCCAGTTCCGCATCGCTGGTAATAAGCCGCGGCGTGCCGTGCAGATGCGCTACCGCATAATTCCAGGTGGGTACCCCCGGCGAGGCATACCAACTCGGCGAGATGTAGGCGTGCGGGCCGCAAAATACCACCAGCACCTCCTTGGTGGGCGATAGGTGCTTCCACTGCGGATTGGCCCTGGCCATGTGCCCCCACAGCTTCAACTCTCCGTTGGCGGATTCCTCCAGCAGCAGCGGAAGATGGCTGACGGTGGGTGCGCCATCGGAAGCGGTGATGAGCACGCCAAAAGGGTTTTCTTGGACCAACGACACGATGCGCGAGAGGTCGGTTTCGTTGAACGGTGGCGGAATATACATAGGCTCATTCTATACGCCGCGGCTGGTGCTGCCCAGACCGCCCCGATGCCTGAGTCACGCTGTTGTCATCCAGCCAAAACCGCTTCCCGGCCAATCTCGTCCACTCGCCCCTCACGGCTCACATGGGTGGACTCCAGTAAAGATTGCAGCTTGCGCAAAGCTCCCACTTCAATTTGCCGCACACGCTGCCGCGTAACGCCCAAAATCGCGGCGATTTCCTGCACCGGTAGCGGCTGGGCGTCGCCGAAGCCATGGCGCAGTCGCAAGACCGTCGCCTCGCGCTGATCAAGCTGATCCAGCAGAATCCGCAGATTGGCACGGGTTTCGCGACTTTCCAATTCGTGGTCCGGACGTGGAGTTTGACGATCCGGTATGGTGTCTTCCAGACTTCCCCGGCTCGGATGATCCATCATGCTGACCCGAAATACCCGCGAGGCGTGCTGCACAGCGGCAAGCTGGCCGGTGCCGGATTGTTCATGCATATCCATATCAGACGGAGCATATCCGCGGGTATCCTGAAACATCCGCGATTGCTGGTTCAATTTGGCCATACGGCGAATCATGTAATGCGGCAGACACATGGGATGGGCGGTGGCCGCGACAAATTGCTGCAAACTGTGGAGAATCCACCATTTAGCGTACGTTGCAAACCGCGTACACCGATCCGGCTGATATAAATCCGCGGCATGAACCAAGCCCAAATTGCCCTCGGCGATAAGATCTTGAATGCAGATGCCGGTACGTACGAATCGCCGGGCAATGGCCACCACCAGTCGCAAATTGGCTTGCACCAACTGATCTCGTGCTGAAAAATCCCCATTTTGCACCCGCCCGGCAAGGTCCAGTTCCTGCTCCGCGGTCAGCAGCGGTATTTTTCGCAATATGGCAAAATACTGTTTTAAATCAGATTCTCTTGCCCCAAACATGTGTAGACTCCCCGTATCCGTTTCGTACTACTCTTCAGGGCCAGCCGGCTTCCACACCAGCTAGCCCTCCATTTTCTACCGAATCTCTCAGAGATGTCAGTACCTGTATCGGTCAGGCCATAATGATAGTAGGAGTCAAAGTTGGAAAAGTGAAGAGGGAAAGTTGCAATTTTTTTCGGACCAACAGCCGCCACCTCCCTGTAACACCGATCGTAGCCGTGCCAAGGCGATTTTATAAGCCCGAAATCTACCTCAAGACGAAGCGACCGCCGCATCCGTTACGGCATGTCCGAAAATAGTCATGGCGTGCGCTTCGTCAATGTGAACGTCAACGATCTGGCCTTCCCATTCCGGCAAACCGGGAAATACCACAATCTGGTCCGCCCCGGTGCGTCCGGTAAGCTGCACCGAATCGGAAAAGCCGCGGGTCTGCTGGACCAGCCGCGCAGCCACCGGCACCTCGACCCGGCCACGCATCGCCGCAGCCATTCTCGGCCCGAATTGAACCCCAACCTCCCCGCCCGTCGTAGCCGCTCCAAACTCTGGTGCCCGCATCCGCCCCGAACCGGCCCCCGCCACAATCGAATCCGCGGGACGCACCCAGCCGCTGGGCCCCTGACAAAGCACCGGCAATGTTTGTCCGATCAGTTCCCGATTCAACTCTTCGCAGATCTCATTTTGAATATGCAACAAATGATTGTTGCGTTCCCGTTTGACCTCATCGGGCACATCATCCGGATAGCGCCGGATGGCCAAGGTGCCCGGACGTGGGGAATACTTGAAGATGAAACAGTTTTTGTAGCGCGACTCCGCCACCAATTTGGCCGACAATTGGTAATCTTCCTCCGTTTCGCTGGGAAAGCCCACAATCATATCACCGGCCAGGGCAATACCCGGTACCATTCGCCGTGCCCGCTCCAACAAGCCCTGATACTCCTCCACACGATAGCCCCGATTCATCATTTTGAGAATGCGATTGCTCCCCGATTGTGCTGGTATATGCAAATATTTGCATATTCTATTACAACCCGCCATCACCTGCAAAATATCATCGCCGAAGTCCGCCGGAAAACTGGTGATAAACCTTAGCCGGGGTAACTCCGGTACACTTTCATGCAAACGCTCCAGCAGTTGCGCAAAACTCGTCCGCCGTTTCATCGGACCACCCGGCCCGGAGGCCGGGGCATGCTCAAAATGATAATGGTTAACCGTTTGCCCCAGCAGCGTAATTTCCAGAGCGCCGGCCGCCACCAACCGCCGGGCCTCCTCAATAATGGACTCCGGTGGACGGCTCACCTCCGGCCCGCGGGTGTGCGGTACCACACAATACGTGCAAAATTTATTGCAGCCGCGAACCACACGCACATAGGCCTGATAACGGCTTTCGGCGGCGGAAAAACTACGCGATAAATCCAGCAGTTCCAGGCCGTCTTCCTCTGCCGCCCCCAGTGTTGCCGAGCGGCGGCTGGTATTGCCGGCCAGCGCCGCCTGCTGGCGGCCAGTCCGAAATACGTTGTCTAAAAGCGTCGGCAGTTTGTCCAGTTCGCCGGGGCCGCAAAGCAGGTCCACATGCGGCAGCCGCTTGAGCATGCCCGCGCCGTCGCGCTCCGCCATGCAGCCGATCACCCCGATAACCAATTCCGGCTCGGCCGCCTTGCGCGTTTTCAACAGCCCCAGCCGGGAACGCACTTTATTTTCGGAATGTTCCCGTACCGAACACGTGTTATACAAAACAATGCCCGCGGCATCCAGATCGGGCGTGAATTCGTAGCCCAGCGCCGCCAACTGCCCCATCACCAGTTCGCTGTCCAAAACATTCATCTGACAGCCGAACGTCTCCAAATAAATTTTCTTCATCATCGACGCACCGTTCATTCCGGCAGGTCATGGGCCACGCCACTTCTTCCCAGCCCCGGCAGGATATGGCTCAAGAGGTTCTACCACACAAAACCGATGCTCTTCAAAAATGCCCGCGCCAGGAGCATGTGCCCGGCGGCATTGGGATGCACACGGTCCCACGCCAGCCCTGCGGAGTAACGCGATTCGAGCACATGATTAAACGCCGCCTGCGTATCCACGCTAATCAGAGCATGTTGGTGCGCCAGTTTTTTCACCGCAGCGCCATATTCGTCCATGCGCCTGCGCATCGCATCGTGCGTGCTCGATTCAATAAAAAAAGGCGTCATCAAAACAATGTTTCTGGTCATCGGCAGCGTCTTGGAAATCAATTCATCCAGCGTGCTTTCATATTCCGCCAGCGGTACGCCATACTCCGGCCGAATAGCGTTATCAAATTGCCGCCACACATCATTAATACCAATCATGATCACCAGCCAGTCCGGCTTCAAAGCCAGAACATCACTATCCCATCGGGCCGCCAGATCGCGCACGGTATTGCCGCTGATACCCTGATTGAAGGTTCGTATTTTTAACTGCGGATAAGCCGCCGTCAGCAGGGCGTCAATCATGGATACATACCCATTGCCCAGGCTGCCGTCGCCGATCGGCCGCCCCCGCCCACAATCTGTGATGGAATCGCCGATAAAAATCAGTCGAGTGGAATCTTTGAGCTTCATACTGCGAAAACCTTCTTAAAAACACTGCCTTGCCAGCCACATTACTCCATGTTTTGGGCCAACGCAAGACCGCATCTCCCGCCAGGGCTGTGCCCGTTTTTCTCGGGAACCGCCGAAGCCTGTGGTTATCAGCCAACGCGGCGGGCGCTGCCGGTCTGGGGGGCGGGTGTCCTCACCCGCCGTTGCCCGGTACTGGCCTCTGCGCGCAGACCCGGAACCACCGCTACGCAGGGTACTTCGCCAATACCGACAAAAACGGGCACATCCCCGTGCCAGGGTTCCATACCCCACCGCCCCGCCCGTCACCCCACGTCTCAAGCCCATCCGCCCAAGATCGCAGCGGTAAGCCCGCACGGTTATAATCCCCCCTTGGTTTGCGTTCCCCTTAGTACCATAGAAAGGTTCCACAACAATGCCATCTGCTTCCGCCACCCTCGCGGCCAAGGCTTCGCTACCCCACCCATCCGCTTCGGCCTGGGCCGACCTCATGGCCGAGGATAATTTTGTCACCCGCCATCTAGGACCACACGACGCCGAGGTGCGGGCCATGCTGGCACAGATGGGTTTGGAATCTCTGGATGAACTCCTGGATCGTACCGTGCCCCCGGGCATACGACTCCCGACTGCTCTGGCCCTGCCGGAACCTCTCTCCGAAGCATCCATGCTTAAAAAGCTGCGCCAACTCGCTGGCGAAAACCGGGTGTTTCGCAGCCTCATTGGCATGGGCTATCAAGACGCTCTTACCGCTCCGGTGATTCTGCGCAATGTGCTGGAAAACCCCGGCTGGTACACGCAGTACACCCCGTATCAGGCGGAAATTTCCCAAGGCCGCCTGGAGGCCCTGCTTAATTTTCAGACCATGGTCGCCGATCTCACCGCTTTGCCCCTGGCCAATGCGTCGCTGCTTGACGAAGCTACCGCCGCCGCCGAAGCCATGGCCATGTGTCGCAGCGGTGCCAACGATCTCCGCGACACTTTTTTTATCGCCCGCAATTGCCATCCGCAGACCATTGCCGTGGTCCAGACACGGCTCACGGCGCTGGGCTTGAAGGCCGTTGTCGGCCAACCTGAACAGGCCGATTTCTCTGCCGGTACGATCTTTGGAATCCTGCTCCAATACCCCGCCACCGATGGCCGTATTCACCGCTGGGATGATCTAGTCACGTTAGCCCATCAACATCAGGTCCGGGTGGTGGTCGCAACGGATATCCTCGCCCTGACGCTGCTGCGCCCGCCCGGAGAATTTGGCGCAGACATCGCTGTCGGCAGCACCCAGCGGCTGGGCATGCCCATGGGTGCGGGTGGCCCCCATGCCGCCTTTTTGGCCACCCGCCAGGAATTGGCCCGCAAAATTCCGGGACGCATCGTCGGCGTATCGCGTGATGCGGCCGGCCAACCCGCGCTGCGCCTGGCCATTCAAACCCGCGAACAGCACATCAAACGCGAGCGTGCCACCAGCAATATCTGCACCGCCCAGGTGCTGCCGGCGGTCGTGGCGGCCATGCACGCGGTCTACCATGGGCCGGCCGGTCTAACCCGCATCGCCCGCCGAATTCACGCCTGGACCGCGGTCTTGGCCCGTGGCCTGGTCCGGCTGGGCCATCAGATTGGCGATGATCTATTTTTTGATACGCTTCGCGTAACCCCCGGCAGCCACATCCCGGTGGCCGATATTTTGGAGGCCGCGCGGGTGAAGTCCATCAATCTCCGCAGTTATAACGATGGCACCATCGGCATAGCCCTGGACGAACGCACCGACATGGCCGAAGTCCATGCCCTGCTGCACATCTTCTGCCCGAAGCATCCATTGCCGTTTTTGTTGGACGACTTGGTAGCCCAAGCCAACATCGAATACCCGCCGACCCTGCGTCGCGGTTCCCCTTTCCTGACCCATCCGGTTTTTAACCAGCATCACAGCGAAACCCAAATGCTGCGCTACATTCGTCGCCTGGAATCCCGCGATTTGTCGCTCACCAGTTCCATGATTCCGCTGGGGTCCTGTACCATGAAGCTCAATGCCACCGCGGAAATGCTGCCCATCACCTGGTCTTTGTGGGCCGATGTGCATCCCTTTGCCCCGGCCGATCAAACCCGCGGTTATGCCATTCTCTTTGATCAGTTGCAGAAATTCTTGGCGGAAATTACCGGTTTCCCGGCGCTATCGCTGCAACCCAACGCCGGTTCCCAAGGCGAATACACGGGCTTGCTCGTGATTCGCGCCTGGCATCAATCGCGTGGCCAGGCCCACCGGAACATTTGCCTGATCCCGGACTCCGCCCATGGCACCAACCCCGCCAGCGCCGTCACCGCGGGATTGCGGGTCGTGGCGGTGGCCTGCGATCCGCAGGGCAATGTGGATTTAGCCGACCTCGCCGATAAGGCCCGCGCCCATCGCCAAAACCTCGCCTGCCTGATGGTTACCTATCCATCCACCCATGGTGTTTTTGAAGAGCATATCCGGGATATTTGCGCCATCGTCCACGACCATGGCGGCCAGGTCTATATGGATGGGGCCAACATGAACGCCCAGGTAGGCCTCTCCCGCCCCGCGGATATTGGTGCCGATGTCTGCCATCTGAACCTGCACAAAACCTTTTGCATCCCCCACGGCGGCGGCGGGCCAGGCATGGGCCCCATTGCCGTGGCCAAGCATTTGGCACCGTTCTTGCCCGGCCATCCCCTCGGCACCAGTGCCGGCCCCAGCGCCATGGGGCCTGTGGCCGCAGCCCCGTACGGCAGTGCTTCAATTTTGACGATTCCCTGGGCCTACATCGTGATGATGGGTGCCTCCGGCCTGAAAAAAGCCACCGCAGTGGCCATCTTGAATGCCAACTATATGGCCCACCGGCTTGGTGCCCATTATCCCATTGCCTTTAAGGGTCAACATGGGTTTTGCGCCCACGAATTCATTATCGATGCCCGGGCCTTTGAAACCTCCGCCGGAGTCAAAGTCGAAGATATCGCCAAACGCCTTATGGACTACGGCTTTCACGCCCCCACCATTTCCTGGCCGGAACCCGGCACCATGATGATCGAACCAACCGAAAGTGAATCGCGGGCCGAACTCGACCGTTTCTGCGATGCTCTCATTGCCATTCGTCAGGAGATCCGCGACATTGAAACCGGCCTCATGGATCGCCACGACAATCCGCTCAAGCACGCCCCCCACACCGCCGCCGCCCTCGCCGCCGATCCCTGGCCCCATCGCTATTCCCGGGAAAAGGCCGCCTTTCCTCTCGCTTATCTCAAGGAGTATAAATTCTGGCCGCATGTCGGGCGCATTGACAACGTCTACGGCGACCGCCACCTGTTTTGTTCCTGCCCGCCCGTAACCTGATCCAGTGCCGTGGCTTGCCGTCCTGCGCGCTCTAATCTGCCCCGCGGACACCGTCAATTCCTGGTCGAAAATCGCCGCCGTCACCTGATTTTCACGGTGGCCAAGGCCAGCGCCGCGGAAAGACCGGTGATCAGCCAGAATCGGATAACCACTTGCTGTTCGCTCCAGCCTTTTAAGTGAAAATGATGATGAATCGGGCTGCACAAAAATACCCGCTTGCCCCGGCTTAATTTAAAATAGCCCACTTGAATAAGCACACTGCCCGCTTCGATCACAAAGATCGCTCCCACCAACAGCAGCATCGGTTCCTGCCGGATCACAATCGCCACGTACCCGATGGTTCCGCCCAGCGCCAGCGAACCTGTATCTCCCATGAAAACCTGCGCCGGATTGCAGTTGAACCACAAAAAGCCCAGACACGCCCCCGCCATGGCCCCACACACCACAGCCAGTTCCCCGGAAAGACGAATGTGGTTGAAGTGCAAATTCGCGGCCCAGCGGGCGTCCCCGGTAACATACGCCAGAATCATAAAGGCAAAGCTTACAATGGTCATGCAGCCGGCCGCCAGACCATCCATCCCATCGGTCAAATTCACCGCGTTGCTGCTGCCGGCAATCACCACCACCGCCAATACCGCAAACACCCCCGTGGGCAACACCCAGTCACGCGGCAGCAGCGGCCAATTCAGATAATGGGCCTGCGCGTAGCCGCCGTGGTGATAGATAAACACCGCCAATATAACGCCCAACCCCACCTGAAACACCAGTTTTTCCCACCACATTAAACCGTCGCGGCTCCCTTCCGCACGCTGCTTTTCCGTGAGCTTGAGCCAATCATCAATGGCCCCCAGTCCCCCGAGATAAATCAGGCACATCAGCGCCATTTGCACATAAAAATTATCGACCCTCGCGCAAAGCAGGGTGGTGATAAAAATCGCCGCGATAATCATCACGCCCCCCATCGTCGGCGTGTCCGCCTTGCCCACATTCATGGCATTGAGCGAATCGTTATGAAATTCCGGCTTGTCGCCAAGCTTCAATTTTTTGAGCCGGCCGATCACCGGCCTGCCCATCGCCAATACCATGATAAAACTGATAATCACCGCCAGCGCGGAACGAAAGATCACCTCCTGCAGCGCAAAGGTCTGCCCTACCCATCCCTGCCCCGCCATGAAAACATACAACCAGTACAGCATATCAATATCCCCGCGATGCCCCTGCCGATCCAGACGCTGCTAATCCAGCGCACCCGCCGACGCCGCTGCCGGAGCCGACACTTCCGCCGCTTTAATCGCCTCCAGCACGTCCTCCAGATGCATGCCCCGCGAGCCTTTAAGCAATACGGCATCCTGCCGCCGCAGCAACGCCGGTACCCCCCGCACCGCCTCCGCCGTGGTGGCAAAATATTCCGTCGCCACGCCGCGCCGCCGGGTTAACGCGGCCGCCGCCTGCATCTGCGGCCCCACCGCTATCAGCAGGTCCATCCGGTTCTCCACCACCAACGACCCGACCCATTCATGCATCTCCGGGCCGGCCTGCCCCAGTTCCAACATGTCCGCCAGAATGGCCACCCGTCGCGGCGGTTGCCCGCCGCTGCGCCCACGTCCTGCGCCACGCGATCTACGCACACCCTGCCGCACCACGGCACCAAGTTCAATGCGCCCGAACGTTTCCAGCGCCCCAGCCATGCTGGTCGGATTGGCGTTATACGCATCGTTGAGCACAAAGTGCCCGTTAATCCGCAGCGGCTCCATACGCATCGGTGCCGGTTGGCATTGCCCCAAACCCTGCACAATTTGTTCATCCGCCAACCCCATCCGACGGGCCACGCCGATCGCCGGCAATATATTCATGACATTATGCCGGCCCAGCAGCGGCACATGAACCGCCAAACGCCCATTGAGCTTGAAATTCAGGCCGGCAACCGATTCCACCACCTCCACCGCCTCCAGATCCGCTCCCGACCCTCCCAAGCCCACCGTGACCCGGGCCAAAGTGGAAAGCTTGAGCGCCTCAGCTAACTCCGGAGCGTTATTCGGAAAAAATAGCATCCCCCCATCCCGCACAAAACGCACCAGCGAGGCTTCCTCCGCGGCAATGGATTTTAAGTCCCCCAGATGTTCCAGGTGTTCCAACCCCACACTCGTGATCACCGCAATATCCGGTGCGGCCACTTCGCCCAAAGCGGCCACTTCACCCGGCGCGTTGGTGCCCACTTCCAGGACAACATATTCGTGCTGCGGCTCCACCTGCAAAAGCGTCAGCGGTAGACCGATGTTGTTGTTAAAACTTTTCGGGCTGGCGTGCCCCGTAAGCTTGGCCGCCAGCACCGTGTCAATCAGACGTTTGGTGGTCGTCTTGCCATTCGATCCGCCCACCGCAATAACCTTCGCCCGAAGTTCCTGCCGATAGCCGGCCGCCAGACGGTTGAGTCCGCGCACACTCTGATCGCACTGCAATACCGCCGCACCCGCTTCCGTCGCCGCCCGCATCGCTTCCCCGCCCGGGGCGCTCTCCACCAGCACCGCCGCAGCGCCGGCTGCAATGGCCTGAGCTATAAACGTGTGGCCGTCAAATCGCGCCCCGCGAATGGCCACAAACAAATCCCCCTCCGCCACATTGCGATGGTCATGCACCACGCGCCCGCTGAAATTACGCTGCGACTTATTCAGCCACCGGCTTAACGTCACCCGCCGTATCTGGTCCAAGCCCCATGGTTTCATGTCGCCACCTCCGCCCCCTCCACCGCCGTCCACCGCTCGGCCAGCGCCGCCCGGGCCACCGCCACATCATCAAACGGGTGCTTCACAGTGCCCAGAATCTGATAACGCTCATGCCCCTTGCCGGCAATCAATACCACATCGCCCGCGCGGGCCTCCTCTATGGCCGCCTGTATGGCCGCTCGCCGATCCGGACAAACCCGCACGCCAGTCCGCCCTTCGGTCGAAAATCCGGCCAAAATCATGGCCACGATGCTCTGCGGATCTTCGGTTCGCGGATTGTCATTGGTAATAATAATCTGATCCGCCAAACGCTGCGCCACCGCCGCCATTTTCGGCCGCTTGGTGGCATCACGGTCTCCCCCGCAGCCAAATACACAAATGATGCGCCCCTTGGTCCACGGGCGAATGGCCCGCAGCACATTTTCCAATGCGTCGTGCGTATGCGCATAGTCCACCAGCACCTGAAACGGCAATTCCTGGCGGTTCTTACCTTCCACCAGCACCGCCTCCAGACGGCCGGGCACAGCCCGCATTTGCTCCAGCCCCAGTTGAATCGCCGGGGCCGCAAGGCCTTGACTCACACACGCCGCCACCGCACAGAGTATATTCAAAACATTGTGCCGCCCCACCAATTCCGTTCTGATCGTCCACGGAGATCCACCCGGATGACTGATGCGCAGCGTCGTGCCCATAGCATCCATCCGTAAAATATCCGCCTTAAAATCGGCCGGCTTATCCAAGCCATAATGCAGCACCCGCGCCCGGCAGCCCTGGATCATCCGGGACGACCACGGATCGTCCGCATTCACAATGGCCCATGAATCCGCCGACAAAGATGCAAAAAGCCGGGCTTTGGCGCTGGCATAATTTTCCATGGTTTTATGATAATCCAGATGATCGCCGGTAAGGTTGCTGAACATCGCCGCCGCCACCTGAAAGCCGGCCATCCGGCCCTGGTCCAGAGCATGGCTGCTGGCCTCCATCGACACGGTGCGCACCCCGTTGCTTTTCATTTCCGCAAACAAATCCGCCAGTTCTACCGGGCCGGGTGTGGTCATCACGCTCTCCCGTACCTGGGCACCATCGTCAATTTCCACCGTGCTGATTAACCCGCAGCGCCGTCCCGCAGCCTTGCATATCGCCCGCACCAGATAACTGATGGTGGTCTTGCCGTTGGTGCCCGTTACCGCAAAAATGGTCAAATCACGCGCCGGATCACCACGCAGGCGATGCGCCAGCCGGGCCAGCATTTCTTCTCCCGAAATATCCCGACCCTCCCCCGCCGCCGGGCTTGCCGCCTCCGCCAACAACACCGCCGCCGCACCCCGGCCCAGCGCATCTTGAATAAAACTTTCGCCGCGATGCCGGGTACCGCTGCGGGCCACAAAAAGATCGCCCGGGCGAACCTGCCGCGAATCCTCCACCACGCGGTTGATTTCCGGGTCCGCCACCGACTTGATCAGCCGCGCCGGCGGCACCGTCACCTCTGCCAATAGCACACTGAGTTTCATATCAACTGCGCCCCATCTGACGGATCATCGCAACCCCACATTTTCAGTTCCACCGCGCCCTATCAATGACTCAGGCCGCTTTCCGCCCACAACTGCTTTTCCTTACCCCACCACGGATCCGTCGCCGGACTCTGATCCGGAGGCACCTGCAAATATTGCAGCGCTTTAACCATGATCTTCGTACATTCCGGACCTGCCACCGTGCCGCCGTAATGCCCCAGCTTCGGGTCCGGTTGATTCACACTCACCACGCATATCAACCGCGGATGGGGCACCGGTCCACCTTCCACAAACGTGGCATTGTATTCATGCTTGTGATAGCCATCCTGCCCGGCAATGGCCAGATTGGCCGTACCCGTTTTCCCATAAAGCTGATAAACCGGCGACAGGCAATATTGGCCGGTGCCCCGCTCCATCACCTGTTCCATCGCTCCGATCATCTCCCGACAAACATGGCGGGACAGCAGTTTCTTCATTGGCTGCGGCCCGGCTATCTCACTCCAGGATTCAATTTTTCCCGGCTTCACTTCCACCGCCTTGACGATCTGCGGTGTGGGCAGATAGCCGCCGTTGGCAAACACACAAAACGCCCGCGCCAATTGCAGAGTCGTTACGCCCACCCCATAGCCAAAGCTCGCGGAGGTTTCGGTACCTTTCGTCCACTGGTCTTCCGGCCGAACCATGCCCGGCGACTCCCCCGGCAAAATACTGCCCGTCATCTGCCCGAAACCAAAGGCGTGCACGCCCGCATACAGCCGCGGAATTCCCATTCTCCACCCCACATGCGTCATACCGATGTTGCTTGAATACACCAGAATATTTTCCACTGTTAAAAAACCATGGCCATCCACATCCTTAATCAACCTCCCGGTCGGATCACGCCACCGGCCGTGATGGCAGTTGAAAACCGTTTGCAACGTAATAATGTGATGCTGCAAAGCCCAACCCACGTTAAACGGCTTAAAGCAGGATCCTGGTTCATACGGATCTGTCACCGCCCGATTTCGCCAGAATTTTTCCGGTGTGGCCTGATAATCATTGGGATTCAACGGCGGATAATTGGCCATCGCCAAAATATCGCCGTTATACGGATCCATCAGCACCGCCGCGCCGCTGTGGGCTTTGAAATATTGACATGCTTTATCCAAAGCTCGATCCGCCACGCCCTGCATGGTGGTGTTCAATGTCAGCCACACCTTCATGCCATTGCTGGGCGGTTTGTAGCCCCGTTTTTCAATCCACAGGGCGCGCTCGGTGGCCTCTTTGGCATACACCACCCGGCCGTTGCGCCCCACCAGCAGCGAATTCAACTGCCCTTCCAAGCCCTGTAATCCACGATTGGAATTGGCAAAGCCAATCACCTGACCCGCAAATGAGCCTAGCGGATAGACCCGTCGCGTGGAGCGCTTAAAGCCCACCCCATCCAGAGCATGATAATAAATATCCGCCAGGTTCGGATGGTGGTGCCGCAGTGCTTCCACCGCACGATGCTCCAACTGATGATGCACCGCCTCCACACGCCGATAAAAATTCTGTTTCACTCCGCGTTTCAGCCACAAAAACCGCCGCAACTGCCGGTTGGGATAATAAAGATGCGCCCGCAGCATGGCCGTGAGCTGCGCTGCACTTTGGCCCAGTAGCGGAGCAATGGCCCGGGCCATCACTCGTTCCGCCTTCGGCACTTCGTTGGGCGGCAACGCGTTGAGCGTTCCGTTCGGATCAAAAATATAACCCGGATCCGCGTAGAAACTATAAACCCGCACACTGCCGGCAATTAAGGTGGAATCGCTGGTATAAATGGATGCTCGCCGCGCCATCAGGTGCGTGACGATGGTGTGCTCGCTGCGCAGCTCGCGCATGGTCGCGTGGGTGGTATGCGTTTGCAGCCAGCCTACCCGCACCAAAAGCGCTGCAAATACCAGCACACTGCCCAGCAGCACCAAACCCGATAGCCATTCTGTTTTACGTAACCTGTGCATTGTAGTCCATTAACCTCCGGCTTCCATGCCTGCGGCCATTTTTAGCCAACCACCGCCAACCATCAAACCGCCCTACTCACCGCCGAACCTTATTGATTGCCGCCCGTCGCCCCGTTCACCGGCACCGCAATCAGCGCAGGCATCGTCGCGGCCGCCCGTTGGGCCGCCTCCGCCGCAGCGCGGGCTTTTAATTTTTTGGAGATCGCGATGGGATTGGTGCCGGCCGAAATTTTTATCTGCTGGCCCCACAACAGATGCCGCCGCTGATTAATTTTAATAAACAGTTTTGCGCTCTGGCTGGTCAAGTCCATGCGTTCCTGCCGCAGCGCTAATACCAGCACCGCCACCAGAAAAAGACTCACCAGGCTCACGAGAATTTTTAACATGCGTCATCCGCCATCCATGCGAATTCGGAATCCATTGATGTTCCCTGCCCGGAACCATCACGCCGCGGCAGTGATTCCATCACTGCCATCGGTTGGCTGGTGCTATTCCATCCATAGATTACGATTAAAGTCCAAGAAAATCAATTCACGACCCGATCCGATCCCCTCCCCACCGCGGTGCCCATGGCGTCGTCTTCTTTGATCTTTCCTGTGCACCTGTTCAACTCTTCCCCTTTCTCGCGCATCCGCCGCACCCTGCTAGCCGAAGTTCAGGATCATCCCCTGCCGCTCCCACGCAGGCATGGAGCGCATAGCGAACCGCATTGAAATGGGTTCAATGCCCCAGCGACGATAGCCGCCACCTCCGGCCGGCTTAGCCAGCGCTCCCCGATCCCCTGATCCAAGGCGGCTTCAACGCGTCCCCGGCGCTTATTCATGCACCCTCACTTGCCATGTGTCTCAAGGCCTACGCGCAAGGGCTAAACTGTTACTCTTTGGCCATGTGCGTCACGGCGTATTGTGCAACCCGATCGACAATTAAATCGCGGTCAATGAGGCTTCAAGTGCCCATGCGGTGCCAAGTGCTGGGGATGCAGGCAACCGCAGCCAATGAAGCAGCGCCTGCCTCCGAAACCGGACCAGCCCAAGGCAGCGAGCGTTCGGTACCGCACCTACCATATCTGTCATGTGCGGTGCGACCCGACAAAAGAAGGGGCGCCCAAACGCATTGTTCAAAATCCGCAATACGCACCCGCTCCGCAGCGTGGGGCGGAAAGGGCGGGATTCAACCACGTTACGAAAGCGAAACCCATTGTATATCAGATCACTGCCATGGGCTCACCGTGGTTGCAGTCACAACAAAACCGCGGCCCCTGGGGCAAAGCTACCGAGATTCGCGGATGCGGATGGGTTCTGGGCGACGATGAGGCGATAAAGCTCCGGCCAGTACTCCGTAACACGCAAATTGCCCTGCATGTTGCGCCGAATGAAAGATGCGGTCTTCCAGAACCGGTCGACGCGAAACTGCCCCAGCATGATTGGCTTTGGGAGCCTGCAGACACGCTGGATAGTGCCGCTGAAGCACTCCCCCTTTCTCCACGCAGCCTTGGCTCGTTTAAGGTCGCCTGTCAGGGTGAAGACATCCTCGATTTTAGCATCAGGATGGCATCGGTACATCAGTAAGAGATCGCCGGCATGCGCCCGCTTGGAAAGCCCCCACTCCATCTGGTCGTGATTCAGCGCTCCCCATTGCGACCTAATGACCGGTTGTATCCACACATTGAAGCCCTGTCCGAAATACCGACATAATTCGATAACGCGGATATGGTCCGGCACACCCGGCCAATCGTGCTCCCAGCAGATAATTGCATCACATTCTGTTGTGGGGTGGCGGTGCGTGCGAAAATTATTGGACCTGTATTCAAACTCTATTCGTAAACGCTTCTCAGCACCACCGATTTTTTGGTAAGCGATACAATCCGGAAATTGGGAACGAATTTCCTCCACGCGAAGCCCCAATTTCGGAGCCAGGTGAGAGAAGAGAAATACCACACCCATTTCATTCGTCGGCGCCAAATGCATGGGGCCATCGGCGAGAATTTCCGGGCGGGTATTTTTCTCTTTCTTCATGATCTGAATTGTAACCGACGGCCTTGGGTGTCGCATCCCTATTAGGCCCAAGGCCGAGCCACCATCCCCTTCCACACCTGCCAAGACCAGGCCTTGCATTGCAGCAATAGCTCCCGCGATGGCGAATCCACGCGACGGCGCGGAGAAGCTTGCTCGGGCAACCGCGAATGCACCTTCCGGAGGTTGGCCCATACCGCTGCCGCACCGACCCCCGCCTGGGAACCCGCTATGCACGCACTGGCCGTTGGGGAATTCACAGCCCCTGTACCGGCATCAGGATTCTGGGACCCGCTGGAGACTTCGGACGGTTTTGAATCCGCCCCGGCCTGATCCGCCCGCCCAAGCCGGAGGGCGCATTGGCTGGCTTTGAATCCGCTTCACACCCCAACCGGATATATACTCTCTTCGGGCTGTGGCGGTACTTTTCTGGGGAGTTGCACTTTTCATCACATTTGCGAGAATAGTGTAGGGTACAGGCTCGCATGGAAGCGGGTCGGCAGTTGAGTTTGTTAATCTGGGGT
>JAJYZF010000102.1 GCA_021800165.1 Planctomycetota bacterium | reverse complement strand
CTCCGCCGTGTCTTTCTATTGTTGCAGCGACGCGCTGCGATGGTTATATTCCATTAAATCAACGGTGTATTGGGGCCGGTTAATGGTCGCATTGGCTGAAATATCGTGTGCCGAATGCAAGGCAAAACGTCTTTGTGGCCGTCGCGTCCGTTGTGTTAAAAACTGCGGCTATCGATATGACGCCGAAACGGATAATTATTATGTGCGGAATCGGTATTACTCCCCAATCCTCGGCCGCTGGCTTACCCGCGACCCGATCGGGTATCAGGGCGGAATCAATCTTTACGGCTATGTTGGGGGCGGGCCGGTGGGGAAGGCGGATGCCCGGGGCACTAACTCAAATACCTGCGAGGCTGTCGTTGGCGCGATGCATTGGTTGGCCTCGCGCTGGCAGTTGACGGCGATACTCCCCGGCACGATGGTTGCCAAGCCACCGGTTGTTGGCACCGCCGGTGATTTTGAGCCGCTGGTGATATTTACCCGCCCGTACGTCCAGTTGTTCAAATGTTGCGACAACGGCAGGGTGGCAGTATTTTGGGGGCTTCCCGCCTCCGCCGCCAGGCAGGAGCATGACACTGATCCCAAGGACGTGAACCTTGGCGTGGCCCTCACGCTAAACTTTGCGTTTCAACTGCCCTACGGGCAGGTCGGTGCCTTTACCGCGCTCACCTTCCCGCTTGGTTGGCAGCATAGATTCAGCCTCGCGAATAGGATGTATCCGATGGGACCAGTTATGTGGGCGCCCTATAAACCGCAGGTGCCGCCCGGATTCCGGCTCGTGAACCACATTCAGTGCGACTGCCCGCCCTACCGGTGGCCGCCGCCCGGAGGAATTCCAAATCCGCCGCCCACGCCGCCGTTGCATTTAGTCCGCCCGATTGAGCCAATCGGATTTTAGAGGGCCCGATGACGGGTGCAGAAAAGAAGGAGAATTTGCTATGGTAAAATCGGCAATTGGGCCCATCCGGGCCATGGCCTTGGCGCTGGCCGTCGCGCTGCCTGTCCTGGCATTGGGCGGCTGTGCGGCGGCCAACCCTCCTTTGAATCTCGCAAACGCACGGCTCACCGTTGTGGCCTTCAGGGACGGCGTTGCAGTTAAATTTAAAACGGTACCTGTGGATAGCAGGGCCCGCAAGCTGATTGAAAAGCTTCGCGCAATGAAGCATGGGTGGCACCGCGACGCCCACCCTGTCGTTCCGCGGTTCCTGTTTCAGGGCAATTCCTTTCAGGTCGCGGTGCTAAAGGGAATGATCGCCGTTAATTACTCCCCGCAGCATGGTACGCATGGCCAACTGGTACACGCCTTGGCACCAAACGCCTATCGAGCCATCGCTTCGGCGGTCGCGGCGATTCCGAAAATGGTGCCCGGCGCAAACCTTCCTCAGACCTCGGAGGACGGCGAGCCCCTTCTGCGGTACATTCCGCCCGAAACGCTGTGGACCGCTGTCGCGTGCACCCAGATCGCCCACCACACACTTATGCTGGCCGGTGGTTCCGATGGCCTCGAATTATTTCAACTAAAAGGGGCAGACATCGGCGGCAAACTGGGCCTAACGTTGCTGAAACACGATCATTTCGCCATGGGCTATGCAACGGCGATGAGCACAGGGCCATCGGGAAAAAGCGTGTTGGTCGCTTTTGGCGGTGGATGGCTGTTCCGCGTCAGCATTCCGAGCCTGAAGGTGCTCTGGTATCGCAAACTTTATTGGCGCGGCGGCGGATGCCTTGGTATGTTTTTCCCGCCGGGTGGAAAGCGCGTGCTGGCGGTGGGATTTTCGGGTATTCCCTGGTACCAAAAGCCACAGGAAAAGCCGCATGGTTCAATTTATTTGCTGAGCATGGCAACGGGGGCGACCATCCGACATTTTGGGCAATTCGACGGCGGCATGTACACGGATGTTGCAGGCTTTAGGGGGGACACGGTTATTGTCCGCCGACTGCCGGCGCGTAATGCGGGAACGACATCGCGGTTAGCCGCGTTTAATTACCGCAGTGGCGAGGCCGTTTTGGGCCCGCGCATTGAAAAAAGCCCTGGATTCGACGTAGCCAGCTTTGCGAGGATTGGGCCGGGCCATTTGGCATTTGTTGGCAGAGTGGGTGCTCGCTCCATCATTGGCGTGTTACCTCTTTCCAACAAATTCCCGATTAAACCTCGTTTCAAGCTTGCCGGCGGCCGGCAAAATTTTCTCCTTGGTGCGACCATTTGCGTCTCTGTAAACGGCAGGGTCCTCGCTGCGCCGGGAGCGAAGGGTCAAATCACGTTTTGGGATACGCACAACCTCCGGAAAATAGGAAATCTCCAGCTCGAGCCGCTGGGTAAAGGTGGGCTATCACTTTGTTTTACCCCCGACGGGCGGTTCCTCGTGGGGCTATTTAACGAAAATGGAGCGATATTCGTCTGGCCGGTTCCGGCGGCGGTGCGGCGGCTGGTGGCGGCGCCGCGCCACTGATCCGGGGGGCAGATCCACCGCCAGCGCCCAGCGACGCTCGCCGGTTTTATGTCACAATGAGCCAGGACCGGAGACGTCAACGTGACGCTGGTTCAAGCAGCGATATTTCGAAGCGTAGCGGATCGGCAGTAAACGTCCGGCGAAGGTGCATCTGGCGGGGATTTTTGGGGCGTGTAGATTCTGATCTGTTGTTTGGATTTTTCAGGAGCAGATCGACGGTGCGGCACCCATGCGTCACGGCAACTTTCCCGCGCCGCCCCGGCGCGTTATGATTCCGTTGTAAATTCCATTTTGGGGGCCGGTCATGGTTGCCATCAATGAAAACTCAATGCTTGGCCCAGGGGCGGTCCGCCGCCGCCGCACATGGCCAGCGGAACCTGATCTGTATCAGGGCGTGACGCTGGATGCGGTGACGGGGCTGTATGATGACCGCAACCGCGATTATTCACCGAGCCTCGGCCGGTGGATGGAGCAGGACCCGGCCCAGTACATTAACGGGGCGAATACGTATCAGTTTGTGGGAAGCGATCCGGTGGGAATGGTGGACCCGACGGGGCTTTGGCAAATAGAGCGGCAGGGCCAGGCGACCGCCCGTGCGATATCGCAATCGGGCGATACTATCCAAGGCCTTGCCGGGGAGCTTCACCTCAACCCGGGGGAGTGGAAAAAATGGTCCAACGTTATTTCCGGCACGGTCCCTTCGTCCGCGACGCAAAAGCTTCGCTCGGGCTGCCTCACGCTCACAATTCCAAATACGGTAGACATTGACCTCGGGACCGGTACAAACTCGATTGCCGCAAAATATTTTCCCGACACAATTTTCTACCAGTTTAGAAGGGTGGCACGCTCGCTCGCTGCCAAATTGACCTCGTTGGGCTACAATGTCGAGTATCAGAATGGCACTACCAACGGCGAAATCGCACTACAACTGGAGGTCGGTACGAGGAGTAAGGCCCTCGTAGGTTTTCTGTTGTTCGCCCATGGGTCTGGAGGCGTGGTAAACGCCACCCGTACGACGGGCGTGATGCCGCAACGCTACACTTTCTACGGCCTCGCAGTGATGGGGCTATTTGCCTGCCAGTCTCTCACCCCATCCCGGGCAAGCATACCACTGCACGGAGGAGGGGATTTGCCATTTAAGCGCAAAAGCCTTTGGGCCGTGAACGTTGCCCCGGACGGCAAGCTGTTCGGCTACACCTTCAGAGCGAACTTCTATGACTACGGCGACTACACCTCCGAGCCTGGGATATGGAGCACCTTGCCAGTGGCTCCCGAGGTAGCGGCGCAATGATGAAACGTGGAGATGACCGATGACCCGACAGGAAGACGACGCTGCACGGAAATCGGATTGCAGCCACCGATTTGGGATGGCACTGGAAATAAGCCTCGTCTGCGGAGTTGTCGGGATAGTTGGGGTCCCACTCATAATTTGGGCGTCGGCATACGCGGGTGTTGTGGTCTTTGGCGAATTTCTGCCGGTGCCGATAGTGGGCCTCGTTCTCGCGGCGGTGTCGGCGGCGGACGAGCCCGCACCTTCGAGAAGGGTCCAGCATGCTGCGTTGTTCCTTAACGGCTTGTCGACCCTTTTGATTCCCGTGATATTCTACGTGGCGAGCCTTTCGTGGGGCGGGTAGGTGCAGTGACACGGCGTGAGATGGAGATTACGCGATGACCGACGGCTTCGACGGCCAATCCAATTTAGAAGCGCGGGGTGCCGGCAAATTCACCAGCGCCCGGCTGCCATCGATTAGTATTGGATTCGGGCTGCTCGCGCTGGGCTCACAACTCATCCTCCTTGTGTTTTGCCTCTGGGCGGACGTGACCGGCCGCTTCCTAACGAGTTTTGCCGTGAATTGGCTACTTGGGGTGGAGTTCTATGCCTCAACCCTCGGCCTCGTCGCTGCAGGCGCATCCACCCCCGCTGGTCGCCGGGAACGGCGGGAACAAATGATCGGTATATTCGCCTGCACCGTGGGCCTGCTGCTGTGTGCAAACCCGATCGGTCTCCTCTTCTGGACCGGATAGAGAGGCACGGGGGTTCTGGCATCTCGTGGGCGCAGGATCATCGTAAGCGTCCGACGCAGCTTTCAAATACCCACAAGCTTCTCCTGCGACGCAGTAGCCAGGGTGAGTATCCACGAGGCGAATAAAAAACCGATGCACCACCAGAGAACCGCGTTGCCAGGCAGCGGGCCGCGACTTATGATTCGGAGAAAGTTCAGATGCGAGGCCGCTCTATGGTCGCGATCAATGAAAATATGTTAGCCAAATGCGCTGGTGAAGGGTGCCGTGGCGATATCGGCATCGGTATGGGCAACCGCTACCGCCGCCGCAATACCCATAACCGAGCACCGGCAACCCGCAACCGCCGCAGCGCCCCAATCCTCGGCCGGTGGCTTACCCGCGACCCGATCGGGTATCAGGGCGGAATCAATCTTTACGGCTACCTCGGGGGCCGGGCGGCTGTGATGGTCGACCCCCTCGGGCTCTACCTGCCGACAATCACCACCGCTCCCGGCGGGTCGATCATGACGTTTCCGGGATCAGGGTTTTCGCCCGGCGCGATATTGGCCCAACCGATCCCCCTCAACCCCGGAAGCGGGGTGCTCCCAGGCGGTGCTGGGATACCTTGGTGGCAGCCAACGGGCCTTGGGCCGACCCTGTCCGTGCCCGCGAGTATTTTCGGAGGGGGCTTCGGCGCTGAGATCGGCAGAGAAGTGCTGGATGTGCTCGCTAGCTATGGCATCGGCTCCTCCGTGAACGTTAGCATTGAAAACACCTTTATCGAACTTCCACCGCCCTTCGGCATGGTCCTTGCGAAACTTAGCGCCAACGGAAAGATTGTCGCGTGTAGAGCAAGCCCGCGCCGGACCCATGCAATGTTTGTCGGCAAGGTGTCCGTTGGCGTCGGCTGGGGTGAGGGATTGGTCGAGAAGGACACCGCGTCAGGTGGCGTTGTCGCCGGCCATTGTACTGTTTGCCGGAACACGCTTAAATTTAAGCTCGTCCTAAAGGCGGAAGCGCAAGCCGGATTTGCGGTTTTCGGGATAGGTGCGCAGGCCACAACAGGTATGGATATAGGCTCCTATTCCTTTCCGAATGGTCCTTGGCATTGGGACCTGACGCCATTTGCCTCAGTTTCCGCCGTTGGCGGCGATGATATAGCCCTCGCCATGACGGTTGTTGGGCAGTCTTCAGGAAAGGGTCAACTGGTGTTGCCATGATAAACAGGCGGCGGCGATCGATTTGGCGGGCAGCGGCAGTCGTAGCGGGACTGCTTCTCCTGGTAAGCTTCATGGCGGCGGCTCTTGCGGCCAAGGGGCGACCAGCGGGTTGGGCGCGGAGTGGGAGGTGCAGCCCCGAATATCCTGCCGCACGGGGTCCGGAATACGTGTTTATAGGAAAGCATCGGGGTCAGGGGTCGCCGAGGCAGGTGCTGGAAAAATTTCATAAGGCTCTCGCCGCCGGAAATGTCGGCGTCTGCCTGCAATGCGTGCGGGGCACCAGCGCCGCGCTCTGCTATGAGGCGAGTGTCGTTGCCTCCGACGTGGGCGCTGCGGAGCTTTATCGTGCCGTCGTGGGACGATTCGGCCGAGTTGGCTGGACAAAGTTTTGCACCGTGCTTGATCCGGGGTCGAGATGGGGGATTTCGCCACGTTTCCGGATGCTCAGCGGTCGGGTGATTCCGAAATTGAAGTTCATTTACGTGGGAAGTCTTGCACACTGCGTCTGGGATGTCGAATTCGGCGTGAATATGCCGATCTACTTCAGCCGTCGGGGTGGCCACTGGTATATCGACGTGAACAGGACCCATTACCACCACCGCAATCGGGATTTCTGCTGCTCCGCTGCCTACGGGTCCGAGGTGGGTCTCCTTACCTCTCATCTGGCCGGGGCGATTTCCTCGGGGCGGATCGACCTGAAGGAGGCGGCGGAGCGCGTGAACCGAAGCCTGCACGGGTGGTTCAGGGATGTCACGCGCGGATCGGTCGCTCGCCGAAAAACAAAATGAGCTTTAGTTTGCGAGCCCTGCTGCCTGCGCCGGGTTTCCAGAAGGCACCTGGAGCTACCGTCAAACGTTGCAGACCGGCATAACCACGCGGCGCAACATTCCCCTGATACCTAAAAAAAAGCGGCGGGGATATTCTTCAGCTAATCCCGCCGCCTGCGTCCCGCGATGCGACGATATTAATATGTAGCCGATCGCTTATGGCCGGGATGAATAAAACGCGTGGACGGCGGGAACGGGGGTACACCGACTCTGCCATTAATCGCCGCTTCATGATTTGCAGCATCGCATCGTGATGGTTATATTCCATTAATTCAACTGTGTGTTGGGGCTGGGTTAATGGTCGCATTGGCTGAAATATCTTGTGCCGAAGGCAAGGTAAAACGTCTTTGTGGCCGTCGCGTCCGTTGTGTTAAAAACTGCGGCTATCGATATGACGCCGAAACGGATAATTATTATCTGCGGAACCGGTACCACTCGCCGGTGCTGGGAAGATGGCTTACCCGCGACCCGATCGGGTATCAGGGCGGAATAAACCTCTACGGCTATGTTAGCGGTCGGCCAACTGCGGGGCTGGACCCGTCAGGGCTGAGCGTCCTCTCGCCGGGGTACCCCCTGCCGAACGACCAGCCTCCGCCGCCCGTGCTCTCGGAGGGGGCGGCGCAGGCCCTCCTGGATCTGATCGCCTCGCTCGTGGATTTTGCTTGGCTACCCGAGGTGGCGGCGGTGCTTGCCGGCCTGCTGTTGGCATTAGCGGCGTGGAAAGTGACGTGCAACGCACTTCACGACTCGTATAAACTGGCTTGCCAAAACGCGGACCGCCTCGGCGGCTGCAGGTCGCAGCAGCCCTGCAGCTACTATCCCCCAGGGATCGCGGCACGGAGCGCCTGCGCCAGCGGCCGGCAGCTCTACATCGACGCCGGGTGCGACATTGCAAATCCCACCAATGCCAATCACCGCGCAGCGGCTGCGGACGCGCGGGCAGTGCTCGCGAAATGCATTAACCGCCAGCGCGGCTGCAAGCCCGACTGCCTCGCGAGCCTTTCGCGGGGAGGTGTGGCGTGAGTACCGCCGTCCTCAACCCCGCACTGCTTTTGGAGGCACTGGGCGGATTCTCGGAATCACGCTACCTAAGCCTGTTTCAGGGGGTAAACAGGTCTGACCTGGCCAAGGTCCTGCGGGGACTCAACGCGACCGAGATCGCCCACGAGGGAAGCTCGGCACTCGCCATGGATGTGATCCTCGCACCCCTCGAAAATGGTCGGTTTCCGCGGGCCTTGGTGGACAAAGTCGCCCACAATGCGCACGGAGCGGACGACTGCTCCATCGGAGCGGAGTTGACGCCCCTGATGCTGGCGTACCTCGCGAGCATGTCGCTTTACGCCAACATGGTCACGGAGGAAAATGTCCTCTGTAGCGCGGAAAAAGCCGCCGGGGCGCTTTACGCCATCTCAAGGGACATGGGGACGCTCTGGGGCGTTGAACTGCTAAGATTCTACCTCTGGTGCTTCACGCTACGTACAGCCAAGAGCGCCGAGAGATCACCATTCATCTGCATTGCATTTGCGTTCCTCCTGATCGCCGATCTTCTCATATCGACCTCGACGCATTTGGAACGCCTCGCCTCACTTGATGGGGAGACTCTCGCCGAACAAGCGGTCAACGAGAGATTCTTGGGCCTTCTCCGGCGGGAGTACCTCGGTACCCTGGGCCCCGACGGAACGCTGTCGGCGGCTGCCCAGCGGGCGATGGACGCCGTCGTTGGCGCGGTCTGAGACAGGGGGGCGCTGGGTGGTGCGCAGGGCGACCAATACGCAGGCCGAATGATGCTCAACCTCGTAAACCAGTTGTTTCCAAACGGCAACGCCAGTAACGCCTTCCAAGGAATATATCAAGAGATTCTCAGGAGCGCGCAGTACCACCGGCGCGCGCAGGCCTATTCCCAAGGCAAGGCGGAGGCTTATGGTAAACCCGGCACCTACAAGCTTTCTCCGATGATCCCGCCGGCTCAAACGGCGTTTCGGGTAAACTTCAAACCTCCTTTCTACCAAGAGCTCTACGTGATAAATCACTGGTCTGGTCTGCATGTCGGCGACCTCGGGATATCGCTGGGCTGGGGCCATTTTGGATATGAGTCCGCCACCCTTACCATCACGGGATGCCCGGGCCACCTCAAATGGCGTGTGTCGGCCGAGATGATGGAGCGAAATCGCTAACATTTCCATTTCAATCCCGACGCAAAGAAGTACGAGTTCGTCGACCCGGTCTACGAGGCGGGTTACGAACTGCAGCACCATTTTGGGTTTAAGCCGTTCGACCAGCAGTCAACTTGGCATTAGAATTTCAGCGGAAGCCTCCTAACTCCGAGTGTGTTTGGTGGGCTTTTTAGCGGGAACACGCTGCTTACGCCCACATGACCCAGTACGGCGAACCGGTGGCGTAAGTGGGTAGCGTGTCTCGAAAGAGCATCGGCTCGGACGGGCACTCTCGGCGGGACCGCGGGGTAGGGTGCGACGCGGGGGCGCCTCGCGGCGAAATTATCCTAGCGAGCTTGCCCGGCGAGTCACGGATGCGACAAAAATGTTAACTGGAAAGGTGGCTCACAAGGGGATGGTCGCGTGAACCCGGCGGAAAAAGGCAAGCCCGCGGATGATGATGCGCAGTACATACCCCGGGTCTTCATCGGGGAATTTCTGCTCCGGTGTGGACGATATTTTGTACTGGTGGCCGTGGCAACCTTGGGATACACGTTGGCTTATTATTCCAGCGAATACCTCCAGCTCGTGAAGATGCGCGAGGTGGCGAGAGGGATCAGGCACGGCCGCATCGTGGAGGTGCGTGTGGCCGATCCGTACGATGCCCTCCACTGGACGACGCCGCCGATTGCCCTGGCCCGCAAACTGGAAAAAGGTCTCGCCGCCCCGAGGCGCCGGGTCCTTTTTAGCGCACCGGCCCCGTCGGACCTGCTGAGAGTGCGCTATTCGGACGGCTTTGCCGCTGACGTGGCGGTGCGGCCGGATGGCCGCAAGCTCTATCTCTTCGGCTACGACCCCTCGGGCCTCAACAACGGCTGGCAGGGCCCCGATGAGATATTCGAGTCGAGAATGCCGGGACTCACGGCGACCGGGGCGAGATGGATGCGCGAAGTGGGGAAAAGCAACCCGCCTCCGCCACTGGTAGCGGGAGATAGAAAATGATTGCGCACAGTCGCACGATGTCTAGCAGCTTCGCGGTTCAGTTCGCCCTCGCCATCGGTGTTTTCTACGAACTCGGCTTTGGGCTCGTTAATCTATCCCCGATGGCGGCATTTGGGCTGGCCGTACTGCCATTTGTCGCAGTGGTTGTGGCTCCAGCTTTTCTGATGGGTGGTGGCCGGCGGGCGCACGATGGAAAATATCTATTGTGGCGGTTCATCGCTGTCCAGCTTGTTGCCGTCGGACTAGCTGCCGTCGCGTTCGGGAACCTTGCGTGGTTGCAGATGCCCGCCTGTTTTCTCTTGTTGGCGGGAGTCGCGTGCCTGAAACGCGCCGACCTCTTGGACAACGGTTCAGACGCACCGGCTGTGCGGCTGGCGATAGCATTCCCACTCTGCCTCGTGGTAATCATGGTGCTCTGCTGCTTGGCGGCGATCCACCATCTCGACTGGGGAGTCGCCGAGCTTGGGCTTCTTTTGGCGGCGGTGTCGATTCTTGCGAGCCTGTTGCCTTCGCTATTGGCAGCCGGAGAGCCGAAACGCGAGGGCGCGCCGGTGCCCTGGGGCCTTGGTGAGGCGGGACAAGCCCAGTCCGCCACGTCGTCCGCGGACGATGCAGCCCGGTCTCTCTGCGGCCGTTGTCGCAATGCGATGCTGGGGCCGCGGTTTCGCCTCGCCCTCGGCTTGGCTTGTGCCACCATGGCGTATTTTATTTACGCCATTTCTCTGGTGGCGGCCGTCTGTGTGCCGACCAGCGGCCTGATACTTTTTCGGCACCAAATGCTGCCGGTGGGGATTCTGAGCCTCGGAACCGTTTGGACTGAGCCGCTACCCGCGATTTTCCTCGCTTGTTTCGTGATTTCTCCTGCGGGCATCGCGATGGCCGCATTCGTTTTTACTGTTCTGGCGCCGGAGGGCAGCGGATAGGGACGGCCACCCGTTCCACGGCGGGACGCCGGGCCTCGCCAAGTGCGAGGCTGAAAAAAGGGCGCGGCTGGCCCAAGCCTCCCATGGGTGTCGCTGCCGCGCCGCCAACGTGCGCCTCAAAACGAGCCACTTTAAGAGGGGCGGCCGGCACCTAAGGGCGATTTCATTTGATCTGCTGTCAAATATTTTGGCCTGACAGAACCCGGTGGCGAGAAATCCCCCCCTGATACCTAAAAGAAAGCGGCGGGATGGTTTTCAGCTTATCCCCGCCGTCCGCGTTCCGTGACGCCATTGCGTGACATGCAACCGATCGCTCAGGACAGGGGGTAAAAAGCGTGTACGGCGGGAACGTGTGCTCCGACACCGCAGTGACTCGCTGTTTCATAATTTGCGGCCC
>JAJYZF010000101.1 GCA_021800165.1 Planctomycetota bacterium | reverse complement strand
CGGACATTGGCAACGGTGAATGGATGCCTCCTGCATCTTATCGTACTCCTCGTCAATCCATTGACGCTCTTAATCATACCCGCCTTTTCATCAAAAAACACGAAGTTGTTTTTGCACTGCTGCTAAGGAACGGTCGCAAGATCTCGGACGCAAATTAATGCTTGAGGTCGGCCCCCTCGTGGGGATGATCCAAATTCCGGGAATACGCTACGGCGTGCCGGATGTCATCACCTTGGCCACCCTGAACTCAGCGATTGAGGACGTCCTCAGCGACTTGGCCCGGTCGGGGATCACGAGCCTCGACGGGCAGGCGAGCTTTTTGGCCCAGTGCCTAGACGCGTGGCTGGAGGCCAGCGGACGGAGGCACCAAGAAGGCCCGCAAATGGGATCGCTGCGTCCCGGAAACGTTGTATACCAAGGGCGGGTGCTCGTCTCATTTCTGACATTGGTTCCGGCGTGTCTCTGGACGCTCCGAAAGGCGAAATGCGATTTCGTTTCTGAAAGTGCCCATAAGAAATTGGCCGATTGGCTACGAAAAGTGATGGAATGTGCCGGTCTGCTAAAGGATGGTTGTTTTTTGGAGAAGATCGATTTTAAGGAAAAAGGGTTTCTCGGCAGTGGTGGTGTGGCCCGCTTCCGGGATTTGTTATGGGCGGCCACGGCCGAATCGACGCAACCAATCGGAAAAATGGAGCTTGGTAAGGTAGCCGAATTGGCTGCGGAGAACCGCACTCGTGTCCAGCGGGAGTTGGCAAAGGCATGAGCGAACCGGTTGACTTTAGCAGACGCGTTAAGATAGCATTCGATATCTTGAAGGGGAAGACCGCACGCCATGAGCCAGGAGCTCTGTCCGAAACGCTCGCTGATCGCTTTACCAAAAGCAATCGTCAGACCGAGATTGAGGTAGAGCCGGATGTTGCGGCAATGTTTACAACGGCGTCTGTCGACATGTGGATGCGCGCAGTCCACAGCTTCCTGGTTTCCGCCGCGCTGACCAAAACAAGCCCGCTCTGGGCCTCGGTAGCGGGGTATTATTCCAGCCATTACACAATCAGGGCATATGCTCACCTACTTGGGGTCTTCCAGATTTTTAGGATTAAGATGGTGGCGCGGCTTGAAATTGCTAGTGGGTCTGGGGGCTTTTCGTGTAAGTTTGATTCCAAGGATGGCAGGCACAGAGAACATGGGTTCTATTGGAAAGTGGTGAATGCCGAAAATGTACTGGCATCAAGCCAATTATTCGTGCGGAATATTAATGGGATCGACGCTTCCGATTGCGCCCACCGCGAGAAAGCAAATTATCAGGACCACCTTGGGAATTTCCCTGAATTTAACCCGTTCACGAAGGAAGATTTGAAAGTGCGGCTGGACCGTCTCTCGCAGATTGGCTTTAGCCCGCCACAAATTCCGAGAGCGAGCCACTTTCCGGACCTCGATAACGTCCAATTAATCGCGTACCACCGATTGGTGCATTTCCGTCGAAACCTGGATAACATTCTTGGGGATAGCTCATTTTGGCGGACGACCCGAGACCCCTCGTGGGCCAAGGAATGGACGCGTTTTCAATTGCCGGAGGTAGAAAATAGCCTTAGCCAGATCGGAATTTAACGTGAAGTACATGGGATCAAAACGGTCAATGCTGAGTAACGGCCTTGGAGAACTCCTCCACCGCGAGGCCCCAAGTCATTCGCGATTTGTGGACCTTTTCTGTGGCTCCGGTGCCGTATCATGGTTTGTTGCAAAAGAATCCCGGCATCCCGTTCTTGCGGTTGACATTCAGGAATACGGTGTGGCTTTGGCCCGGGCGGTCATTGGCAGGACAAGCGCGGTGCGACCCAGCCGCCTGAAATCCCAGTTTGTTGCGCCAGCCCAACTGGCGTGTCAAACCGCGCCGTATTGGCGCGAGGCAAATGGGCTTGATTCCATGGGTCTTTGCCCGGCCGAGTGGACGTACCGTGCGCGGCGGCTCTGCAGCACTGCCGATTCAGGAGTCATTTTCCGCGCGTACGGTGGCCATTACTACAGCCCGTCGCAGGCAATAGCGCTCGACGCATTGATGCGGTTGCTTCCGGCGAAAGGGGCCGACCGAGAAGTGTGCCTTGCGGCGCTGCTAATCGCCGCCAGTGACTGCGCTGCGGCCCCTGGGCACACGGCGCAGCCGTTCCAGCCGACAAAAACGGCGGGGACGTACATTCAAGAGGCGTGGAATAAGGACATATTCTTGTATGTCTGCAAGTCCTTAGTTGAAATCTGCGCCTTGCACGCGCAAGTGCGAGGCACGGCCTCCGTTGATGACGCCCTTGCGGTTGCGGCCAGCCTCGCTCGGGACGATCTAGTATTTCTCGATCCACCGTATGCTGGCGTGCATTACAGCCGCTTTTACCATGTGCTTGAGACGATCGCTCGCGGGCGGTGCGGCGCGGTTTCCGGTGTTGGACGCTACCCGCCGCCAGAGGAGCGCCCCGCGTCGGCGTTTAGCCGCAAGGGGGAATCAAGAGGCGCATTTGAGAGGATCTTGTGGTCCCTTTCCAAGGTCGGCTGCACTGTAATTGTGACATTCCCCGCTGGGGAATGCAGCAATGGGTTGTCCGGCCAAACCGTATTAACATTGGCGGAGCGCCATTTTCGGGTGGAATGCACCCGGGTGGATTCGAGATTCAGCACGTTGGGAGGAAATAACCTGTTGCGAAGCGCCCGCACGACCATCCATGAGATGATATTGTTGCTGCGCCCAGCTAACAGGACATCCGCTCGAGCGGCTCCGCAACAGCAGATCGGGCGAGCGCGACACGCTGGCAACAGCCGATTGGCAAGCGAACGAGCCTGGGTATAATTAAGGTCTTAGCAAAGTCGCTGCCCCGCAGCGCAAGGATCCCGCGTGTTTCCTCCACGCCGCGCCGTTGCGAGGCCCGTTAGGAATCTCGCGGCAACCCTCAGGAAACGGACGGATATGCTACAACGCCGGCGACTGGTTGGCAAATTCAACAGGGCGTGTCGAAATGGCAAATATTCACAAGGTCCAGTTGCTTCAAGCCATCACGGATCGGGTAGGGCGATTGCACAAACTGCCGGAGAGTAACTCCCTTTTCAGCGTCGGGCAGGATTCCGCCCGGCTGTATTTGCGGTACTCCAAGAAGCATCCCAGAGGGGAAGCCTTTTTCGGCTTGCGCGAAATCGACCTCCGGGAACTGGCGGGACACAACTCTTTTATTTGTTTCTTTTTTGATGATGGATCGCAGCCACTTTTCGTTCCGTACGCCGACTTCGAGGAAATATTCCACGGCTCGGAGGCGGCCAGTGACGGACAATACAAGGTTCAGATAATTTTTAGCGATCAGACACGTGAACTCTACGTCCCGCGAAGAGGGCGTTTTAACGTGGATGGATTTGCCGGGTTGGAAACATTCGCCGGCAGCGTCGATGCGCATCTCATCCGTCGTCTGCCCGCGTTGACCCATTGGGATGTGCAGACGCTGCTCGCCGGGATTGGGCATGCCAAAGGCTTTGATATTTATGTCCCAAGGGACAACGTAGCGTCGTTGAATTGGTCACTCACACGTCAATTTGGCCTGCGCGGGACCATTCCCAACGGTTTTGAGAATATATCAACGATACTCTCAGAGATTGACGTTCTGTGGATCGCGGCTGGAGGTAATTCAATCGAGGGGCTATTTGAGGTAGAACATTCAACTTCCATCTATTCCGGACTGCTGCGTTTTAATGATGTTCTGCTGACGGACCCGCGAGCCTCACGATTTTACATTGTTTCAGATGAAAAGCGGCGAGATCGTTTCTCGCGGCAGGCGTATCGCCCGACCTTTGTCAAAAGCGGGCTCTCGGAACGCGCCAGCTTCCTGGAATACGCCAACGTGTTTGATTGGCATCGTCGGTTAACTGGAGAAAAACCCCATGGCCCATCAGAGTCGTAATTTAACCCTGTATACTGTCGTATACGTATGGCGGGGATGTGCGGATAGCGTGAAGGTCTATCGCAGACTTGCCGCTGCCAGGCGGTATGCCAAGCGCATCAGCAAGGGCGTTGACCTTCTCGCGGATGATGTACAGATATTTGCCACCTCGCTACGGTGTACCAGCCACTCGCGGCCAGCCGCAATTCGGTGCGGGGCTAAGAGTCGTCGGTCGGTGGCGGCCTGACCCGCCGCGGCGATAAATCTTGCTCGTGCCGGAATCCGCGCCCCCTTTCGTCGTTATCCGGCTGACTTGGGAATCCGCCGAAATCACCAGAGCGTCACCATTAAAAAGAAGAAGGTTCTCCGTCAATGAAAAAATCCAAGCGAACACTGGCCGCGGGTCAAGAGCGTTCCCGCGAACGGAAACCGAAGGAGTCGATGACCATTCTCATCCATGGCAAGCAGAAGCGGGTTCGTCGTCCGCCCACCTATTGATGGCCTGCCCGTGGACGAATTTATCGGGCGGAACGCCGATCCAATCTGGCTCTGCCAGAATGAAATGTGGGAATATATGCCGTGAGGTGGGCTGCCGGGCAGCTGGTACGCCTGGCAACACGGGCCAGCCACCGGCCTAGCGGGCGGCAACTTCTGCCAGTGCCTTTCTTGGGCAGTCCAGCTCCTCCACCGCGTTGAAGCAGTACCAAATAACCTCATCATGTCAGTGAAGTCTGCGGTTCCCGTGCCGGTAAAGCTGAAGCGGGCGGCACTGCGACGTCCGTGGCAAACGATGCCCAGATTCTCTGGCAGATTTTATAATACGGCTGATTAACCTGTCGCGCCGCAACGCTGCGCTGGCGAGACGCTTTAAGAATTAATCGTTCGGCCGTCAACCGCCAAGGCCGCTTCTTTCAGCGTTTCCGGCAGGCTGGGGTGGGCGTGGCAGGTACGGGCAATATCTTCGCTGCTGGCACCAAATTCCATTGCCAAGCCGGCCTCGGCAATCAGGCTCGATGCCTGCGGACCAAAGATATGCACCCCCAAAACACGATCGGTTTTGGCATCAGCGAGAATTTTCACCAAGCCCTGGGCCTCATCCATGCACAACGCACGGGCGTTGGCGGCGAAGCGGAATTTGCCGGTGCGGTAGCTGATCGACTTTTCCTTAAGTTGGGCTTCCGTTTTACCCACCCAGGCCAGTTCCGGAGCGGTGTACACCACGTAGGGGATCACGTCATAATTGACGTGCCCCGCCTTCCCACAGATAAGTTCCACTGCGGCAATGCCTTCTTCCTCCGCCTTGTGCGCAAGCATCGGTCCGGCGATGACATCCCCTATAGCGTAGATATTCGGCACCGACGTTTCCCAGCGATCGTTGACCACGATGCGACCGCGCGGGTCGCAATTCACACCGATCTTTTCCAGATTCAACCCCCGGGTGGCCGCTCGTCGGCCTACCGCCACCAATACCACATCCGCGGCGGCGGATAAATCTTTGTCCGCCGGGCCGCCGGATGGCCCAAATACCACTTGCAATCGCTTCTTTTCTTCGCGCAGGCCTTTGGCCGTGATGCCGAAATGAAAGGTCATACCCTGATCGCGCAGTGCTCGTTCCATTTGTCGGGCCATTTCTTCATCGGCCCCCGACAATACCGCCGGGAAGAGTTCCAGCACCGTTACCTGTGATCCCAGCCGACGCCATACACTCCCCAGTTCCAGCCCAATGGCCCCGGCCCCGATAACCACCAACTGTTGCGGCGGTTTCTCCAAAGCGATGGCCTGGTCGGAACTGATCACCCGCTTGCCGTCAAATGGCAAACCCGGCAATTCAATGGGGACTGACCCGGTGGCAATTAAAATCCGGCTGGCGGCAATCGTGTGCTCTCCGGCAGATGAGGATATTTGCAGTTGACTCGGAGCCAGAAAAGACGCGGTGCCGTGCACGCGGTCAATTTTATTTTTTTTAAATAATCCGCCGATGCCGTTGGCCAGAGTGTCGACAATCTGGTTCTTACGGGCCATCATTTCGGGAATGGCCATCTGCAGATTTTCCGCGTGGATGCCGTGGTCGGCAAAATGCTCCTTGGCTTGTACAAATTTTTCACTGCTTTCCAGCAGAGCTTTACTGGGAATACAACCCACCCGCAGGCAGGTGCCGCCGAGGCGGCTTTCTTTTTCAATGCAGGCCACACGCAGCCCAAGCTGCGCGGCGCGAATGGCGGCCACGTAGCCACCGGGGCCGGCACCGATAATGGCTAAATCATATTGATTAACATTCATGAAAACTTCCTTTTTTTTGTGATACGCCCTTGTGGTGAATTGGATGCTGCGGGATAAACCTAGCCGGGGTTGTCGCCGGTCACCTGGTCAAGCACATGTTCCGCGACAAAGATAGGAACATTTTCGGCAATACCGATGGCAATGGCATCGCTGGGGCGTGAATCGATTTCCATCCGCTGGCCGTCGCGACGGATAATAAGCTGGGCAAAAAATGTATGGTCCTGCAGGTCGTTGATGACGATGCGTTCCAGCTTGCCGCCCATTTTGTCGATGACATTGGCCAGCAGTTCATGCGTTTGCGGTCGGGGAAATTTTGTGCCTTTCAGCCGATTATCAATGGCAATGGCTTCGGCGGATCCAATGACAATCGGCAACGTGCGTGAGCCTTCTTTTTCTTTGAGAAAAATGAACTGCTGATCGGAAGTTTCCGCAATAATGATGCGCGCTAATTCCATCTGCACGGCCATGAGATTCTCCGTCAACTGGCTTTTAATGTCGGCCCGGGTGACATGCCCGCGTCGATCAGCCAGTAAAGGCACCATAGTATAGCGGAAATTTCGGTTCGTGTTCTCCGCCCAGGTACCTCCGCCGCCACCCACCCGGCTTAACGCCAATTCCAACCGAAATTCAAAATCCGCGAAAAACCCGCACTTGGGCCATCAGCGTTTCGCCCGGGCAACTGGTGGGTTCATCGGCCAACTCGCGGTGTGTCCAGATTTCCATTTGCCCCATCATATAAATACAACGCAGGTATGTAACCAAGTCGGTCAGCCCATGAACTTGGTCCGGCGTGGGCGATTGCAGATCGAAATTGCCCAAAACCACAATGCCCACATTGTTTTGATTGTGATTGCGTACATGGGCCCCTTGATACAGCAGGGACCGGCCTTGCCACACCCGGCCCGCACGGTCCACGGCAAAGTGATAGCCTATGTCCGCCCAGCCGCGGCCGGCGGGCGGGGCATCGGTATGAAATCGGCGGATAAATTCCAGATGTTCCGCCGTAGGGCCTTGATCATCGAGTGTCCAGGCCTGCGGAAAGCCGCTGTGATGAATAGTCACACGCTCAATAAGTCCCATGGGCGTCATAGCTGCGGTTGGGGTCGCGCTGGTAAAAGCCACCCGGGGCAAAATGGCCAATGTTCCCATGGCCAAGCCCGCAACATGTGGATGCGTCAGGTCCGGGAAAACGGATTGGTCAACTGCTGATGTCATGGCCGGTGCCGCAGTGATGTAACCTCTGGCGCTACCAGGTGCCGTGGGATCCAAGCGGAACAAAGGTAAATTGCTGGCCGCCAATAGATGCCTGGGCCATCAGTCCACCCAATGGCAACACATACACCATTGTTCCGTGCTCGTAATTCGCGGCCGTACCGGCACCACTGGCCGCTGCGACCGCGGTAGCCCGGGCGTCAAAGGCAATTTGGCCGGTTTTAAAATCGGCTAAATCCGCCGCAGTGTGAAAGAAAATAACCTCGGCAAAGGTTTGCCCGCCCAACTGGGCACCAATAGTTCCCTGCACAAGTTTGCAATAGCCGATCAGTTTACCCTGCTGAAAAACCTCGCCGCGTCCTCCGGCCCCGCCGATGCCCACAGCTCCGCCACCCACGTTGGGAAATATCGCATACGCATAGGCGTGGTTGAAATAATAAACGGTAGAGGGCCGTCTGGTTTTGAATGTGTTGATTGCCCCCTGGACCTGCAATCCCAGGGTGTCACGTCCCGTAGACGTAACGGGTTCCGTGGTGGAGCACCCCGCGATGAACACCATGGCCAAAAGCACAGGCAAACCGATGGCAAGTAAACGCTTCATGGTAATCTCCTTGGTAAAACGAATCGCCCACAGCGTTAAGCGGCAACCATTGCTGCTCAACTTAATTCCATTATAGGCCAAAGATTGGCTAACGGCCATACTCTCCAACTGGTGGTGGGCACGCGCACCACGGTCCGGGAAAAATGTTCCACGCACGGGGGCTATCCTTGCACGCGGCCCAGAAGAGCGTATGTTGGCGCAAGAGAAATGGTCATGAGGTTCGAATTGATGAAAGCTAACCCGCAAAAACAGACCGGTGCCAGCCCCAGTTGGTCGACGAAAATCAACAAGCGTAAAAGGCCATCGGCGGATTGTCCTATCCGACCAATGCAGGAAACTCTCGGTGACGCGCACTTTCAGGTGCAGATCGGCATGCCGCCGATTCATTTGCTGGCGGAACATGGCTGGCGCTTTGACACGCTGGGCAGCGTTACCGCTGTGGCGTTGCGGGGGCATCACTTTTTAGGCTGGCCGGGCTTGGTGGATGAGTTCGGAATTGCGCAAACCCCCGGCTACGCCCAAGCCAAACCCGGCGCGACGTTTCTCAAAATTGGCATTGGCGAACTGCAACGCCTGGACGAAAAGGATTACCAATTCAGCCGGCCCTATCCGGTGGCACGTTGGGGCGACCAGACAGTGAAAAGGAGCAACTCGAAGCTGGCCTTTCGGCAAAAATTTTCGGGCCATAACGGTTGGGCCTACGATTATCACAAAAGTTACCAGGTCGAGGCCGGTGCGGCCCGCTTGCATATTGATTATGAATTAGCCAACACCGGCCGACATCCATTGGATACCGATCAATACAATCATAATTTTTTCTGCTTTGACGGGGTGGAGGTGTCCAGAGCCTACAGTTTGCAACTCGGTTTTCCCGTCGGGCCAGCGCCTTGCCTGTGGCTACGTCATGGCAAGAATCGGCTGACGGATTTTCACCCGGCCGCCGCAGGAGGCTATTTTGCTTCCACCCAAGCGGCACCGGCCGACCAAAATCAATTTCGTGTAACCCACCAAGAAACCGGCCAGAGTGTATTCGTATGCGGGGATTATCCCGTGAGCCGATTCGCCCTGTGGGCAAACCAATTTTTTTTCAGTCCGGAAGTGTTTGTGGCGGTGCGGCTGATGCCGGGGCAGTCCTTGCAGTGGCGGCGGAGCTATGAATTTCAGCTTGGCTCCAACCTTCGGTAAGGGGCGGCGGCAGTTGTCCGATGGATTTTCCGTGGCCCCCAAGACGGTCCGCTTTTTCACTTGCAACTTTCCGGCAGGTTGTTAGACTCGCACTCAACAGGTGTCCGTTGTGTTGACGGATGAAAAGGGAAGGCGGTGAAAATCCGCCGCGGACGCGCCGCTGTAAAGAGCAGTCGAAGCGTTCGGCCACTGTCGCTTGTTGAATCAGCGCCTGCTGATAGGGTTTCAATCCTCCGAAGCCCGCAACATGGTGATGGGAAGACCGACGCCATCCCCCGCTCTAAAGCCAGAAGACCTGCCTGTTAAATGGTTAGCCATCTCCGCGAACGGGATTGGCGGCCGACGAATTGTGGCTATGCGCACGAATATCGGTGCTGCCAAACCAGGCGACGCCTCGTTTTTGGACGCCGATCCGAATCATGAATTTCATGCTGCTCCAGGATCTTGTGGCTAGACATCATCCTTGTGAGCTAGGTGAAAGCCTGGTTCCAACGCATACTGCCGCCGTTCGAGGGATAGTCTATCGAGGAGTTTTTCATGAAGAATGTTTCTACGTTCGGTATTTCCGCGTTGCTATTGTCCGCTGGTCTGTGCTGCGGTAACGCCACGACCTCTTTCGCCGGCGTGACTTATGCGTACGCAAGCCAAGTGGTGAGCGGTGGCAGCGGCACTTACACTTCCGGCTGGAATGGACAGCTTAACAGTAATGCGGGGTACGGCAGCTACACTACCCAGCCAACCCCCTATTACCACCTAACCCCGTTTGAACCGGCGTTCGTGACGCCCTCAACTGCCTCGTACGTGTCCACCAAATACAGTATCAACCCCGGCCCGGTGAGTTTGGCCCAGATTAACCCGGGCAGTGCTCTGGTGTTACAGCTTGCGAATGGTTTTGCAGCCGCGACATCCACCAGTGTCAATAACGGCTTTACTCTGGGCATCCATGCCGGCGTGGGGCTCTACGACCAGACCGCCAACAGTAACAACGACTACAGTGGCACCGGCGTTGAGACCACCCCCGCGACCATCGAAACCAACACGCGAGCGTCGTACCTCGCGGTCGGCGACGGCACCAACTGGGCATGGTTCGCAGGTGAAACCTTGAACGCTGCTGGAACTGCCGTTCTCAGCAGCCAGTGGACACCGCTTTCCAGCACAGCCCCGACTGCGTCGAGCGTGCCGTCGGGAGCTGTGGAGATGACCTTCAATGATCCATCCGCTTATTACGCCAGCACTGCGGTGGCACCAGACGGCGGTAATAACACGGTGACTCCGTCTGCCGACACTCCGTTGGCTGATCCATCCATAGATTTCACCGGGACACCGGCGGCTTTTAACGGCGAAGATTACAGCCAGGTGATGAGCACCCTTAACGGATCGGCGGGCGGCACTTGGTTTGATCTGGCTAATTCGGGTTTAGCCAAGGTGACGGAAGTTGCGTTTGTGGTTCCGACAAGCCAAACATCCGACATGTACGTCCAGGCGGTGGTTGGCGATACCACGCCCGAACCGGCAAGTTTAAGCCTTTTGGCCGTTAGTGCCACGACCTTGTTGCTCGTGCGCCGCGGCAAAAATCGATTGGCGTAACAAAGGTCGGCGGTGCGGAATCGGTCCGAGCCGCCGACCTTTTTTTCTGGAGTATCCAATGCCTCGGCCCAGTTTCCACCACTTCCGCCAGTCCCTGCACAATTTTATCTCTGTAGGGGCCTATTGTCAAGGGGATGCTCCGACGGCGAAGGCGTGGGCATCGGAGGGGGCTGGCGTTATGGCGGTCTCATATCTACATTCCTTGTCAGAATCTTGTTTTCCGTCAGGCTGGGCTCGCCTTGGCGAGCCC
>JAJYZF010000032.1 GCA_021800165.1 Planctomycetota bacterium | reverse complement strand
TCCTTTATTCAAACATACACTGCGAACATCCTGTCCGTACTTCCTTATCATAATAATCCATTGCCAAATCGGGAAGTTATTTCGGAACTATTCCTTAGCGTCAACGAGATGAATTCCACGCCGGTTGGATCGGGTTGTCATTTGCGTCGTGTCGCGTTTTTCCGATCCGGCGTACTCATCCGTTGTCGGTCCACCAAGAAGGGCGTTTTAACTTCGGTTTGACACGCCCAATATTCTGCTTAAAATCCTTACAGGTAACCGCTAGCCTGAACTGTCATCAGGCCCACGGTGGGCTTGGTTGGGGCGAAAGTAATATCCGAAATCCTCATGGAGTACCACCTGTGGAAGTAAAAACCCTTGGGAAAGCGCCGGCAGAAGTTCTGGCGGACATTGGCGGCGATTATGCCTTGAGTTTTGCTCAAATTTCCCATTTTCGCCAGCAAGGCTACATCAAACTTAAGAATGTGCTTGCGGCACCAACTCTGGCCTATTATGGTGCCGAAATTACCGAACAGGTGCTGCGTCTGAATCAGCAACATAAACCTTTAAGCCAACGCAATACCTATGAAAAAGCCTTTCTGCAGGTGATGAACCTGTGGACCAAAAGCGAGGTGGTGCGGGAATTCACGTTTAGCCGTAAGTTAGCCAAGCTTGCCGCCGAATTGATGGGTGTATCCGGCGTGCGCATGTACCACGATCAGGCCCTGTACAAGGAACCCGGCGGTGGAATTACCCCCTGGCACGCGGACCAATACTATTGGCCGCTAAGCAACGCCAACACCTGCACGGTGTGGATTCCACTTCAGGCCACACCGCTGGAACTGGGGCCGTTGGCATTTAGCGCCACGAGCCAGCAATTCGATCTGGGGCGGGACCTGGAAATCAGCGATGACAGCGAAGCAAAAATCAATGCCCAACTCCGCGCCAAGGGATTGCCCACCGATGAAGGACCATTTGACCTGGGCGAAGTCAGCTATCACTACGGTTGGACCTTTCACCGGGCAGCAGCCAATGTCTCTGACCGCCCGCGCAACGTGATGACCGTGATCTATATGGAAGATGGTATACGCCTGACTCAGCCGCGGAACAAAAATCAGCAGGCGGACTGGGACACGTGGATGCCCGGGGCGGTCATCGGAGAACCAGTGACAACGCACCTTAATCCGGTTCTGTACCATCGCTGAAGCCCAGAAACGAAAGCGGCAAACCGCCGTGGCGGGCGGGGTGCGGGTCTTGAATTTCAGTACCGGAGTATGCACCACGCCGTCAGCCGGCCCCACACGCCACATCTGCGCCCCTTCGGTTCGCCGACGGTCTTTGAATTGATGTGCCGGGCGAGCGCGTTACAGCGGCTTTTTGTTGATAGGATCAGCGCCCTGGCTTACAGCGCTGTAAGGAGGCTCTGTGGGTAAACCACGGGATCCGATCAGCCACCAGTTTGTCCATGGCAACTGCGTCATGTTGTCACCCCATGGAAAATGCGGCTTATTCGACGCAACAGGCCCTGTCATCCAAGGCAGATTCTTTACATCAACCTGATTGGATTCAAAGACAGGTATCGGTCGATGACGGCCATTGATGGCCTCGGTCTGCACACCAAACGGATCCATCGTCAAGACAACCTCCAGTTCAACATCCTGCCGTTGGTAAAGAAAGTACCGATGCCTCGCGCTGATATAGTCGGTCACGGTACATCGCGAAAGTCTCCGGTGAAAGTCCTCCAGCGATGATTCGGCTTTTCGGTCGGATACGGTCATCACGCATCCGTTGACGATGCGCGAGAGGTCTTGCTGTGTGAACGTCCTGGGTGGTCCTTGATAGTTGATGAGTTCCAATATTTGGTATTGGTTACTGCGGGAAAAGCGAACTGCCGCGGGGCGAGGCAACAGGGTCGGCAGCAGGGGTTGCACATGAATGTACACTTCGCCGGCCTCTACCGAGGCGCATACCACGCTTTCGCTTTGCCCCACCGCTCCGGAGACAGAGGGTTGGGCACCGATGATGCTGCGGGTAATGGTACCGAAGTGCGCGGGAAAGATCAGCGACAAGCGAAGAAATTCCGTCGGAACTTCGGCTTGCCTCTTAAGATTGGGCGTACATAGCACCAAAACCGTATTTTTCTTCTGTAGTGTGTACAACCACCCCAGGTTGGGAACAAATCTTTCGTTGGCATACGCACCATCTACAGATTTCTCAAAGGCACCATATTCCGCGTTGCCCGCAAGGTAGCGAACAAAAGCGATGCCCCCGTCACGAAAGGAGGTTACTTCTGGTCGGCGTTTGTAGGTGAGATACGCGCTCATGGTTTGCTCGCCGCCACCCATGGGAGTATTCACACTGCCCAATGAAAATGCTTCTTCCATATATGTGGTGGTTTGGTACTGCGACGCCTGTTCATCGAAACGCCCCATCGCTTCAGAACGTCCATGCAGAATGGCCGGATAGGTTCGCGTGGTCATCAGCGCGGCGAGCTGGTCCGGAACGTGAAATTCCGGTTCCAAGAATTCGCAATACTCGGCAATGCTCTGAAAATAGTTGCCCTCGAAATGAATGACCTCGGTGCCATCGGGTGCAAAATAGCTCTTCATCGGATCGCGTCCACTGACCGCCTGGCCAAAAACCAGCCAGAGCAGCATTTGCAGGGAATGGGTGTGGCCGGCCATGTCAATGCAATAGGCCCGCGACTGCGGTCCCGCCTGTTGCCGGGTTGGCGGATGAAAGTGCAAAATCACTTCCGCCCACAGTCGCTCTTCAATCTGGCGGGCCAGCTTACGAATTTCCGGGTCGTGGGAACCCGTGGCGATTTTGGCAGCGCCGGAAAGCGTAACCGCGGAGTACGTGGAACTGTTGAATTCCGACGCCCAGGCGGAACGTGAGAGCAACCGTCGAAACTGATTGAGCATCCACACGCCATGGTCAATGGCGGCTCGATCGTTTAAGGCTTCGCCGCCCAAAATATGCCCAACGGTCGCCAGCATGGGCATGTTGTCATTGGCACCGTGAAATTTGAAATCGCTCTGGCGTGAGCCGCCGACCGTGCGAAACACCAGGCGGGTATGCCATTCCATGACCGCGCGCGCAGCCGGCGTAGCCAGATGACCAAACCGGTGGAGCATGTTGGCTAGATGATTGGATTGAAAGATATTAAAATCCCGCCCGCAATGGACGCCCGACTCATGTGGGCGAATCGATCCCGGGGCATCGTTGTAGCGAGCCACAATCCTGTTGGCCAGATCAATATATTCCTGGGCACCCGTGTACAACGCTGGAAGAATCCAAATCGGCTCTCTATATGGAGGGTTAAACTGCGGGATTTTGCCGGAGCCATCCTCATTAAAAACCTCCGGCAAATGCGTGCGTACCGTTGCAAACCACAGGCCACGGCGTGAGGCTTGTGCGGTTAAATCCATGGAGTATTCCTTTCGATTAATGGCTTGGGGAATTATTATCAGTTTATGTTGTCGGCAATCAAGCGGCCGTAGGGTTGGCTTTGGCCTGCTGAACTACCTGAGCCGCGCCGCGTGAACACGCCAAAATGACAAAAGTCGAGTTAAGGCAATCCCCGGTACCCCCCTTCGGTATGAACCTGATATTCCATAGACATCCCATCGGGTCGACCGAGCCATACGCACCCATGCGATCAAGAATGGCCGGCATGAATACCATGGGCTTCGTACCACGCTGTGATTCTTTTCAGGTCTTCATTCTCTTGGGCGAGAGTGTCCGCCCACCAGCGGCCCGCACTGAAAATCAGATGATAACTCGTCGGCTTCTTCCCCGCCAAAGTCGCCAGACAAGCCAGTGGCAAGGTCCGATTGGAAGACTCTACCAGATGCCCCTGATACACGGTGGCGGGACCCGGTTTTCGCGGTCGATGAGCCAGGTACAATAAATAAGGTGCCGGCTGAAGAGAATGCAACCGCCTTAAAAAGTGAATAAAATGAGTCTGGATCACCCGGAGGCTTTTGTGCCGGCTGGCGCAAAGGGATTTCAAATAGGCGACAACGGTCTTATTCAGGGCTTGAGACGAGACATTCCAGTGGTGCAACAATTGCATAGCTGGCGTCGCCGCGTACAAGAATGAAGGTTCAGGACGCACAGGCGGCGTTAATGTGTGTCCGCGAAATACCGCAGTCAGCGCTGGAGAATGCAGGCCCACGGCCATTTGCCACACCGCAGCTATTTCCTCTGGAGACGGGCGGCAGTTCCATAAACCATCCATCGCGGTGATACGCACCACCACCGAACGATCGGTCAGCAACCGCTGCAAAATCCACCGGGCGTTCGAACCTGCTGTGGCCCCCAACCACTCACCCGTTGCCACCCGCTGCGCGACACTATTTGAGCATATTTGCCCAAGTCGTGGCCACATCGCAGGTGAGAAAGCCCAACGCACCAAGGACGGCCGCCGGGATGACGGCGCACGCATGATCATCGTGGCCAACGTAGTCAGCTTGCGCTGGTAGCGCAGTAAATGCGCCACACGGCGTGGATGGCTCATTGGCGCAAGACGGATCAAATCGGTCGTCATCGTGACCAAGGCCCGCTGGATTTGTTCAACAGCGGCCTGGCGAACAGGGACCACCCCGGATGCCAGCGCTTTTAGGCCGTGCCAAAATTCCCCCTCAGCCATCACCAGCCTTTGCGATTGACGCAATGAAAGCCTTGTCCCGCGCTGCACGGACCCAGTGCCTAAGGTCGGCCGTAAACCACCGAGACCTCCTTTTTTTTCGAACTTGGCAGGCGTGGCGGCATGAATGCCCTGGGCAGCAAACCAACGCGTAATACGCTGAATGTCTTGCCCTTCCTGCGCTTTACCGCCGGAGGTTAAAATCGGGATGCCTCCATTAAGCTCCACGGTGAAGATCGATAAATGATAGGCCGTGATTTTTTGGTGCGCCAGCCATACCAACATTTCCAACGGCAATGTTCGATTCGAGGCAAAGTGCCCTTTGGCCATCAGCAGACCGTTAAAATTAAGACGGTCGATATCCGCCGGTAAGGGCCTATGCACCAGGTACAGCAAATACGGCGCAACCCGCCGCGGATTCAGCAGGGCCGCTTCTCGGAAAGCCTTGATCTGCCAAGGCATTAAGTGCAAGCCGGCTTGACCGGGATGGGCCAGCGCCCGCCGACACGTACGCGCTAAATAACGCACGACTAAACTCGTGGACTCCGGGGCCAACGGGCCCCAGTGGCATAAAAGTTGGCACGCCAGCGGACCATCCTGCACGCCCCACCACGGCCCCGCATCGGTAACCATCATCATGGGGCCGAAAATCCGGATCATTCGACCGTGGAACTTCACGACTGATGCTGGAAATCCGGCGAGCCCCGGATGCTGCGGCCCCAGGACGATGGCACGCCGCCATACCGAGCGCAGCAGCGCTGGTGTAGGGCGACGCTTCCAGAGTACATCCATCGTCGTGATACGCACCGCCATATTTTTATCGTTGAGGAGCATCCGCAAAACCAGGTTCACCGTGTCGTCGGCTACACCGGCCAACGCCCGCGCCGCCAGTTGGCGAACGCTGGCCCGCGGGGAAACAGCCGCCGCCAAAATCGAAAGCTGATGGCGGGAAACAGCCCAGTGCATCAAGGCCAAACGCTTGGCCAGCGGCAAGCGCAGCAAGGTCGGTGTCCAACTCACGAGATCTCTCTGACCGGCGAGTAATTGTCGCACGGCCTGGCCGCTTTGCTTACCGCGAACCTCCAGCAATCCCCGGATCATCCTCATTTCCGCCAACTGAATCAATCGGCTGCCCGCCTGCCTCCTGGCATAAACCTCCGAAGTTAAATCCGCCATACCCTGCGGCAAATCCCGCGATGGGGCAGCGGTGGCCGAGAGCGTGCCGAGCACGAGAGCTTGCGCGTGGTTAGCCCCCGCCATCCCCCAGCAGAGCCACAAAATCATGGTTACCCACGTGCGGGCAGCAAAGCCACGGGAGCTTCTTTTCAACATCGCCACGTACCTCGATTTTGCGGCTCTATGCCCATCACGGTCACTTGATCATACGCTCCAACAAGACTTTATACTCTGTGAAATGTTCAATGGCAAATCGCACCCCCTCGCGTCCCAATCCGGAATCTTTTACGCCCCCGTATGGCAAAGCGTCAATTCTTGTCGTGGGCACGTCATTGATGATGATGGCACCCATATCCAGCACTTCAAAGGCCCGCCGGGCTTTGGCCAGGCTAGCGGTGAAGACACCAGCCTGGAGCCCGAATCTCGTATGGTTAACACGATCGAGGGCCTCCTCAAAGTCATGGTAGGTTTCAATCTCCGCCACCGGCCCGAACGCCTCCTGGCTGATCAGCGGAGATTCCGGGGCGACATTGGTGAGCAAAGTGGGGTGATAGAAGCTCTCCTCCCGCCGACCGCCGCATAAGAGAACGGCCCCCCGCCGCACCGCGTCATTCACCCATTCTTCGATACGTATCGCCGCGGCGCGGTCAATCATCGGCCCCACCACATCGGTGTCCACCATGTTGTCGCGAAGTTTGAGCTGCCGCGTTTTTTCCACCAGCATCCCGCCGGCTTGCGCTGCGATGGATTCGTGCAAAAATATGCGTTGCACGCTGATGCAACTCTGCCCGGCAAAACCAAATGCCGCGGGCACAATTCGCCCCACCGCATCCGGCAGGTTGGTCTCTGGCTCCACCACCACGGCACTGTTATTGCCAAGTTCCAGGAGCACCCGCTTCTTGCCGGCCTGGGCCTTCAATTTCCATCCCACCGGAGCAGAACCGGTAAAGGACATCAGGCAGATCCGATCATCCGCCAGCAGAACATCCAAATCCTCACGTCGGCAAGGCAAAATATGCCAATAACCCGCGGGTAGTTTGGCCCCGCTAAGCAGCTCGCCCAACAGGTGCGCCGTCATGGGCGTGCGCTCCGACGGTTTGACGATAAAAGGGCAGCCACAGGCGAGTGCTGGAGCCACCTTGTGCGCCACCAGATTCAACGGAAAATTAAATGGCGTGATAAACAGGCAAGGTCCTACCGGCACCCTCTGGGCCACTGCGCGGTATCCGGCAAATTTCAGCTCGGCATCCGCCGGGAGTTGAACTCCGGCCATCCGTGTGCTTTCCTCCATGGCCAGACGGAATGTTGTCAAGGCTCGGGCCACCTCCGCCTCGGCGAGCTTGAGTGGCTTGCCGCTTTCGAGTGTGATGCACCGGGCAAACTCGTCGGCACGTTGTCCAAGCTGTTCGTAAATGCTGCGACACCACGCAAAGCGCACATGGGAACCGAGTTGCCGGGCCACCGGCATCACGTCGGCCATCGCGGCGACGGCATCCGCCAACTCCTGGCGCGAGGCCTGTGAGACCACCGCAATTTGCTCCTGGGTCTGGGGACCCAAGAGCGGATAGGAATCGGCTTGACCAACCACCTCCCGCCCTGAAAGCCAGATTGCAACCGGTGCGGCCATTATGCGTCCTCATCGCCAGAGTCTTCCGGAGCGGCCACCACCATGTTGTGCTCGAGCTTCCATTGCAGCAAAGGCCGCAGCACAAATTCCGCCGCCATATAAATGCAGCCGATACCCAAAGCCATCACCAACCCCAGGCTGGCAATACCACGGTCGCGGCCCAGGGCTAAAAAACCAAAACTGCTGCACGTAACAAATCCGCACATCAACAAGGCCCGCTCACTGACATCCCAAAATCGCCACACACGCCGCGGATTACCCACCGCTTCGCGGTACCGATGCACCATAAAAACACCATATTCATGTCCCGCACCGATTAAAATGGGCAGGCCAAAAAAATTCGCGAAGTTCCAGTCGATATGCAACACGCCCATCAGACAGGCCAACATCGGCAGCCCCAACCCCAGTACACTGATGGTCACCAGCGTCTGGCCGATGCGGCGCATGTCTAAAAACACCAGAATCACCACCAGAATCAGCGCATAAACGGTAGCCTTGATAAATGCGTCGCGAATGGCCCGGGTGGAATCGTAGATCTGCGGGGCGATACCGGTTAAGTCCATGCCGGGGGGAACCAGTCCGTCCCGCCCATGAACTCCTTGGAGCACATGCACAAATTCCCGCAAGTTGTGCTGCCGCCATAAATTAAATCGTGGTTGAATGTACAGAGCGTAAATGCCTGTTTTACTTACATAATGTCGGCGTAGGGATGCGGGAATCTCCGCCAGATTCAGCGGACCCGGACACAACGTCTGGGCGATGAGCTGAATCTGGGCGGCAAAGTTCCGTTGCCATTGGCTTACGCGATGGGCCTGCCGAGCGCGGCGGACTGCGGAGGCTCGATCCACTAAAGTCACGAATTGATGCAAATCGGTAACCACAATGCCCGCGGATTTCTTCAAGGAACCATTCATCGCCGGATCGCCCTTGGACCACACCGTCGCCAGTTGCGATGCCGCAGCCGCGACCGCGGAAAGATCCGCCGCGGTGAGCGGATGTGGAGTGCTCCAGCGAATACCCCCGATCGCCGCCCCGTGCTGATCCAGATATTGCTGCTTGGCCTGGGCGTCGAGCAGGCTGCTCACTGAAAGGATCGGCGAACCAGCAAAACTTGCGGCCTTGACCAGACGGCGGTTTACCGGCTTTAAGTTGGAAAGCTGCTTCGAGAGCAACACCGCCGACCAAGTCGGTAATTTCTTCACCAGTTTGACACATTCCAGGCCCCGGGCCTGTAAATCCAACAGATTTGGATCAAACCGCAGCCGAATAGCCCACGGCAGCAAGGCAAAAAGCAGTGCCAACCAGACAATTAATCCTGAAAACCGCAACCATTTACTGCGCTTAAACGCGCGACTGGCCGGATAACGTGCGGCTGCGTGTACCGGCTTGAATTTCGGTGGAAACAACACCAGCAGCGCCGGTAAGACCGTGTAACCGGCCAATAAACACAGCAGCAAGCCCCCGCCCGCAATAACCCCCAACTCCGCAGCCCCTCGGAATGCCGTCAGATTGGCAACCCAAAACGCACCGGCCGCGCCCAGGCAGGCTGTAATCACCGGCGGCCCGGTATACCGAAATACACGTACCCAAACCGCCAGCGGCCGCTGATAGCGACGCACCTCGCGCCGATAGCGAATGACAATTTGAATCAAATAATCCATACCGATGCCGATCAACGCGATGACAAATACCGTCGAGAGTAAATTGAGTTGTCCTACCGCCAGCGTGGCGTACCCAAAAGTCCAACCGATGGCCACCGCCAGCGACACACTCGCCGCCATAGCCAACCACACCGATCGCAGCATCAAAATCAAACCCGCCAACACCGTTAACATGGCCACCACTTCCGCGAGGTCGGTATCGTGAGTGGTAATTTTCATTTCCGCCGACGATAGCACCGCCCGACCGGTCAGGCCAACGGTAAACTCTGCCGCGTATGGTTGGGCCGCTGATTTTATAGCCGCATCAATATGGGTTAGCGGCGTGGAAATAGCTGCCAGCGAATCGTAGGTAAAGTGGGGATACACCCGGATCACCAGTAAGTAGCGTGATGAATTGTTGGCTTCGGGAAAATAATAATAGCCCCACGCACTGGGGTCGGTTCGCGCCCCACCGATCAGACGCGACAAATTCGCCAGGCCGAAGCGCCGCGCCGATGCTCTTGTCGCCGGCGACTGCAGGCTCGCCCGCAGGCTCTCCATCATGGGTACCAGCAATTTGGCCGCCTCGGTACTGGGTGTTTGTTCCGCGGCCAAACGTAAAAACCGTTCCAGACGCGACGAACCCAACAGCCGCTCCGCCATATTCGGCTTTTGGCCCCAGAGTTGTCCCAGTACCGCAAACGCGTTCGATTGCGCGGCCGCCTTTTTAACCAGCGGCCAGTCAGCAAACAAAAGTGCTTGTCGGCCCAATTGTTTCAAAGGAACGTGGCTGTCCACGGAATTCACGTATTGATGGAGTCCGGCAACGCGCTGGGCCACCGCATTGGCACATTGAATCCATTGCCGAGTGGATGGCGGATGATCCTGATTCCGGGCCTGGAGTGTGATGTACACCGCCTCATTTTCTGGAAATTCCCGGATAAATTCCAGATATTGATGAAAAAATGGTACCTTGGCGGAGAAAAGTTTGTTTTGATCCGTCGAGATCGTCAGGTGCGTCCAGGCCAGCCCAGTTCCAACCAGCAGCAAGATGGCCGCAATAACCAACGTCAGACGCGGATGGCGCACCACGCTCATCACCGCATCCCGGATAATCACGCGCTGAATTGGCCCCATATTTACCCAGGTAGCGGACGATGGGCCGCGATACCACACCACCGCGACGGCCGCACCGTCGGGGTGCTTATTCCCGATTGTCCGCTATCCCCTTTCCTTGTCATGCGGTTACCGCATTTTTTGCCAGGTTAAACACGGTATTCCAAGCCGCACCCGGCACCCGCTGGGTATCGGCCAATACATCTTCCATGGCCGTCAAAAACCAGTCCATATCGGCGCGTGTCGCCACCAGCGGGGGTAAAAATTTAATCACCTCGGTATGATACCCCGCCACTTGCGTAAGAATATGATGCTTGTTGAGCAGCGGAATGATGATCATCTGTCCGAACACACCAAAATTGAGTTTGTGCAGGGTATCCCACGCCAATTTGAGTTTAAGGGATTCTTTGGGTCGGGCAAAATCGATGCCGAACATCAGGCCTTTGCCGCGCACCTCGGTTACAAACGGACAGGTTTTTCCGATCTCGGTCAATCGTGAAATAGTGTATTGCCCCAGCTCTTGCGCATTTTCGACCAGTTTCTCCTCTTCAATCACACGAATACTGCCCAAAGCCGCCGCCATGGCCATGTCGTTTTGTCCAAACGTGTTGGAATGGACCACGCAGCGCTCCAGCGAATTAAAAACCGAATCCATAATGCCCGGCCGGGTAATCACCGCTCCCACCGGCACAAATCCACCCGACAATCCTTTGGCCGTGCAAATAATATCCGGCTCCACCCCGGGCCAGTGCTGAAAACAAAACCACTTGCCGGTGCGGCCCAGCCCCGATTGCACCTCATCGATCACCAGCAGCGTGCCGGCCCGGTTGCACAAACGCTGCGCTTCAGCCAGGTAACCATCGCGCACCAACTCGCAGGTTTTGCCCTGAATGGGCTCCAGAATAAAAGCGGCCACATTTTCTTTCGCCAGAGCCTGCTCCAGCGAGGCCAGATCATTAAAAGGAATGGCCTGAGTATCTGGAAGCAGCGGGCCAAACCGTTGGCGGAAAAAATCGGCACCATTAAGCGCTAATGCACCCGTGGTTAATCCATGAAACGCATGGTCGCAATAGACAAGACCGCTGCGCCCGGTATTGGCCCGGGCAAATTTAATCGCGGTTTCCACCGTTTCCGCACCGCTATTGGTGAAAAATACCCGAGAAAGCCCTTCCGGTGTATGCCGTACCAATGCTTCAGCCGCCAATCCGCTAAGCAAACTGCATTCCATGCGCACCAGGTTGGGACTCGCAGAGTCGAGCAGATCCTTCAACATCGCCCGTATCTTGGGGTGATTTCGCCCCAGCATAAACACGCCCCATCCGGTAAGCATATCCAAATACTTATTGCCCTGGGCATCCCACAAATAGCAGCCTTCGCCGCGAATATAATTTTTGTCAAAGCCGATGGTTTTCAGCATCTTCACAAATACAGGATTGATGTAATCCGTATGCAGTTCATATTGCTCCCCGGAGCGCTGCTGAAGTAAATCGGTTATTTTTTCCGGCATAGTCATCATCCATCTTTCACACGCCGCGGCCAAGTTTCCGACGCCCGGCCATTATATACGGTTTTTCGTTTGATGGTTCCTGCCCCCACCCACCGCCCGGTTACAGAAAGTTTAACACCATAGTTTGGTGCCCGCGGCTCGTCCTGAGATCACACCCCGTACCCATAGCCATCCGTATGGCGATTGGAAATTTCCGTCGGCACCGGTTCGCACCGTCAAGTCGCACATTGAGCTTTAACGCAGAAACAATAACGAGGCCAGCGTTAACAGCAGCACCCCCAGCGTGACGAGCGTATAGAGCCAGTCATGGTCGTAAAACGCAAACAGAATCACCGACATCGCCACCCGCATAATGGGGGTAAGCACCAGCAGAAATATACCCAGCTCAATGATTTCCACGCCATGCCCATGGATTACGCCATGCCAGATCATCGCCGGGTTGGCCTGAAAGCGCGTTGATTCCATAAACTTAACCTTCGGCGGGTGGCGAGCAAAGCTCAGTGCCAGACCCAGTATCATCACGGCCACACTTACCGCCACGCCAATGCGCAACACCCAGCCGGAAACATCTTGAATGACAAATTCGTTGGTCACCTCGGGTGAACCCTCGGGACGTTCGTCGAGGGGTTTCATGTTGGCTTCCATATAGTTCTCCATTTTTTCAGGGCGTGGCCGCCGGCTATTAAAAATTGACTCCCAGGCCACGCAACAGCATTTCCAGACCGACAACGCCCAGGGCCACGGCAAATATCTTTTTGACGTGGTTGTTGGACATGTGCTCCATGAGCTTGGTACCCAACATCGCCCCCACCAGCACCGCCGCCGCCACCGGTACCACCAGAAACGGCAGCACAACGCCCCGCCGCAGATAAACTCCAGCCGCCGCAGCCGCCGTAACCCCAATCATAAAGTTGCTGGTGGCCGTGGAAACCTTGGCCGGCATACGCATGAAAATTTCCATGGCCAACACCTTGAGCACGCCAGCGCCGATGCCCAATATCCCAGCCATAATGCCGGCAAGGGCCATGACACCCATTGCCGGCGGAACATGGGCGCAGTTGTACATCACCTCGCGCTTGAGCAATTTATCAAAATAGGAACCATTTAATTTCAGCCCGTTGGCCATGCGATCATTGCGGATGTTGGCCGGAAGTTCCTCGCCTATGTTCGCCAGTACCGGGATTAAGGACACCAGCAGCATCAGTCCAAAAGTGACCGAAAGAACCTGAGCGTTGAGCATGGGTGCCAGCACGGCGGCACCCACCACCGCACCGCTGGCGGTGGAAAGCTCCAAGAACATGGCAATGCGCACATTGGTAACATGGTCTTTTACATACACCGATCCGGCGGCGCTGGATACCGCAATGACCGAGACAATACTGGCACCAATGGCGTCGATAATGGGCATCCCAAGAAAAATAGTCAGCACCGGCACAATCACAATGCCACCGCCCAGGCCGCTGATCGCGCCAACCACGCCGCCTAACAACGACGCTCCGGCTACTTCTAAAAGCCACCATACCGCATGCATGTCCATGATCTTAACCTCTAACCCGGCTGCGACGCCCAGTTCATTTTAACAGGCCGCCGCCATTCCATTGCCGCCGATACGCACCCTGTGCATGGCCATCTGGCCAAGATGCAGACTTTAGGGCATCATGCCCGCGGGTTCAACTCTTGGCGGATGATATTTGTTGTCAAGAAGTAGAAATGTCACCCTGCTAACCGAAATAGAAATGTCACCCTGACATTAATTCCCCCGACGCATTGGATAGCGATGGGTATTTTGACTACAATCATGCCGTGGTGAATCAATGGCTATGAACAAACCCGCAGAATCAACGCCATCGGCGGCAACGACCGACGACTCTAACAATAGTGGCACCGAGGTCTTTGCCAAACATGAGAGTTCCCTGGAACCAGCCATGTTTTCCCCAGCAGCGTGGCTGCGATTCTTACTCGTGGCGATCGGAGGCTTGATTGCTGATCTGTGGTCCAAACACGCGGCATTTGCCTTTCTCGGTTACGGTCCGGGTTCCAAAGTAGAAGTCTTGATTCCGCATATTCTCACGCTGGAAACCACCCTCAACAATGGCGCGGTCTTCGGCATTGGGCAGGGATTGGCTATCTTGTTTATTTTAATTAGTTTGGTGGCCATGGCTTTTGTGGTGTATGTGTTCATGAGTTCCTGGCGGGGGCAATGGATCATTCATGTGGCACTGGGGCTGATTCTAGCCGGGGCCATGGGCAATTTGTATGATCGCCTCTTCAACCACGGCCGCGTTCGGGATTTTATCCTGCTCACCCATTGGCCTTTTGATTTTAATCTGGCCGATACCATGCTCTGCATCGGCGTGCCGCTGCTGATTATCAACTGGCTGTTTCAACTGGGTGGCAATAAATAGGGGCCGCATCTTTTTTAAGGATACGGCCCCGGAAAAATCAGCAAGCCCCGGCGGCAATGGCGATCATTTAATGAATAACATTTCCCGGTAGGTCGGCAGCGGCCATTCATCATCGGAAATAAGCATTTCCAGTTTATCACCGGCCGCACGTACGGCATTCATTGCCGGAATCACCGTGCCTTTGCAATACTTGGCATGAGCCATCGCATCGCCGCTGTTATGATGCTCCAGAGCATGGGCCAAAGCGGCCGTGGTCTTTTGCAGTGAACTGACCGTGGCGGTGATATCAGCCAGCAAGGATTCCTGATCCGCAAGCGCCGCTTTGGTCATGCCGGCTTCCTTGGCGGCGGTGATTGATGCGGCAACCTCCTGCTGGTATTTGAACCCGGCGGGAATAATCATGGTACGGGCCATCGTCGCGGTCATCTGGGCTTCAATGGTCACGGTTTTGTTGTAATTTTCCAGATAAATTTCGTACCGGCTGTGGAGTTCCTTTTCGTTGAGCACCTTGTACTTGGTAAACAGCGCAACGGATTCCTTTGTGATGAGGGCCGGCATGGCATCCACCGTGGTTTTGAAATTCGGCAAGCCGCGTTTTTCCGCTTCCTTATGCCATTCGGCGGTATAGTTGTCGCCGTTGAAAATCACCTGCTTGTTTTCCTTGATCATATCCGAGAGCAACTTCTGCACCGACTTGTTAAAGTCTTTGCCGGCGGCTTTATCCGCCTCCAGCTTGGTGGCGACGTAGTCCAGGGATTCGGCGACAATGGTGTTGAGCACGGTATTCGGTCCGGCAATCGATTGATTGGCGGAAACCGCGCGGAATTCAAACTTATTGCCCGTAAAAGCAAAGGGAGAAGTACGGTTGCGATCGCCAGCCTCGCGCGGGATCTTCGGCAACACGGTAACGCCGACCTCCATATGTCCGCCCTGTTTGCTGGACTTGGCACCACCGCCTTCGATCTGGTCCATAATATCCTGCAATTGATCGCCAAGGTAAATGGAAATGATCGCCGGCGGAGCTTCATTGGCACCCAAGCGATGATCATTGCCGGCCGAGGCAATGGCCACACGCAACAATGCGGCATATTTGTTGACCGCCCGGATTACCGCCGCACAAAAGACCAGAAATTGGGCATTGGCGTGTGGGGTATCCCCAGGGTTGAGCAAATTTTCGCCGGTATCAGTCGACATCGACCAATTGTTGTGCTTGCCCGAACCGTTCACGCCCGCAAACGGCTTTTCATGCAGCAGGCACGCCAAGCCGTATTTGTCCGCGGTTTTCGTCAGGGTGGCCATGGTTAGCATTTGATGGTCATGGGCCAGATTGCTGTTTTCAAAAATTGGAGCAATTTCATATTGCGAAGGTGCCACTTCGTTGTGACGGGTTTTCACCGGCACCGCCAACTTGTAAAGTTCCTGTTCCACTTCCAACATGCAGGCTAGAACACGTTCGGGAATAGCCGCGAAATACTGATCTTCCATTTCCTGCCCTTTGGGCGGTTTAGCGCCAAAAAGGGTGCGGCCGCAGTTGATCAGGTCGGGGCGGGCCCAGTAGAAATTTTTGTCAATCAGGAAGTACTCCTGTTCCGGTCCGACCGTGGTGAAGACTTTGCTGGCGGTGGTATCTCCAAAAAGCCGCAGGACACGAATGGCCTGATGCGACAGGGCCTCCATCGATCGCAGGAGCGGCACCTTTTTATCCAAGGCTTCGCCCGTCCACGAGAAAAACGCCGTCGGAATGACCAGCGTGGTACCGTTGGGGTTTTCTGCAATGTAAGCCGGCGAGGTGGGATCCCAAGCGGTGTAACCGCGGGCTTCAAACGTGGCCCGCAAGCCACCGGACGGGAAGGACGACGCATCCGGTTCACCCTTGACGAGTTCCTTGCCGGAAAATTCCAGAACCGCCCCGCCACTCTCCGTCGGTGCTACAAAACTGTCGTGCTTTTCCGCCGTTATGCCGGTCATGGGATAAAATAAATGCGTGTAGTGTGTGGCTCCTTTTTCGATCGCCCAATCACGCATGGCCACGGCCACCGCATCGGCAATGGCCGGATCAATGGCTACACCTTTTTTGATCGTCTGTTGGAGTTTCTTAAAAACCGGCTTGGGCAAACGCTGCCTTTGCACTTCTTCGCTAAACACATTGGAAGCGTAGATCTCATGGAGGGGCGTGGTTTTGTAATTAATGCGCGGCGCAAGTGTTTTAAAATTGGTCATGGCCGCAATGGCGGCCCGGCGAGCGGTGGATGAACCCATGGTGAATAAACTCCTATACAAAGTACCCAACTCAACCGCCTGTTTTTTACACAAGGACCAGTTCCAACTGGCCTAGGGTACCAAAGGCGGAAATTGTACCCAGTTCCATGTAGCTCGCAAGCAATCCTCATGCCCAACGCCGAAAAGATCACCAATATCGGCACAAAAACCGGTTCGACGGCCATTTTTAAACCAAAATGACAATTCCCTTACGCACATTGATTGGGCGGAAGTACCGGCAATGTCTCAGGATGCTTAAACATCAGGCACTTGGCACGGTCGCGGTGCTACAACCACCTGCCGTGCCCCAAAGCCAAAAACGCCGATTACCACTTGGCCGACGACCCTTGGCTCGAACAACTTACGCAAGACGATACCCGGCAATTTGTTCCCCAACTCCCGCCGCCGTGGCCCAGACACGACGACGCCGGCTTATGCACCCGTTGCAGCGCCGGTTTCCATGAAGTGCCGTTTGGCTTCTCCGATGAGATAAAATGACCCCGTTACCGTCACCAGGTCTTCACGGGTGATCGCCCGCGTCGCAATCGACATCGCCTCCTGGAAGTTTTGGGCCACCTGGGCCATTTTGCCAAAGCGTTCCACATACAACGAAGAAAGTTCTTCAGGACTGGCACTCTTGGGATTATTTTGGGCTCGGGTAAAGATAACCTTGTCGGCACCCAGCGAAACTTGTTCCAACATGCCGTCAATGTCCTTGTCCGAATTGCAACCAAAAATAACCACCATGCTGTCATAGGCAATATATTGGCTGATGCCGCGAAACAGGGCCTGCACCGAGGCGGCGTTGTGAGCTCCATCAATGATCACGCGCGGATTCGGCCAGACCATCTCAATGCGGCCGGGGAGCTTCACGCGTTCCAATCCCTCCAATGCTTTAAGATCGTCGAAGGCCAAGCCTCGACCTTTGAGCCGATCGAGAATCGCCAGCGCCAGCCCACAATTCACGGCCTGATGTTCACCGATTAACGGAACGGTGACATGCTCAAAATGCGAACGCTCGGTAATAAGGGTGACGCGAACCAAGGCCCCGGCCTGCCGTGTAATCTCAAAACGATAGGAGAATTCAATATCGCTGCCCACAAAGTGCAACGGGGCTTTGGTCTGACGGGCGATTTTTTCCAGAGCCGCCTTGACCTCCGCCGGCTGATCGCAAGACAACGCGGGAATATCTTTTTTGAAGATTCCCGCTTTTTCCTCGGCGATGCGGGCCACGGTGTTGCCCAGAATGGCCATGTGATCCAGGCTGATATTCGTGATGGCCGTCACTTCGGGCATAATGACATTGGTCGAATCCAGCCGGCCGCCCAAACCCGTCTCGATAACAGCGATCTGCACGTTCTGATCCGCGAAATAGGAAAACGCCATGGCCGTTAAAATTTCAAAGAAGGTGGGCGGATCGTTGCTCATTTTTCGGACAATCGGCTCGATCTTCTTAACCAGCCGCACCAGATCGTGCGTGCTGACCATCTCCCCATCAATCACAATCCTTTCACGGATATTGAGCAGATGCGGACTGGTGTACAAACCGGTTTTAAACCCTGCACTTTGCAGCATCGCCGCCACCATGGTACAGGTACTGCCTTTGCCTTTGGTGCCCGCGACATGCACACTTTTGAACCGCAAATGCGGATTGTCCAGATATTTCAGGAGCAGGCGCATGCGATCCAGATTAAAGGTGGTGGTGTTATAACGCACCACCCTCATGCGTTCGTAATCGGTATGCGAATGCAGAAATTCCAGCGCCCGCAGATAGGCCTTATCCGGCTTAGCCGCAGCCACCGTCGGTGACGTCCCGGTAGACTTGGCCGCTGGTGCCGATGACGAGCGCGGACGCCCCCTTGTTGCCCGCGCCGGGGCCTTCACCGCAGCGCGACCACGGCCAGAGTTACGGGGAGAGGTTTTACGCGGTTTGGTTCTGCTTATCAGTGCCATAATGACATCCTAACATATAGGCACCAAAAAGGCAATTTAGGACCGAAAATACCATCAACCCAGCTTGGCTTTAACGTAATCGACCAGAGTTTGCACCGTGAAAACATCGCGAAATTTATTGACATCCGGATCTTTTTCAAACTCGCTTAAATCCGCAAACGGCATGCGGCTCTTGAGTTCGGTCATGCCCTGCGGAGTCATGCGGCCATTGCTCACATAGGCCGGATTGCTGAAAAGACTTTCCGGAATAAGTTCCCCTTTGGGAATTTTAATGGCAAAGGTCTTTTCCAGTTGAAAGGTGATATCCAGATAATCAATCGATTCCGCACCGAGATCCTCGGTCAGGCGGGCCGTAGGCGTGACTTCCGCTTCATCTACCGCCAAGGCATTGGTTAATACTTCCCGCACCTTGGCAAAGATTTCATCTTGCGACATCGACATGGCTAATTTCTCCAAAATACTCGTCCACGCAACAGCCCCGGTACGATTGGGGAGGGTGATCCGCACCAATAAATTTACCTTAGACTCCCAGGCGCCGCGAAAGCTCATGCCATTGACTGCGCATTGCGGCGACCATGGCACCATCCACAGCGGCCAATCCGGCATCCTGATCGGTCAAATTCAGATGCGCCAGCTCAATTCGGCCCTGAATGGCCACCGCATCACTGACCGTGCCGCGAATTTTAAACTCACTTTTGCCGGATTCCAACTTGATGACATCCGCCTGCACGACAAGGGTGGCCCCAGGCTCCACAAAGGCCCCATACCGAATACCCCACACTCCCCGCAACACAATCACCGAATGATGGAATTGATCCCACTCCCGTACCACCCATGCCGCCGCCTGGACCGCCGCTTCCAACATCAGCACACCCGGCAATACCGGGAAACGCGGAAAATGATCGGCCAGATATTCCTCCGCCATGCTGACCTGCTTAGCCATTTTAATGCTCCGGGCCGGCTCCACGGAAAGCAAGCGATCAACGAGAATAAACTTCACGCACGGAGCATCCTAAAGCCTGTCCGCCCGACCATCGGGAACTACCGGAAAAACCACTGCACAACACCTGACCTTACGGGCATTGGCGTTTCTATGCCGGTAACTTTTAACCGCCAGAACCCGGTTTGACAAGCCATCAGAGGACGCCGCCGCCCAATCCTTCAACGTGCCCTCTTCCTTGAGATCTCCTGTTGAGGCAGAGATGCCGAAATCTCCCGAAGCCCCGTAGGCCCAACGCTGTTCGGGAGAGCGGCCAATTGGGACTCGCACGCTCTGCTCTCATCTGTTCCTGGCGAAGCCGTCGCCTGATTGACGATCATGGTGTTCATTTTTACAGGTATCGTGCCCCTGTTATTCTTTGCGAACCGCCGCATTACCATTTCCTCCTGTTCGCCGTTCGGCCGCGCCTAATCGCGCCACCAAAAAAAGTCGCCACACCGATACGCTATTGGCCCTGCCAGCTTCCATGTTTTTCTTTGATGCCATTCGTAAACACCTTTATTTTGCCACCACGTCGTTCGTGCCTTTCTGCCCACACTGGCCCCGCCAGCCCACCATGCGGGCCGGTGTACATGCGATCCGGATAAACTCTGGACATGCCATAGAGGGCTGGGCCTAGCCCGGACAGTAATACCCAATAAACGGAAACAAAAATTGCCAGCCTAAGCAGGTCCGCCTGGTATCCCCGATTCCTGGGCCAGAGCAATACTCCGCGCTGAACGGCGAGCGCGATGCTGCCCAGAGCGAGTGCCTGCACCGCAGTCGACCATCGCCAATAGGCGAAAAATCTGGGAGAACTCAATGGACCATTCATCACTTGAGCCAGGTACGGGCTGGCAACGTAAAAATATACAGCCGTCGCGGCGGCGCACACCACCTCAGCCACCCCGGGCCATGGAAAATCGCTACGTGCCATGCAGCCACCCCTGATTTCGCAACCTGCGGTGCTATCTCACCGCCAATTCACCATTACACCGCGGGCGAAGAGCATCACCTCCGTCGCCAATATCGTCCGCAACCCGACCCTTAGACAAAGCCGGTGAGAAGCGGGAACCTTCACGCGGCATAAAATGTGGGCCAGGGCCGAGGCCAGTGCCGTGCCCGCCAGTCCGAGCGCGACGGTGGCTGTCCACCAGAAAGCGGCGTCAAATCTTGGTACCGCCCGAAACGGACGCACAGGCCAAAAATCCATGCGCACGAGGCCCAGAACCACGACCACGAGTCCGCAGGCGATTTCGCCCGATACCATTGTCCATTTGGCCACGCGTGTCAATCGGCCATAGGGGCTGGCCCCGGAAAGCGAGGGCGAGAATGTACCTTCGGGGTAGACCATACTGCCCATTCACCTGCTTCATTGCGCTCTACTGCTCCACCGCCCACCTGCCCCATTTTCCCGGCGAAGCCGCGATTCCGGCACTGGGATCGCTATAGGTGTATTGTACAATCGGCGTGGTTGGAGCCTCAACAGCGCTATTCATTGGCGGATCGGCCACAGAACGCCAGCCACCATCAGCGCAAACGCCACCAGCCAAGGCCAAAAAGGGTTCAAGACGGCCAGCCAGAAGCCTCCGCCCCGATACATACCCGGACGATCGGCAGGGCGGCTGGACAACCAGAGGCTCAGGACCAACACGCATAGCACCTCGTACCAAGCGAAGGGCCAGCCTGCGGACCAGAGCCACCTTGGCTCGATGGAACGCAGCCGGGCAGCAAATTCAGCCAAGCCGTTCGGAGGGCCACCGCACATTAGGAGCAGCCACGTCGCCATGGTGCCGAAAACGGCCCAACTCGCCGCCGCCGCAATCCGGTGCAACATGGCCATGCCACATTCTCCGCTATTTGACCGTTCACTTCATTGGATCCCAAGCTGGAGCCGTCAGGCTCGCCGGGGCGGCACCCTCAAGCATGCGGGGCACCGTCGACGGCGCGCCGCCAAGCTCACGCACCCATTCCCGCGTAAACGTGAAGGTATGCCCTCACACCTCCTCCCCGATCGCGTGCCCGGGGTCTTTCCCATTTGTGCATACCGCGAAGGTGGCGAAAGTCTGCAACAAGAAAGAAAACACGACGGCCCACGCAACCGGCGGGCCGGGCGTGTCCGTCATCAACGCCAGCATGCCGCCCACTTGGCCGCGTATAGCTCGTTGGGTCTCCGCTGGCGGAATGCCAGTGCCACCTTGGGGGTGTGTCGCCGTGACGCAACGGCCACGCGAGATTCGACGCGGCCAAAGCTCCGAAGCTGTTTCATCCAACGTTACCATAATGTCGCCCATTATAGACCCGCTCTGCGTTGCATCAACAATAAAAATCTCCCGTCACCCGATCAGATGTCGATTTGCCGACCCAATGTCGGGCCTCTCCGAATGGCTTGTCCAAGTTACGCCGACCGTAAAACTTACCGTCTTTGTAGCGGCAGCAGCGGTGGCTGGCCGGGGCATTCCGCGCGAAACTCGCGATAGAATTCCGCGTAGCGGGCCGGGGCCGGTGCCAAATTAAGCATCCTTGACAACACACCGCCGCCCACAACGGCCACCATCCAGAAGGCTGTCGCGAACGCCGCCAGCTTGACTATCCCGCGCCAGCGCCGTTTTCCCGAATTCAATGGGACCAGCAGCAGCGCCTGGCCAGCCAGAATGACAGCGCCGACGGGAATCCCTATGGCCACCGCACGGGATCTCCACAACGCAAAAATGCCCGGATGCAGGAACTCAAATCCACCACCGGGTTGAGCACACCACCACGCGGAAGACGCCCAAAGGCAGATTGGCGCGATGGTGACGCAACATCCTGCAATATCGAGCCACAGCGATGACGCGTGTCCGCCAAGCGGCCCACCTCCTGTACTTTCGGCTTCCATGTTGACCCCGCCTTTTTCACCAGCCCTGCCCGCTTACCGCGGCCAGCGTGCCAGCACCGTTTCCGTGAACCAAAAAACCTCCGCGCCGGCCAGGCTAAGCAAGCCCCACCGTAGGCAGAACCACAAGTCCGCCCTAACCGGAACATCAACCGCAACGCTCACCATGCTCAGAAGCCCCGCCAATGCCGGTATCAAAAAGGCGGCCGCCGCGGACCAACCATTAAAGTCAGTAAATGCGCCGGCCAGCAAAGGCGGTGGGTAGATCGGCCAAAATCCAATTCGACACCATGCCAACCCCAGCCCCGCCATAGTCGACAAAACCGAGGCAACCGCGAGGGCTTTGGACGCCCAAAACGCGACTCGCTGAAAGGCGCCCACGGCCTGAGGTTCTTTGCAGCCGACCATACGAAAGGCTCCATCCAGGGGGAACAAAACGAAGGTACGCACTCACAAGATCGCCGCCCTGATCAAAAAAAGGTATCACACGCCAGCGGCGGCGGGAGGCGGCTGGATTACCAGCGATGGGCCCGGCACCCATGAGATTTGGCCCGTCAACGAGCCCAGCACAACTGCATACCCAAGCCCCTTCGGATCCACGGCATCCACCGGATTCCCCATCACAAGCTGATACGTATTCGTGCCGTTTATATATTGCAATGGGTATTGGATTACCCATACACCAAGACTGGGCGAATACCAGCGGGCACGTTCGTAATAGAGGCTAATTAGGGGATCAAGGCTCATGCCTTGATAGAGATTATTCACCAGCGGCTGCATGCGGAAGATGCTGTATTCGTCATCCCGGCGCGGCCGGGATAAGCGCCGGCCCAGGGGTATGACGTTATCCACATTTTTTTGAACCACAAGGGAAACCGAAGTAGCGAAGGTTCCACGGCGGCAATACCTCCCAGCCAATTTGATCTCTGGAGATGTTTCGTTCGCCGCGACCATAATCTCGTCCAAAATTCTGATCTCAGGCCAGCCGCCGCTGCGGCCACCCAAGCATCAGAACGTCGTCCATTTTACCGCCGGCCCTTGGGCAAGCCAGCGCCCCATTAAATCCGCCGCTATTTCGATGGACTAATCACGTCGCCGTATCACTTCTCGAGGTGCGGGGGTGCGGCACACCCCAAAGACCACATCGAATTGTCGGCTACCCCTGGTTATTTCGGCCGCCGGCGCGCGTGTCGCCTCGCTCCACCCAATTTCGCGGGCGCGGAATACCCACCGCCCTCCGAAGGGGAAGCAGCACGCCAGCACAACCGCAGGTACGACGGCAACGACGTCCGCGAGGGCCCTGGCCGCGTCTACCGCGGGGGCCCTCGGCCACACCCGGCGGCAGTATTCCGTCAGGACGATCAGGCCAGGTGCCCAAAGGAGCAGCGGGAGGCTCCACAGCCACAATTTCATCCACGACGACCCGTACGGCGCCCACGCCAGTGGACCCAATAAGCACAAGTATACGCGCCGCCCCAAGCCCATCCAGCCAGTGACGGCGAACCATGGCACGCCCAGGCAGATCCACCAAACCAGGCCAAACAGCAGGCCCACAACAACTCCGCCAGAGGTCCGCCGCCCCGGCCTGGAAACAACAAGCAGCCCAACGGCCAGCCACCCCAGCACCAGCTCGGCCCCGACCACGGACGCAACGGCCCAGGCGAACAGCCCCGCGTAAAGCCGCGGGGATACCAGCGACACCGGCCCAAAAGCTGGTTCCGGCGGGGCCGATGCGAAGCAGGCCACCAGCGCGAGCAGGACGAACCCAACCGTGGAAAGCCACTTCCCCCACGCCCGCCAACCGGTTGCCTGCGGGAAGTCGCCAGCCTCGCGAGCCAGCCATATTACGGCCAGAAGCCACACACACATGGCGCTGGCACCCCAGACTACGTAACACACATAGGTGGACCTGAGATCGCGGGGCATTCCGGTGGCGCTAACCAGTCCGATCCACGCCGCGCCGCGGTATATTGCCCGGCCTGCGGGCATCGCGATGGAGGCCACGACCAGCACCGCCATTGAGATAGCCAGAAATGGCCTGCGGAGTGCAGACGGCAGCCCCATGGCTCTGGGCCCATCGTTGTCCCGCCCCACGGCTGCCCCGCAGGCTTTATTTTGCATCCATTTCACAGCGACACCGTTATAAAACCACGTACCCTGGTCGAGGCGTAATGTTCTCGCCTGTCAGGGACGCCCCACCGGATTGCTCATCACAAACTGATACGTATTGGCACCGTTGATGTTGAGCGCGTTCTGCGACAAGCCGAAGCCACTGGTCCCATCGACCGCGCGAAATCCCGTCGGGACCGACGGGTGAGGCTGCGCCGCAGCGCCGGGGTAGTTCATCTCACAGGCAGGAATGCCTGTGCTACCTTGGGGGTAGGACCTCGTAAAACGATCACCATGAACAGATTTTCCGGCGACGGCATCCCGAACTGCCGGGACACGAAACGGGCCAGGCAATCGCCGAGGTCGGCGAGGCTCTGATTCCGAAATTCTTTCGGCAAGCGTTACCATCGGCGATCATCATCCATATTTCAGCCGCCACATGCAAGTATCCTGTGGCGATGGAATTGCCTGATGGATGAATCGGGCCGTGCACCGAGTTGTTCGATGCATGCGGCCATGGGGCCATCGCCGGAAAAGGGGCGTGTAGATAACAAGGTATTGGGCGGTGAGGGAACCGAACTACCAGCAAAAACCCCAACAAAAACGCATATTTCAAAACAGGCCGCAGCAGAATCCGCAGCATTTGACGCCGATTTTAACTTTGTGAAAGAATCTTGGCCGCTGCTGCCGGATGAAATTCGAGCCGCCATTGTGGCCACGGCCAAACGTGGGCTGAATAGACAGGCTTCCCGACGCATGGCGATTGCCGCCGGCGGCCTATGACGGGCCAGCCTTAGGCCACCTGGCGGCCCTGGCCCTGGAAGTAACAGGGGGGGGCTTGCGGATAGGGCTGAACCGAGCCAGATTTTTTTTAACCGAAATTCCACTGGCGGGAAGCGCTGCTTAACAGGCTGGTGACGCGGTGACTGGTGCCAATACTTCCAAAACATTGAGTAAATCCGAAGTATTGGCACCGGCACCACCGGCAAATAAGAGTTTTTTTCTAAATTTTACTTGACATAAACCCATGCAATACTGCCGCTTGACGGGCCGGCCACAATGCCCAACCGGCTGGCGAAAACAGGGCTAGGTTGCGTCCCTGGTGGCAAGCCGCCTTACAGGCCAAACACGGCATTGGACGCCACCACGGGCGGGCATTTCATTAAGGAAAATTCCACAAAAACTTGATTGACAATTGTTACAGGATGAACTGCGTACACTTGCAATTGTGGCGTGGGTAGCATATACTACTGCCGGTTGTGGCATGTTTTGGAGTGGGCGCGATGTTAAACGAATTAAGCGAATTGCGAAAATTCATTGTTAGTGTGAGTTGGGACATCAAAGACACGGAAGACAAGCCAAAGTTGCTGGAGTGCTTGTACAGGCCACCGTGGGATGAAAACACCTGCACTAACGGCAACCGATTGCCGTGGTTCAATCCGTGCCTGACAATTTTACGCGACCAGATGCCAGAACATCTCTATAAAACGGCGGTGCGTGCGTGGAAACGTTTGGGCTACAGAGGAATGGACGATTGCGTACCCTGGAAATGGCTGTGCGACGAGTGTGAAGTGCGTGGATTCGTCCCGTCCAAGGAGAACGACCATACCGTTCTGGATTGTTTGATTGACCTGTTGAATTTGCTGGAGCCGAAGCGGCCACGTCCATCCGACAAAGAAATTGAGGCATACAATATATGGATTTTCCTCAAAAAAAACTACACCAAGGCGGCTGAATATCTTAAAACTTCACGGCAGAACTTAACCAACTGGGTGAAAAAAGTGGAAGCCTATAGCGCTTCCATAAGCGGGGATGACGATAAGCCCAATGGTGAAAAGTCAAAACGTGGCCGGCACCGCACGGTAAGCCTGGACAAGTGTAACGAGCCCTCCGTGGATGCGGATGAAATAACGAAATCCGCCACAATTCCAACCACTAAAGAATAAGTAACGCAAAGACACCAAACCCTTATGGATATTGGTTAAAACCCAATATGCAAGGTGCTATTTTTTTGCACCCTGCGCCTACATATAGAGGCACGCGCAACGCATTGTCATGTTGCGGCGGATGCCCATTTTTGGAAAGGATACCACAATGGACGCAATGGATACCGGTGAATTGCTTGACGTGCGGCAGGTTTCAAAACTTCTCCACGTGTCGCAGAGAACCACGTACACGCTTATTGAACGCGGGTTCATACCCCGTCTTAAGATTGGCCGCTGTGCCCGTTTCCGGCAGGCGGACGTGGTGCGGTACATCAGCAGCCTACAGCCGACACCAATCAAACCGATGTAAGCAAAAAAAAGCCGCCGATTACGTGTCTGCGTGCAACCGACGGCTGAAAGGAAGACTGCCGTGAACATATCTGAAGTCTTACAGAAAGTCAAGGCCGCCACCGGCAAAGAGCCGCGCAAGTCTGGCAACGATTTTCAATGCCTGTGCCCTGCCCACGATGACAGACAAGCCAGCCTAAGCGTTGGCCAAGGCCAAGGCGGCAAAATTCTGTTTCGATGCCATGCTGGATGTTCCGCTGGGCAGATTACCGAACGCCTTGGGCTTCACTTGGCAGACCTGATGCCGGGCAATGGCCATACGCCACGGCCTACGCCAAAGGCTGCGGTAAAAACCAAAGCTGTGCATAAGACAATGGCCGATGCCGCTGCGGCAGCGCTTTGGGGCGCGCAGCAGGATAGCCCTGGTGCAACGCTGGGGCCCTGTTGGGTTTACCAAGATGCCGCCGGCGAGCCGATGGCTGCGGTTCAGAGAATAAACCTGCCAACGCCGGACGGCCAAAAGCAGGGAAAAGTCTTTCGGCCAATTCACCGCGAATCTACCGGCTGGGTTACGGGCGACCCGCCCGGCCTCTGGCCGCTGTACCGCCTGCCAAGTCTGGCCGAAGCCGCAGCGGTTCACGTGTGCGAGGGTGAAAAGTCCTGCGCTGCGTTGGTGGGCATGGAGTTTGTGGCCACCACGTCCGCCCACGGGGCAAAAGCTGCGGCTAAAAGCGACTGGAAGCCGCTGGCCGGCAAAGCTGTTTACCTTTGGCCCGACAACGACGCCGCCGGCGAACAATACGCCTTGGACGTGGCGAAAATACTAAAGCCGCTTGGGTGCAAGGTACACAAAGTCTGTCTGCCGGGCCTGCCGGAACATGGCGATATTTGTGATTTTCTCGAAGCGATTCCCAACAATGAGGATTGGGAGCTAACCAAAGCCGACCTGGACAAGCTGGTTGCCACCGCGCCGGAGTTTACGCCGCCACGGGCCGAAGTACCGCCACGGGCCGAAGTACCGCCCGCTTTGGATGGCGAGGCCTCGATGGTTTGCGCTGCGGACGTGGAGCAAAAGCAGATTGATTGGCTTTGGCGAAACCGGATACCCAAAGGAATGTTGACGCTGCTGGCCAGCCGCCCTGGCCTTGGGAAAACGCTGGTTGGGTGTGCCGTTGCCGCTGCGGTAAGCACGGGTTGCGACTTTCCGGATGGCGAGGCAAGCGACGTTGGAAGTGTGATTTTTCTCGATGCGGAAAACCCGGCTGATACGGTTTTAGTGCCGCGATTGGCCGCTGCTAGGGCCGATTTGAGAAAATGCCACGTCATTACCGGGTTGAATGTTACAACGTCCGACGGGAAAAAAGTTTCCGCTGGAATTACCCTGGCCGACTTGCCGGCCATTGAAAAGGCGGTTGAATCCGTGCCCGATTGCCGGCTGCTGGTAATCGACCCTATCGGTTCCTACCTGGGGGCCGGTACTGATGCCCACCGTGATAACGAAACGCGGGCCGTGTTGCAGCCGTTGGCTGATATGGCCCAACGACGAAATATCGCCGTGCTGATTGTTGCACACCACCGGAAGCAGAGTAGTGGCTTTGCCGATGACCTGGTTCTTGGCAGCCGCGCCTTTACAGGCTTGTGCCGAATTTCTTGGCACGTTTCACGGGACGACACGGACAAAACCTTGATGCTTTTAACCCTTGGTAAAACGAACATTGGCCCACGGGTGGATGGCTGGAGTTTCCGGATTGATTCAGATCCGCCTGTTGTTCGATGGGTGGGGCCGATTGAGCAGGATGCCGACGACGCCCTGGGCGATTCGCCGGGCCGGCGCGGGCCTGATGCAGAAGAACGTGGCAGCGCGGTGGACTGGTTGGCCAGCCTGCTGCGAGGTGGCCCAAAACCAGCGGCGGAAATCCGAGACGAAGCCGAGGGGGCCGGGTTCTCCTGGACAACGATTCGCCGGGCAAAAGACGCCTTAAAAATCGTCCCGACCAAGGACGGCTTTGGCGCTGGTTGGCGATGGGGATTACCCGGTTCTTACGAAGGCGCCCACGAAGGCGCTCATTTAGCCCCAACACATTTAACTTGAGCTCCTTCGACAAAAATGAGCTCCTTCGGCAAAAATAAGGGAAAAAACATGATTTTTATATGTTCCTTAGGCTTAATACCGCGAAGGTGCTCAAGTTGTTTTGTGTTCGCGTGCGCGTGCGCGCGTGAGGGATTACTTTCGGGGGGCTTCCCGTGGTGAATAACCGCGAAACAGTTTTTGGTAAATTCCCGGCGCGGGACAGGGGCGGACAGGCCGGCTGGGAAACGCAAAAACTTGTCGGCGAATCTGCCGAAAATTTAGTGGCCCGCCGGCTGGCGGCCAAAGGCTTTCACGTACACAAAGCCTGGGGGCAACACGCGGCTTACGACTTGATGATTTTCAAAACCTTGGAAGTTAAAAATGACACGATTGCCGCCACCACCGGCAAGGTGGCTGTGGAGGTGGAGTGTTCTAGCCGGCCAAGCGGCCTAAACACCACAACAGCGGATTTTTGGGTTTTTGTCATTGGCACTGACGCGCTGCTTATCCACACCGCTGCGCTACGGCGGCTTGTGCGTGGCCGCCCTGCCCGCCCGGCCAACGGGGGCCGCCAGCGGATTATCCTGCTGCCTGTGGGAGAGTTGGAAACTATTGCGAGGAAACTGTTATGAACAAGCTGGAAGCCAAGCTGGATGCCAACACGAGGATGATGCTTGAAATTTTAGCCCTGGTAAGGGCAATGGCCGGGCCAAACATTCCCAAGCCGGGCGACGAACCGAAACGGTTGATTACGAAAAGGAACCCATTATGAAAATTTTGGAAACCATCGACAACAGAATCACCGCCAACCGGGCAAAGTTGCAAAAAATGCTGGCGGACTTGCACAATGATTCATCCACCAATACGCGGTGGCCAGCCGAGCCACTGGTGGAACTGGTGCGCAAAATCATCCGTGATATCAAGCAAAAGCGGGGCATACAAAGCCTACTGCCCTGCCTGCACGATAAACCGCAAAAGATACGCCGTAAACGCCGCGCCATTGAATTGCCGCACGCCAAGCCGAGTATCCAGCCGTTTGCGGCCACGGATGCGTCTACGGGCATCCAAAACGCTTCTGAACCGGATGATGGCGGAGAATGCGAAGATGACTTGTGGTAAGCAAAAACAAAGCCCCCCCTGACGCCAGAAACGCTGCGCCATTAAGCCGGTGCGGGCTAAATCGGCTTGTCGGGCCATCCGTGGCATCCGATGCGTCTGGTGGCGTTTAATCAAGCCGTAGACAAGCATAAGGCATATTGGCGTATACACGGCTAGGCGTATTCGCGCCAATACATGCTTGACAGTGCAACATTATGCCAATACAATCGTATAAGGTATAGGCAACTTTTACAGGAGATATTCCATGGCATCGTTATTTAAGGCTGATGGCGGTTGGCGTATCGAAGTGGTGATTGGCGACGGACGTAAATCCATCCGGCTGGGGCAATGCACGAAAGAAACTGCGGCCCAAGCCCAAGTTTGGATTGAGCGGCTGGTGGCGGCCAAGGTTATAAACGCCGCCATGGATAGCCAAACGGCACAATGGGTAGCCGGGCTGGATGATAAAATTCATGGCAGGCTTGCCGCTGCCGGGCTGGTACCGCCACGGGTATCCAACCAGATTGCCCCGCTGCTGGCGGAGTTTATCGACGGGTACATTGCCCAACGCGCTGACCTAAAAGAAACAACGTTGACAATTTTACGGCAAACCCGTGTATGGCTGGTACGTTTCGTTGGCGAAGATAGGCGCATGGACGACGTTTCGCCGGCGGATGCTGATGCCTACAAGTCTGATATGGTTAGGGCCGGCCTGGCCAAGGCTACAATCAACAAGCGCTGCCGTTATTGCCGACACTTTTTTGAAGTGGCCATCCGACGCGGCATTGTGAAAGTCAATCCATTTGCCCATATCAAGGGGGCCGTGATTGGCAACATGGCCCGGCGGGTTTTTGTTCCGGCGGATACGGTAGCCAAGGTTATGGAGCAAATGCCTAGCCCACAATGGCGATTGCTGGTGGCCCTGGCCCGCTGGGGCGGGCTGCGAATTCCATCCGAAGCCGCGGCGCTGGTTTGGAGCGATATTGACTTTGCCGGCAAGCGGTTTATCGTCCGTGCCAGCAAAACGGAGGGCCATGACGACGGCGGCATCCGCATTGTACCGATGTTTCCGGAGTTGGAGCCGCTGTTTCAAGCGGTTTTTGACCAAGCCCCGACGGGCACAACGCAAGTCTTGACGATTGCCACGGCCCAAGCCAATTTGCGAACACAATTCCAGCGATACATTCTCCGGGCCGGCGTTAAACCGTGGCCTAAACTCTGGCAAAACTTACGGGCTACGCGGGCCACCGAACTGGCGGACAAATATCCAAGCCACGTTTGCGCCGCCTGGTTAGGCCATACAGAACGCATTGCCGACGGCTTTTATCGCATGACTACCGACGAACACTTCGCCATGGCCGTAGCCCCGGAAAAAACCGCAGCATTTTCCGCAGCAGTAGGCACGTGTTTGGACGTGTATGACGGTGTAACCGAATTGCAAAACCCGTCAAATATCGAGGAATTGCACAATGGTATAGGTGTACGTACTACTGTACAAAGTAGGATACTGGGCGGTGAGGGACTCGAACCCCCGACATCCGCGGTGTAAACACGGCGCTCTAACCAACTGAGCTAACCGCCCCAAGTGCTCCTAACATAGCCGATGAAGGCTTGGCAGCCAATCTACCACCATTTGCCGACGGCCGGGGGTGCGGCTGTATTTTGTGGGCACGGCCAAAGAAGCCAGCGGCATCCGTGCCGCGGCATAAGATTGGCGGCAAGGCCAAACTCCACTGATTTATCACATGCGGCCAACAAATACGGCCATCGCCCCAGTTCATACAGTCTGAGCTTGGCGGTGGGCCGACTTGCCGGCCCGGATGGCGATGGCACGCAGTGCCGCAGTGCAACGGTTCAGGTCTGTTGGTGTTAGAAACGGCCCAAAACTCAGCCGGGTGGTCCCCACGCTTGCGGGCTTCCCCGCCACCGCGGGCAGATGTGTGCCGAACGTGCGGTGGGCCAGCGGGGCACAGTGCAGGCCGGGCCGGGTGAGAATGTTGAATTTATTTTCCAGTTCCTCCGCCAGGGCCAGCGGTTCCCAGCCATCCAGACGCACGCTAAACACCCCAACACGCTGGGCGAACTGATGCGGGCCCAGGAATGTCAATCCATCCAGCCCCCGCACCGCTTGCATAAATGCCGCGCACAAAAGCTGGTCATGGGCATGGAGTTTTTCCACGGTTTGCTCGAGCACCCAGGCCAACCCTTCCGATAGTCCAGTTATTCCAATGGCGTTGTGCGAACCTGGCTCAAAACGGTCGGGCATAAATTCCGGCTGAAAATCACTTTCACTTACGCTGCCTGTTCCCCCCTGCCGCACTGTCCGCAGCAGCTTTTCCATGCCTGGACGAATGTATAGAACTCCCGTCCCCAACGGTCCGAGCAACCCCTTATGCCCAGGCGCGGCCAAAAAATCTATCCCGTTGGCCTGCACGTCGATGGGGACGTGGCCGGCACTTTGGGCGGCATCCACCAAAAACGCCACTCCCGCTTCCCGCGTAATTTTCCCGATTTCCCGGATATCTTGGAGGCTGCCGCTGACGTTGCTGGCATGGGCAATGACCACCAGCCGCGTTTTGGCCGTTATCGCACGGCGAATATCCTGCGGATCCACCAAGCCGGTCGCCGCATCCACGGACACGATACTGCGGGTAATTTGGCCGTGGGCGGCTAAGTCATTTAGCGGCCTAAGCACGCTGTTATGGTCCATTGCGGTAGAGATTGCATGATCGCCGGGGCGCAGCAAACCGTGGATGACTATGTTCAACGCATCGGAGCAGTTTAACGTGAAAATAAAATGATCGGCACTTTCTCCATGAAAGAGCTGGTTGAGTCGATCCCGGCACACACTAATTAAGCGAGCTGTTTCCCGAGCCTCGGCATAGGCTCCTCGCCCGGCTGATCCGCCAACAGCCTGGGCATAATTCACCATGGCCTGAAGGACGCGAGGCGGCTTGGGGAAACTCGTGGCGGCATTATCCACATAGACCCGGGACGGCGGCATTGGGGATTGCATCATGGCAACACATTGGCCGGTGAAGTCATCGACCATCCTTTCTTAAACCATGATAGGCCGATGCGGCCATGGGTTCAACGGGCTGAAGATGGGGCCACCTTTAATCCCATGCGAATGGGGCCGCCGCCTTGAATGAGTGGTACTTGGATCGGCCCAGGTTTAGGCCGGGCACCGGGCTTGGGCGCGGGTGCATTGAACTTCACCCCTCCTCCACCGACGTTTCCCCCAGCACCGCCGCCGACTTGACCACGAGGTTTAGCGGCCGCAGGGTGGGCGGGGTTCACCGGCTTGATCCCATGCTGGGCATACCAGGCCGTGATTTTTTTTATACCCTGATTTTCCTGGCCAATGGTGCCCAAACCCCACACGCCGCCAAACGGCATCACCTTATAAAAATGATAGGTGGCGGGCGACAAACCGGCCATCTTCACCAGCAAGAGCAAAGGCAATGTGCGATTGGAAAGATGGGCAAGCGTGTTGTTGAAATTAAAATTCATATTCATGGTCAGTGGACGTTTGAGCAGGTACAATAAATACGGTGCCACCATGGATCGCTTAAGCCCTTTGGCCAGCTTGGCAAAATTTTTGGCCTGCACTCCGTTGGGCTGGTTCACCACGGATTGCATCTGCGGCACGCGGCACACCTGGGCGAGATACTGACGAACCAGAATACTAAGTTGTGGCGGCTTCCAGTGAGCCAGCTCCCGTGCGGCCAGGGTGCCATCTTGCAGTTGCATCCAGTAATTCTGGTTAAAGTCCTGAATCGTGATGTGCTGACCACGAAATATCACGGTGTACTGGCGACTTTGCTGAAAATACGGCGACATACCCATCAACACCGCCCGCCTCCACAAGGTTTTCACCATGGCCAGGGTTGGCTTTCGATTCCATACGGCATCCATGGCGGTGATGTACACCAGACGGTGGGAATCCCGAAGCAAGCGTTCCAGGAGCCAATCGATGTAGGAGCCGGCTATTTTCGCCAGAGGATGGGCGGCGTCCGCGCGGCGCTGCGGATTGTGGGAAAATACCCCGGCCACCAACGGGAGGCGCTGGGGTGCTAAACCCCACTGCAACAGGGCGAGGCGCTTTTTTACAGGTAAATGCAAGAGCGACCTGGCCCAGCGTGTTAAATCGCCTTGATAGGTGAGCAGATGATCCACCCGGGCCGTGCGCTCAGGCCCACCAGCTTGCATCATGCGGGCCACCAGCAGCGCCAAGGCTTGTCGTAGGTCCGCGCTGCCGGCCTGTCGTGTGGCATACTTTTGCGAGCTTAGATTCTTCATGCCGCGCTCAAATAGCTGCAGAGTTTGCGACATGTTGGCGAGGTTGCCCTTCTTGCCGCCGGCTACTGGGCCTTGGCCCCGCGCCGGTGAGCTAACAATCAGGGTAGCCACCAACAGCAACCCCGGTAGATACTTAAGATTCTTTGGCTTCATAGCACTATCCAATCCTGATATAAGGGCATTTTTCATGCACACATTACGTTACCACACTTGCCGCCGGCTTTCATGTCACGGTGGTGTAGCCCCCCTCCTGCACCGTATTAGACGAACAACAGGCGTCTTGGGTTCCTGGGGTTGCATCAAAGCGGAATTTGCGGGTTGGCCAACCAGCGGCCCGAGGAGCCTGGCACAATTTGCCGGCTCATCCGACACTGCGGATGGGTGGGCGCAGAGCAACCCTGCGAGCGCCAAATAGACTACAATGGGCAGGCGTTGGTGGCCCAAGGCGTTATAGAATCCGGGAAATACGCATGACGATTATTATTGTTATCTTGCTGGTTGTGCTGATTCTTCTGACCGTTAGCAATTTGCTGGCCGGCTTGGCGCTGGGGCGTCGCCAATCCGTCGACGCAGCGGCCAATGTCGGCCAACTGGAAAGCCTTCAGAAAAATATCGACCGGCTGGATCGGCTTGTGCGCGATGAGATGGCGCAGGCACGCGCCGAAGCGGCACAGACCGGCCGCCAGGGGCGCCAAGAGCTAGCGTCCGCCTTGAAAGGGGTCGGTGATTCGCTGAATTCCCAACTTAACCACATCACCCAGACCACCATGCAGCGTCTGGATGCGGTCCGGGATACCGTGGAAAAGCGTCTGGAGACTATGCGTAACGAGATTGAAGAACGTCTGAAACTTCTGCAAGCCGACAACAATAAGAACCTGGAGCAAATGCGCGTTACCGTGGACGAAAAACTACAGGGAACGTTGGAAAAGCGGCTGGGGGAATCGTTTAAAATCGTCAGCGAACGGCTGGAACAGGTGCACAAGGGCCTGGGAGAAATGCAATCCCTGGCGGCGGGCGTAGGCGATTTGAAAAAGGTGCTGACCAACATCAAGACCCGCGGCGGCATGGGCGAAGTGCAACTGGTGGCTTTGCTGGAAGATGCTCTGGACCCCGCGCAGTTTGAGGCCCAAGCCAACATCAAGGGTGACAATCGCGTGGATGCTGTGATCAAGCTGCCGGGCCACGATGCCAATTCCCAGGCACCGGTGCTGCTGCCGATTGATGCCAAATTCCCGCTGGAAGACTTTCAGCGTCTGGTCGCCGCCCAGGAGGCAGGAGATAGCGTCGTGATCGCCGCGGCTGCCAAAGAGTTGGAACAATCGGTGGAAAATTGCGCCGCTTCGATTTGTAAAAAATATATTGCCCCACCACTGACCACCGATTTTGCCATCTTATTTTTGCCCACGGAAAGTCTTTTTGCCGAGGTGATCCGTCAGACGGGGCTGGTGGATAAGCTCCGCCAGAAATACCGAATTACGATTGCCGGCCCCACCACTTTGTGGTCTATTCTGGCCAGTCTTAGAATGGGGTTTCAGACTCTGGCCATTCAAAAACGTTCCGGCGAAGTCTGGCAGCTTCTTTCCAAGGTCAAAACCGAATTCAATCTGTATGGAGAAGTCCTGGATAAGGTAAAAAAGAAGCTCGACGAGGCGGCCAATACCGTAGATCAGGCTGCGGTACGTACGCGTGCCATTGAACGGAGCTTAAAGGATGTGCAAGCTCTGCCCGCCAACACGGTGGATACACCGGATAAGCCCTTGGCCTTGGGCGGATAGCGTTATTTTAGAGGTTGAAAAATGGCCTCACGCCGGAGCTACGTTGGTACCAGGATGGTTGTCGTGGCCATGTCTGAGGATGGGATGAGCCGCCATCTTCGGCGGAACCGCCTGACCGCCTCGTTGAAGAACCAAGAAATCCTGCAAGCTGACTTTCGCCACCAGCAGCGTGGTGGGCAATACTTCTTTGCCCAGCCCGGGTGCATGAATCTTGGTGATCTGCGAATTGGCCGGGCCGGCCATCAGACTGATGGTAATCACGCCTTCATTGCCAACGGCTTCATGACGCAACGCCATGCGAAAGACTTTCACGACGGCACAGCTAAGTTCCTCATCCCCATGAATCTTATGCACAGGGGCCGTGCCGGCCTCCGCACCAAGGGCCGCTTGCGCCTGGGCTACGGTTAACACCGGGGCACGGGCCAGCTCTTGCTTGAGTGCATCGTGCAGGGATTTAACGGCAGCCGCAAATGTTTCGCCCATCACCTGGGCATCGGCGCTTTGCATGGATTTGCCGCAAGCGACACACGTAACTTCCTTCTTGAGAAACGCCTTGATGGTGCCGATGACACCGCCACCGATGGAAAGGGTGCTGACACAATGCACACAGCGCGGAAAATGACTTTCCATGTTCGACCCCTTAAACTTTCCACCTGCCGCGAACCGCTGATTTGTCTTGCCCACCGGGCAGTTGCGGTCGCGGCGTCGACGTTCGGCGACAACCTAACTGTTGTTATGATAACCGATGCCATACGCAAATGCAAGGACTTTTCCATTGACTGGGTTTGTGGGGGTGGGCATGGGTGGTGCGTGCCACATTTATCGGCACCACCATGGAAACCGACAGCATTGATGCGGCCAAGAAGAATAATGGAAGCGCCGGATCGCTTGATTTTCCCCATGCTGCTAAAATTACGGCCATACCCTTGGCTGGGGCCGGTTGGAGGCTGGCATTAGGCCATATTTTCCGGCATGATGGCAGCGTTGACGGTGTATGCTGGAGGCCGCATGGCCATGGATACGCGCCCCGGTTCCTATTGGTTTGTGCCGCTGCTGCGACCACGAGAATCGGTGGTTTCACCCCTGCAGATTTGCGCTGTCGATACGGTGCGGCTAAGGGCCGGCGACTGTGCAACCGAAGTGCTGCATCAATTTTATACGGGCGTGTTGGGATTGTTGGAGATAGCGATCGGCGAGGATCGGCTGAGATATCGTTTAGGGTTGATTGGGGTGGAGCTTTGGCGCAGCGCGGAAAGTTATAGCGCCCTGGCGATTACCGCCGATACGCAGCCCTTTCAATTTCATGCGCGGCCCCACCTTACCGAAGGGGAAACGGGGCAAAACCACACGCGACGGGTCTTTGGACAGATCGGGCTTATTATCCGCAATTTTTCGGATGCCATTGCCAAGATCGGTCCTCATTGTGAGATCCTCCATGGCGATACCGGGCTATGCCGATCGGCGGTGCTCCGCGACCCCGCCGGGAACTTGATTTACCTGTTGGAGACCCGACCATTTTAGCAACGGGCACCACCCCACGGGAGAGCCGGATTCGTTGTGGTGCGAGGCAATGCACCTTATTATCGGTATAGAATGGGGGTTCGGCTATGGGAAACGCAGGCGGATTAAAATCGCGATGGGATCGGGACAGGGGCGCGGTGGTACGGTTGCTGGTGCTGCTATTTGTTTTGGGCGCGGCATTGTTGGCCGGCCGGACCGCTTGGGGGCAGGGATTCGGTCTAGGTGGAGCTGCGGCCAAACCCATTGAAGCGGTAGCGCAGGAAAAGGCCGCCATCATCACCATTCATGGCTCTATCGACGCGATCATGGCGGAAAGCGTCGTGCGCCGTGTCGGCAAGGCGCAACAGGACGGGGCCACGCTGATCATTTTTGATATCAATTCCACTGGCGGGCTGCTGGGGCCGGCCTTGAAAATCAACCATTTTATACGAGCAATGTCCACCCCGACGGTGGGGTACATTCACCGACAGGCCATTGCCGCGGCGGCACTGGTGGCTGTGGCCTGTCAAAAAATTGTGATGAGCCGCCACGGGTTGGTCGGTGACGGACAACCGTTTGAAGTGCATGGCCTAAAGGCGGAAGCTATTATCAGCGGTGCTGCGCGGCACAATCCGTCGTTGGTGGTGAAAAGTCTGCTGGCGTGCGGGCGAAAAAACGGCCTCAATACCATGCTGCTGCTGGGGATGGTTGATCCGGGATTGCAAGTCGACGAAGTGCGCAACAGTGTTACCGGCAAAAGCCGGGTGGTTTCGGCCGAGACAAGGCGGACGCTCGTTGACGTGGTAACACCGGTGCCGGGCGGCCCGGCGGTACATCCGTGGTCTTTTGTCCGGGAGATCAAAAGAAAAGGGGAGTTGTTGACGCTGGGATCGCAACAAGCCCGCCGCATCGGCTTTTCGCAGGCGACGATCACTGGTCAGGACGATTTACTGGCCAGGCTCAATGTCGTGGGCGCTAGTGTACCGGTACTGCGTTTGGACCTGATGGAAAGATTCGCCCGCTGGCTGGCTGGACCGTGGATCCGGTTCATACTATTTTTGCTGGTGCTGGTGTTCGGCTACCTTGAATTAGCTCATCCCGGCACCCTGATTCCCGGAGCGGTTGCGGTGGTGGCCTTGGGGCTGTTGCTGGGAGCGCCCTATTTGACCGGTTTGGCGCAATGGTGGGAGATCATCCTGATTATTCTGGGAATTTTGATTATCATCGCGGATATTCACTTTCTCGGCGGTATCGGTTTGCTGGCTGTGCCGGGGTTTATTCTGCTGATCATCGGGCTGGTGGCGAGCTTCATTCCAGCTCAACCCGGGCATACGGGATTTCCGCTGATCAGCCAGACGTTCTCCGCCCTGCAAACGGGTGTGGCGGTGGTGGTGTTTGGCACCGTCGCGGGGGTTGGCATTATTGTGATGCTGGTAAAATACCTGCAATTGGCCCCGGGGCTGCGTCGGCTGCAAATTGACTTGCCGACGGTGGCGGGAGTGGAATCGCCGGCACAACCCGGCGTGGGTGAAAGTGAGGTGCTCTCGCGTGAGCCGCTGTTCGTGGGGGCGGTGGGACGGGCGGTATCGGAACTGCGTCCGGCCGGCAAGGCGAGTTTTGATGGCCGATTGTTCAACGTGGTGGCGCAGGGGACATATATTGCCCGAGACACCGCGATAGAGGTGCTGCAAATCGGCGAAAATCAAATAGTGGTCCGTGCGTTGACAAAAAAATGAAAGTGAATTTTATGGATACGGCCGGGTCAGCCCAAGGAGCATAAGTATGGACATTGATTTGTTGATCAGCGCGGTACTTTTGTTCACGGGCGCTGTGATCGTACTTTTTTCGGAGCTATTTATACCGGCCCACGGCCTGCTGGCGGTTCTGTGCGGGCTGCTGGCGGTGGCGGGTGTGGCGGTGTGTTTTGCCATGGGCACGGAAGCCGGATTTTTGGCCACCGTGGCAACGATCGTTCTTGGACCGGTGGTTTTGACGTTGATGGTGAAGCTTTATCCGAGCAGCCCGGTAGGCAAGCGTGTGCTGTTGCAGCCGCCACCACCGGATACCGCTGACGGTCTGGCCCGCGAAACGGCGGACCTGGCGCAGTTGCTGGGCCGGCGGGGAAGAGCGGCGACGATTCTGCGTCCGGCGGGGATATGCGAGTTTGACGGTCGGCGGGTCGATTGTCTTAGCGAATCGCAGGTGATCGCCGGCGGATCGGCGGTGGAAGTCATCCGGGTGGACGGTCCGCACGTGTACGTGCGTTTGGTACCTCCGGACAGCGCAGCCTGAATCTCGATCAAGAGGTTCGGGGCATACCGGGTAATGCCGACGGAAGAATGTCTGAAACTGTTGGGGCCGAGCGAAAGAAATTTCATCGTGATTTCTGGCAATGCCTGCAGTACACCGTGGTGCGTCCGGCCACTACCAACATTTTGAGATTATCGCCACAACGAAAGCACGGGCGGCCTCCACGGCCATAAACCTGAAGGCTGGCGGCAAAACCACCCGGCTGCCCGGCGGCATTGCGATAATCGCGCAGCGTGGTGCCGCCAGCGGAGAGGGATTTTTTCAGCACCAGGTGAATGGCCTTTACCAACTGTTCTATATGTTGGGGCGAAAGCCGCCGCACGAGCGTGAGCGGACTTAACCCACATAGCCACAGGGCCTCATCCACATAAATGTTGCCTAACCCAGCCACATCGCGCTGGCCTAAAAGACGAGCCTTGAGCCGGCCGTGTGCCGTCGACCAATGGTTGAAATGCGCGGCGGTCAGATGCAGAGCGTCCACGCCGAGAACGCCTTGAATTTCCTCAGCGCAGGCCTTTTCAAAGCTGGGATAATACCATACACCGCCGAAACGTCGCGGATCCCGCATACGAATTTGCAGCCCTGAATTTAAGTCTATGATGAAGTGGGTATGGGGTGGCAGAGGCAAATGCGATGGAAAACTTTCCAACCGGCCGCTCATGCCCAGATGAAACATCAGCGTTTGGCCGTCATCGCAGCGGCAGAAGAGTTTTTTCCCGTAGCGATGGGTGGCCACGATGGTGCGGCCTCTCAAGCGCACCAACGGCGCACGCGGGGGGGTGAGATAATCCCGGCGCACCAGCCGCACACGCACCACCACCGCGCCGATGACCACCGGTTCCAAGGTTCGGCGAACCTCCTCGACTTCCGGAAGCTCGGGCATCTTGAACTCCGATGAAAAGGAAGAAGCTCGCCTGGCGATGCGGCGCGGCATCCGGCCGGTCAACCCTGCGGTGAATCCGTCGCGGCTTTCGGAAGTAGAACCTTTTCCAAGGCGCTCATAAGCCGATCGATCCGGAACGGTTTATTGAGGTAATCTTCCACGCCGAGGGACTCTGCATAGGTCTTATGCCGGGTGCCGAGATTGCCGGTAATCATAATCACATGCGGCTTGGTGCCTTTGGCCTTGCGGGCCTTGATACGTTCCAGCACTAAAAATCCACTGCGTTTCGGAAGCATCATATCGAGAATAACGACATCCGGGTGTTCCCGTTCGGAGATTTCCACGGCGGCGTTGCCATCGCTGGCGGAAAGCAATCGCGCTCCGGTGATCGAAAGTGCCGCAGTGATGGTGGAAAGCACATCCGGGTCATCATCCACAACCAAAATGGTTGCATCCTTAAACTGATTATCACTCATTGGTTGCCCCTTTATAAAACGTCAGGCAGGTTAAAATACATCGCGGTTTTTAATTTAACCCAATTTCGGAAAAATTCCACCACAGCCAGGCTAAATTACCACCCCGCTACCGGCGAGAGCGTGGCATCAACAAAGCCTTAGGCTCAACCGTTCCGGCCGGCTTGGGGAGCCAAAGGCCTGCAATGGTCAAAAACATGCCGGCCCGCACGCAGACGATTGTGCCATAGTATAGCAGGCTTGTGGTAGTATTGGCCAGTGGGTTGACGGGCCGTTTTTTGCGCCGAAGTAGAATTGTCACCCCTTAGCGGAAATAAAAGGTGCACCTCCGATTCTGGGGTATACCAGGCAGGATGAAAAACTTACTTATGTCGGCTAAAGAGCGGGTTCGTCTGGATGCGATGCTTCGGGCCGATTCGACCGACGTTGGCAGAGAGCCGCCAACGGATCGCGGCGAAGAAAAACCATCGAAACCAGAGGAGACATGCGGTTTTTGGGGTTACTGGGCGCCAGACCTCGTAGGATCCTTAGCTTCTTGGCCGATGGGGGAAAGTGGTACAATGACTAGGAGCCTGTCCGAGTAATCATTTTAGGGCACGGGAAAAGATTTTCATTATTTTCCGTTGCGGGCTACAGGTGTGCCACGACCTTTTTTTTCAGTGAACTGTAAAAATAAGATTCAAGATCGTAGCGGCGGCCATTGTTATGCGAATACCGATGGGTTTCCCGCCTCCTGCGTCATGCCCTGCTGACCTGCTTGGCCCGGAAGAGTTTCCG
>JAJYZF010000031.1 GCA_021800165.1 Planctomycetota bacterium | reverse complement strand
TTCGTCAAACCATCGATCGGTGCCTTGATGAACTGCCCACGACTCACCGCAACACCCTCCATACGCTGATGACGCCGCGATTCCAGACCTTCAAAAATGTCCCGTTAATCTCCGCGTAGAGTATATACCGCAGTTATCACATCGCCACCGTATCCCAATCGAATGAGCTATATCCGTGAACTGCGGCCTTACATGTATTGGCTCGGCTACCTGAATGACGGCAGGCAGGCGGGGGAATTGGACTGGCAAGCCATTGGTGGAACCTGGGGATGCGCCACCAGCAATCTAACACGGTGGCACCCCAATCCCGACATCTCGGTCCCGTTCGACGGATTCGGAGCCATGATTGGCCGGATCGAGCTCCGCAGCAGAACACTCTCTCTGTATGTGCATAAATATTTTGAGGACTGCGTTCTGCATATTCGCTCGCTCACGAAGGTGCTCGCAAAAGGAGCCATCGCACATTACATCGTCGGTAATTCAAAATTTTATGATGTGATGGTTCACACGGAACTTGTGTATGCCGCCATCATGCGAAGCCAGGGCTTCACCGATGTGGTAGTGGAGAATATTCGTAAGCGCAGCTCTAAAAAAGAGCTCTTCGAATTCGTCGTCAGCGGGCGATTTGGAGCTTCAAAGGATTGACCTCGGTGCCTGCGCCAACTGTAATACTCCCCAAAAACCGGGCACGCTGCTACGGTAGATTTTCCCGGCTTTGAGGAGTCTATTTCGCCTCCGTCATACATCGGCAGCTTCCGTCGCAGTTCAAGGCCAAAGTGGCCATGGCGGCGGTCTAAGCGCAGCATGTCAGAGCCACCACCGACGCCCTTTTTTCATTTGCACCATGCAACGGAAAAACTATACTATTCCGCAGCCAGTCTTATACGGAAATGTGCAACCGCTGCCCATAGGAGCAATAATGTCGACTACCCTGCGAACTCGGCACACAATACAGATATCGCTGCTGGCCGTTGGCTTGTGCCAGCCCCTGTGGGCAAACGTCAACAGCCCACCCGCGCCGCGATGGAATCGTCAACCCATCGCTTTGGCCAGCGATGACAAGGCTGCGCCTGCAATGACCGATGCCAGTGCATCGCTACCCCTGCGAGCGATCCAAACGGCCGCGATGCAACAGGTTGAAGACCAATTAAATCGTGAAAAAGGGCTACTAAGGCAAGAGTTGCTGGCGGCCGATACCAGGGAAATCACTGCCCTTAAAGCCGCCATGGCCGCGGCCATGAAGAGTGGCAATGTCAACGCGGTGCTGGCCGCACATCACCTGCTCAAAACCGCACAACTTCAACGCCAGGACGATCACACAGCACCGCCGTTTGTTGGTCCGCCGCCCGCTAGCCCACCTGCGGGTGCGGCCTCTGGGCCATTGCAATCCATCGTGGCAGCCCGCACGCAAATCCGGCAGCGGGTCGCCAAGGCCTGGGCAACCGCTTGGGCCAACGCCCAAGTGGCTTACCCGCAATTGGTCATCAAAGCAGTACAGCGGCAGATTATTAGCATCAAAGCGGCGTTGAAAGCCGACATGGCCGCGGGCAACGTCCACGCAGTGATTCGTGCGGCCAAGACGCTGAAACTCGCCCGGGCGGAAATCCTGCGGCAGCGCCAGGCAATCCGCAATACCAAGGCTCAACCCGCCAGCGCCACCGGCACCGACCGGGAGCCGCAATCCAGCTTCGTCGGCAGCGGCGGCAACGCCACACGCATCGCCTACATTGTCGATCATGAAGCCAGCATGTTGGAGAACTTCCAATTTCTTAAAAGTCACGTGCGTAAATCCATTGATGGACTCTTGCCGTCGCAATCTTTTGCGGTCATTGTGTTTCGCAAAAATTATAAAATTCTCGGCCCCAATCGTCTCGTTCATGCCACGCTCCGCAATAAGCAGGAATTTTTCAAACGGTTTAATAGCGTAGCTCCGGCCGGTGCTGCGGAATACCGGTACAGCTATTTCGCACGGCCATTTGCGGCAGCGTTTCGGCTGCACCCGCAGATTATTTATTTTCTTACCAAAGGGGCCTTTGACCCTAAGCTGATTTCCTATATCAAGAGCCTTAATAAAAATCACGCCGTCCGTATTTATACCTACGCCTTTACCCTGCAAGACCCCGTCTCTCAAAAAAACCTCAAAAGAATTGCCAAAGAAAATGGCGGCCAGTACAAATATATTTCCCGACAGGAAGCGGGAGAGTAACCCCAAGCCCGCAGTTGCGCAAGTCAACCGCTGTTGGGGCCATCGGATATTGCTCGGTCAGCGCAATGCCTGAAGGCAAAGGCACACTCCCACAATAGCACTCACTGCGTTTTTGTTACGCGCTTCTTGAGCCTGACCGTCACAACCGCCGTCCGCCGTCCGCCTGCTTCCCAACTTGCTCTTGAGTTTGTAAGAAAAACATGTTAAGATTCCTTACATGAGATCGGGCTATAAATCAACGACATCCATTGGTTCACAGGTGCTTGCTGCGATCCGTAGCCGTGGGCGTGGTTCCGTTTTGCCACGCCAAAGTTAAGATGTCCGGTCCGGTGCACTTTGCCGTAGGGCAAAGCGGCCTCACGGGTACGCGAATTCTCTCGACATTCCGGAATATCGCGGCCCCGCCCCCGGCCCGCTCACATTCAACGAGGCAAGACCAAGATGGCACGCAGAGCACCACAGGGTTGGCGGCGGGTTTAAAAAATTCTCTTTTCCGCACGAAGAGGCATAGAATTTAGCTTGCGTATAGGCCTGTGGCCTTAGGCTTGTTGGTAGCCTGACAGGCTCACGAGCCGCCAGCGCCTATACATTAAGTAACCCGCCGGACATAGAAAGGAAAAAGATGAACAAACGCAAACTCGGTGACAGTGACCTCGAAGTTTCGGCTCTCGGCCTGGGCTGCATGGGGATGAGCTTTTCCTACGACCCGCCCAAGGACAAGCAGGAAATGACCTCCCTTTTACGAGCCGCCGTGGACCGTGGTATCACCTTCTTTGATACCGCCGAGGTATATGGCCCCTTCACAAACGAAGAACTCGTTGGCGAAGCTCTGGCACCCTTTCGTAAGCGGGTGGTTATCGCCACCAAGTTTGGCTTTGACTTAAGCGGCAGCGATAAGCGGCCCGGTGCCGCGGGGCAGGGCGCAAGAATCGGTTAGCCAGCAAACCAACCAAAGTGGAAACACGAGTTTAAAAAACGCCGTTACAGGATGCAGGCTCATGCGGCTTGGGGCTGTGTTTATTGCATTCGCCGACGACTGTGATTTATTTTCCCGCCGCAGAGCCTCTGATAAATCCAAAGTGCTTTCCTTGATGCACGGCCAGACCGATTTGCTCAAGTGTGTTGTGGCGACCGTTGTACCACAGCATCCATTTTTTTCCATCGAAGATGGCAAATGGTTTATAGCAAGCATCGGAATCCCATGTATTTTTACCGGGAAACACTATCGGGTTGGCAGCCAATCGCTCCCAGCCGCTTGCGCCATTGGGTGAACGGGCGATGCCGATTGCCGCCCGGTTAATGTTTTCAAAGCCGATATAGAACATGTAATACCATCGCCCCCGTTTTATGACCTGACAGGCGGTTACGCGGTTGCGCTCCCACTTGATTTGCGTATCGGGAGTAAAAATGGGTTTGTTGGAAAAACGCTTCCAGTTGATTCCATTTTTACTCACGGCCAATCCAATATCATTTGGTTCATACTGATCGCCAGCGCTGTACCACATTTTATATTCGCGGGAGGATTGGTCCCAGATGACATCCGGGCACATCACCGCCACATGTTCCCACGGCAGGGAAGGGGAAAGCACCGGCTTGGTCCGACGATGCCAGTGAATGCCGTCGCGGCTGGTGGCATAACCAATGCGGGATTGTGTATTGGTCTGGCCGGTATACCACATCCGATACAGCCCATGGTGATAAATCACGACAGGACGATTGAGATCATATTGCCAGCCCGTCGCCCGATCCGGCCCCAAAGCAATTGTCGGCTTGCTCCAATGAATGCCATCTATGCTGGTGACCAGAGCGATGCTTCGTTTTGGCCGCCATGAAAACCACATGTGATAAACCTTACCGATCCGCAGTACGCAGATGTCAAAACAAGTCCCCAGCTTTCCGCCCAGGACAGGGTTGCTCTGGTATTTAACCCATCCACCATTAGATCCGGTATCAGGGTGCTCAGGTGCCGCCCAAACTCTCGCTGACACGCCCAAAGCTGCAATAAGAATAGAAAGGCCAATCAGCAAACGCAATGTTGTGTGGATTTTATCTGTTCGCTTCATGTAAAGACTCCCAATAAAGCCGTCGTGAAATATCACAGTCGAGCGTGTTTTGGCATCTATCGCGTAGCTGTGTTGGCTTGTGGCATTTTGCCATCCAACGGCCCCAGTGTAGCGCGATGCGCAATCAATTTCCCGTCAATAAAAATGTTCAAGCCTTGCCCCTTGCCATAATGTCGCCCGGTTTTGTCATAGAGAATCGCCAATATATGCCCGTGGTATAGGACATGATCAAGACAGAAATAAGGCCATCGACCCGGCGGAACCAGTGGCTTAACCTCCACCAGGTTATCTGCTCGCGGGCGCAAACCGACCAGCCCGGAGATAACCAGATCACAGTACGTGGAATGATTGTAATCCTTGCCACGCAGGAGAGGTGCCTGGTGCCTCTGCAACAGCAGTCTATGCGCTATCCAATCGCCGGTAAAAGGGTTTAAATCTTCATCTATCCACGGCCGCAAGGCACCACTTGGCGTTTTGATGTACTGTGAGTGAGCATAAATTTCAAGCAGCTTGAAATAATCCGATTTGTTCACGACATGCTGATGGCTCTCATCGAGCAGATTGGCCATCGCCGTGAGTGTAATAGAGGTTGCAAAGGGCCAGCTTGGCCCATCCCACTGGCATTCGTGCCCCTGATAGGAAATTTTAAATCTCCTGCTTCTTTGTTCGCAGGTGGTGGGACCAAACGGTGCCATGAATCCGTGCCGGTTCATCAGTTGCGACCATGCAACGGAGTAACCCCTATTGTTCTGCGGAAGACGGAAATACCAGGGTGTAAAACCGATTTCTTCCCTGACATTTACAAACCCTCCCAATTGACCACGAGGTCCACGCTTGCGTGTTTCAAAGAATTGCGCGTTTTTATTCCATAGCTTGCGCTCCACAAGTTTCCGCAGGGCAATCGCCTTATGTCTGAATTGCTGGGCAACCGCACGTCGTCCGGCCAGTATGGCAATGTGATAAATTGCCCGGGCATCGCCATACATGTAGCTGTTGATGGTAGGCCGAAAGCCGCTGCCTCCGGCGGACATTTCCATGCCATCGAGGTCATCAATTTGCCAGAATAATCCATCCGGACCTTGACGCTCCTTCTCCCAAGCCCGGTAGTTGGCAACCAACTGCGGCAGCAGGTGCGTGACAAAACGCGCATCACCTGTGACAAGGTAATTATTCCAGAGTGCATTGGCAATCCAGAAACTATACTTGCGTAATTGACCACCTTTTTTTAGCCAGAAGGCAGCGTAATTCTGCATGTAAATCGGATCATGCAGCCAGCGACCTTCATAAAAATGCTGACCGGCGGCACAGTCAATCGTGTTGTATTGGCCAGCCCAGGGGACGGGCGGAAGAAATTCCGTGATCACATAACCTGCTGGCGTTTTTTCAATATGCTTGCGATAGGTCCACCAGCGAAAGTAGTAAATTTGCTCAAGCGTTTTGTCGGGGCAATCAAACAACGGGATGTTTTTCTTCAAAAATTGCCAAGCTTGTGAATTACGAATCCAGGATGGATAGAGTTGCCGGTCATGACGGTTGAAGGCTTCGATGTAGTGCTTGAAATGATGAGGCGCAAGAATTTGCATCGGAGCAGCCTGGGACATTTCAGTAGCCCAGCCTGCAGCGATGACCAACAAGACAACGAAAAGCCTCGCCCATGAACCGCCATATGCCCCTGTGCCATCCACTGGTTTTTCCACGCAGTTTGAGAAATCTGTCAGCCTGCCGCTACCTTCGACACCCCACCAACATGTACCCACATCAATCAAACAAACGTGATTTTAACCCGCTTCGCTTGCCTCCGCAATGGGTAACCGCCCTGAAAGCAGCCATCGGCTGGAAAAACTATCGTCGCCTCGGCGACCCGCGGAGCAAGATGGCACGCAGATTTCCTCGTCGGTGCCCACGCCCTGCATCAGGCCGATCGCCTGCTGACAAGAGACCGGGGATTCTACCGCCATTATTTGAAATCCCTGACGCTGTTGGTCCCCACGGCACGTTAGAACCACCACATAGCCTCGTTTAGAAGCCATCCGATGGGAATCGCCCGAAGATGCTCTGATAAACTATTTGGATGAAGCCGCGTCCCAGCCCGGCGTAAAAAGGGAGTAAATCCAAACGCATCTAAAACAATGTGCTACAATGGAGTCATGATGAAAACACCATTCATTTTCCGCGATCTGTTGCAATTAAAGAACTCCCGTGAGGCGAAGAAGCTTTCGCTGCTTTCAGGTCAGACAAAAACTGAAAAATTTCTTCTCGCGGAAATCATGTTTAATGGCCATGAACGCTATGGGAAGGATCTGGACTTTTGTCTTGAGGAAAATCGAACCGATCTGACGGTGCGAGCCAAGCAGGACGAGAAGGACGAGAGGCCCGGAAAGAAAGAGTCAGGAAAGCTGATCGAGGCAGTGGAAGCCAAGATGTGCTACACCGACTGCCTCGCGCGCACGCTGACTGGCCTCGCAGGCAAGCACGAATACCGCGATTCACTTTTAAAAGATAGAAGAAAACTAAAGAAGGCCTTCCAGAATGAGAAATGCGGATGCCTGACATTAATTTTATTCGCCATCCATTATGACCAATTTCCGCCCGGTTTTAAATATTACAAATCTAAAAAGTACCGCCGCCAACGCGATCCCGAGAAAATTAAAGCCGCCGCGTTGACATATGTTGAAGAAGCAATCACTCTCAAGATCAAGCCCCAGTGCTTTGAGAAAGAAGAAATCACTCCCAAAATCGAGCCCCGGTGCATTGAGGAATTCGATCGGAAGCTTGATTCAGGGTGCCGGTTATACGTCTTCGTCTTCCGTGGGGTGGGGTAGTGGAGGAAGTGGCTTAATTCGCATCCGTCCTTCGTGGTAAGATGCCGCTTCGCCGCGTGCCAGGTGGTAATCTGCCGACCCCACCCGCGACGCCGACTTCTACAATCCCACGTTCGAGTACCTGCAGGAAATTGGCTTCAAGAGTATCTAAAGCGCTGCCCCCCCGCCGCCCCCCCCCCATCCATGCCAACCCATGCCGGCTTATTTGACGAAACCGCTCCCAGGCCGTACGCTACCGCCGTGGGTTTTGCTGTTGTTTCAGGAGCAATCGAAATGCCTAAACCTCGTCGCCGTCGGAAAATTGGTAGTAAGAAGCGCCACGCCAAGTGGAAGGCTCGGCACCACGTTCAATGATCGCCGCCGCGGTTGGGCTACTTCCCATCCCATCTTCATTGCTCCAACGACGACCCTTGGGTAATCGTGCGCTTGGCCATGGTCCGAATGCGATTGATCGCCGCCAGATACGCCTTCGCTGAAGCTTCAAGAATATCCGTGCTAAAACCCCGTCCGCGAACCTTGCGGCCACTGTGCGTTAGCTCTACCATCACTTCGCCTTGCGCTTCACGTCCGCCGGTAATGCTCCGTACCTGATAAGATTCCAGCCGCGCCGTGATGCCCGTGATGCGCTGGATGACCGCGAACATGGCGTCAATCGGGCCGTCGCCCGTGGCCGCATCCGTGATGGCCACATCCGCGGAATCAATCAGTGTAACCGTGGCAGTGGCTACACCCCGGTTGCTGGCCATCACCTGCAGATTCTGGAGCCGAAACAGTGGTGAAGATGTTTCCAATTGTTCTTCGACCAAGGCTTCCAGGTCTTCATCGTAGATTTCCTTTTTCTTGTCGCAAAGAACCTTGAAACGCTCGAATGCCACATCCAAAGCCGCCTCATCGAGCTTCAAATCCAATTCCTCCAGGCGCTGGCGAAAAGCGTGGCGGCCGGAATGTTTACCCAGCACCAACCGATTCTGAATCAATCCCACATCCGCCGGAGACATAATCTCATACGTGCTGCGTTCCTTCAGCACGCCGTCCTGATGAATCCCGGCCTCGTGGGCGAAGGCATTTTCTCCAACAATGGCCTTGTTACGCTGTACCTGCAAACCGGTAAGGGAACTGACCATGCGCGAGCAGGGCACCAGCTTGCGGCTGTTAATCCCCGTTTCGTACGGAAAGTCCGCCTGCCGGGTGCGCATCGCCATCACAATTTCCTCCAGCGCCGCGTTGCCCGCACGCTCCCCGATCCCATTGATGGTGCATTCCACCTGCCGCGCCCCGCCCGCCACGGCCGCCAGGGAATTGGCCACGGCCAAACCCAGATCATTGTGGCAATGAGCGCTGAAGATAACCTTGTCGGCACCGGGCACATGCCCGATCAGGTATTCAAACATGGCCTGATATTCCGCCGGCAAAGCATAGCCCACCGTGTCCGGGCAATTGATGGTGGTGGCCCCCGCTTCAATGGCCGCACTCACAACTTCCGCCAGAAAATCCAGCTCGGTGCGGCTGGCATCCTCCGGTGAAAATTCCACATCCTCCACATAGCTTCGCGCTAATTTCACGTTCTCCACCGTCAAACGGATAATTTCATCCTTGGCCTTTTTCAGTTTGAATTCGCGATGTATCTTACTTGTCGCGCAGAACACATGAACGCGGCCATGCGCAGCGTGCCGTACCGCTTCGCCGGCCCGACGTACATCCTTTTCCGTGCATCGGGCCAAACCAGCCACCGTGCACCTGCCAATCTCCTTGGCGATCGCCGCCACGGCCTCAAAATCACCGGGACTCGTAATCGGAAAGCCCGCCTCTATAACATCCACGCCAAGCTGCTCCAGCGAACGGGCGATTTCCAACTTTTCGTGCAAATTCAGCGAAGCCCCCGGCGATTGCTCGCCATCACGCAACGTCGTGTCAAAAATACGAATGCGGGTCCGGCTTGGCCCAGCCTCCACGGTCTGCGATGATGCGGTTACAGGAATGGTCATGGTTGGTTACCTCAAAAAAAGCCACAGCAAAAACGGTGCATAAATCAGGCCATAAAAAAACCCCGCGAGGATCGCTCGCAGGGTCACAAAGCATATTGCCGACAATACCACCCTACCAGCGCCCAGGCCAAAGACCGGCCAGCCCCAGATGTAGCAGGGTAAGCGACAAAATCGGGTCCGTATTGGCTATTCCAAACTTCATGGCCATAATTCTACAACCGTTTTTCAATTCTGTCAAATCACAAAAAAAACGCCGCCCAAAATTATCGCGGGCCGGCAACGCTGCGCCCAAGCCCATAATCCTGCCCCTGACTCGGGCCTTAATCATCGCCCTTCTCCAAAACCCGCCGCACCGAAACTTCCCGCACACCGCCGCGATGCGTCCGTGCGTCTAAAATCAGCGCTTTCAAATTCGGCCCGGCCTTTCTATAATCGCTGCTGGTCGATCGCCGGAGTGGCGGAACTGGCAGACGCGCCGGATTCAAAATCCGGTTCTCGCAAGAGAGTGTGGGTTCGATTCCCTCCTCCGGCATTGGCCCAGGCAACAACAAGGAGTGTTCATGAAATCCCGCCCTAAGGTGCATGCGCCCCGCACCGCTAAACGGCCTTTGACCGTCCTCACCGTTAAACTTCCCCCCGCCCCGCCCAAGGCCAATGCCCGGCGTGTCCAACAGATTCGCCAAAGCTTGGGCATGTCGCAGGCGGTCTTCGCGGCTGTGCTCAACGTATCCATTAAGCTCGTTCAAGGTTGGGAACAGGGCTTGCGTACGTGTGGGCGCGGAGAGTTACGGATGCTGCAACTCATGGAAACGCATCCCACACTCTTCCAGAATATTGTCAAAACCTCCACCCCGCGGCATTAAGCTCGACTTTTGCCATTTTGGCGTAACCGAAAAGCCTGATCTCACAGGCCTTTGAAGATGGCCCGGAGTTTCTGCACACCCGTACAAAACACGGGATGGGCAAAAACTCGCCCCGCAATCGCGAATTCCGGAAGATTCAACCATTTACGCCTCTGAAAAACGGCAACAGTCCAGCTAAATCACCAGAAACATTCCAGCGGTACCCCGGGCAACCACGGTTTTACCATCTCTGAAATTGCCCTCATTTCCTCCGGTGTCAACGGAGCCACATAGTCTTCCGCGGTACCGCGGGCCACCGTATAAAGTTGCACCAACTTAATTCGGCCGCCGGCCGCAATGATATCCCCAAGCCGCCCGGCGTAAGCCTGTATTTCTTCCGGCGGCGGTGGTTGGCCATGTATTCGCATCAATAGCGTTTGAATCACCGTGGGCCGCACCTGCGCACACCACGTGATATTGGCCAAAATCCGGTCCAGGCCCACCCCCGGCCTGTTCACCAACTGATAATAAGCGGCGGTGCCCGCATCCAGCTTGGCCCAGATTTCTCCACCATGCTGATCCAGATATTCCAGGGCCTTGCGCACCGGCCGCCGGCCAAACATCGTGGCATTGGTTATCAACACAAGTTTGACCCCGGATAACCCGCACCGTTGCAGTTCCTCGGCCGCAAGTTGACAACATCGCCCAAACACCGGGCAGGTGGTCGGTTCGCCGTCACCCGAAAACGCGATGTCATTGAGCCGCATCAACTCCGGCCTGATGGCTGCAAACTCCGGCAACCGGAAAATCCCACCCGAAGCGGCCAAGGCCAGCATCTGACGCAGTTCCCTGCGCACCACCGCCGTCTCCACCCGCCCGCTTGGGCCGCTCACCTGCCGGTCCACACTGCAATAGATGCAGTCAAAGTTACAAATTTTATCCGGGTTAAGATTGATGCCGATGCTCAAGCCGCCGCTTCGCCGCGACACCACCGGATACACATATCGATTCTCCGCCCAAACCCGTGAATGGCTGGAGAAAGCCCGTCGCGTCGCGTCCGTTGTCACCGCCATTGGAAAAAGTTTATCATCCATCGCCAACTCCCTTTTTATCGCCGCCGGGGCACCGCCGCGTAGCTCGGTTCGACGCATTTCGGCCCGCCATGCCACCGTCCGCCGCACCGCCTCACCGCGACCATTTGACGCAAGCCTATATGCTCAACTAGAGTACGGCTTAGGAAATCGGCCAACCGGCCGGAATTCCGCCCGCACCAAGAGGTTTTCCGCCCTATCCGGCATACCCCGCGTGCTGGTGGAATCCATCCGGCCCGAGTTCCCCCGAGAGCCAGCATAACGTCTTGCGGCCCGTTGTAGAAGACCCCATGCAGGAATCACCGCGACTTTGGACGAAAAATCAGAACATCTCGCCGGACTCTCCAGTATCCGCAACGCCCATGAAGCCAATGCTTCAGATGCCCCTGCGCCCATGCCCGCGCCGCCGCCATCTTCCACCAATGGCAAATCCGACGCGCTGGCTATTATTTCCGATATTCACGCCAACCTCGAAGCCCTCACCACGGTACTGGAAGATATTGCCAAACGGGGCATCGGCAACATCTGCTGTCTCGGCGATGTCATCGGCTACGGCCCCAATCCGCTGGAATGTATCGACCTGGTGCTGGAAAATTGCCAGTTCACCATCATGGGCAACCACGATTTCGCGATCTTTTATGAACCGTACAATTTTAATACCGCCGCGGAAAATGCCGCCTTCTGGACCCGCCAGCAATTTGAATCCGACCCCGACAAGCCGCGCCGCAACCGGCGGTGGCGCTATCTCGGTTCCATGCAAACACGCATGTTAACCGACAAATTCCTGGCTGTGCATGGTTCCCCCCGCCGACCCATCAATGAATATATTTTCCCGGACGACATTTATTCCGCCACCCAAAAACTCGCCGGCATTTTCGATCGCGTGCCCCATTTGTGCTTCGTCGGCCATACCCATGTTCCCGGCGTTTTTGTCGAACATCCCGATTTTTATTCCCCCGCCGACCTCGACAATCGTTATGCCATCGGCAGCGAAAAAGCGGTGATCAATGTCGGCAGTGTCGGCCAGCCTCGCGACCACGATCCGCGGGCCAGCTATGCCATTCTCCACGCCGATGCCGTCGAATTCGTCCGCCTGTCCTACGATGTCAATGTGACGGCGGAAAAGGTGCGTTCCATTGACGCCCTCGATAACTTCCTGGGGCAACGCCTGTTGGAGGGCGTTTAATCAATGTGGAAAAATAGCCCCCCGCCCCCGGCCGCAATGCCCCGCAAACCATCCGCGGGTGCTGCCATTGAAGCCGGTAAGTTTTACACTACCACGGTTGCCCTGCCCTGGCCAAGGCTCTGCCGCCTACCTGACGAGAGGTTTTGATGAACGCTAAAAAGCTGCTCAATTTTCTGATGATCTTCGCCGTGGCTTTTCTGGCCATGAATCTCTTCACCCACTTTTTCTTTAAGCCCAAAGGCAAACCCCACCCCCACCGCTCCGGCGGTGCCCAGGCCACAGGCACCGGCGCGGGCTATCAAAAGGTGGTACCCGTAAACCAGGTCGCCCCCACCCGCATCACCCTGGGCAGCGCCGTCAAGGGACAACCCTATTTGCTCGCCGTTACGGTAAGCAATGTTTCCGCGGGTATTGAAAATGTCAAACTCAACGCCGCCCAATATCGCCAGCACATCGGATCCGATGCACCGCTGCTGTTGCTCACCGCCCGCCCCAATTCGCCGCTGCCCTTTGCCACCACCAAGGCCATCATCAACGGCATTGCCTACCCGCTCCAGCACGTGGTCTGGGGCGTGCTCTCACCAAAAACCAGCCAGCCGCGCCTCAGTACCACGCTCAGCCTGACCGTGGCCGATGCCGCCGGCCATCCTCTGGCCCGCATCGACAAAACCTTTCGCATCAACCCCAAAACCTATGATGTGCGTATCACCCAAAAAATCTACAACCTGACTTCCCAACCCATGCGCGCCGCTCTCGATGAACTCGGACCTACCGATTTGCCGCTCCAAGACCGCCAGGAAGACCTCCGCACGTTTATGAGCGCCGGCTATCGCCAACAAAGCCATTATCTCGATACCAGCGGCTTTCCAGAGGTCTATCAGACCGCCATGGCCGAATCCGGCGCTCAACCTGTAAAACTCGGCCTTTTTACCGGCCCAAACCGGCTTTTGTGGATCGCCACGTCCAATCGCTTTTTCACCGCCATTGTAAGGCCCCTGCCTTATGGCCCCATCCACTGGGATCCATTGGACAACGGCCAGCAGATTCCGCGCATCACCTTCCTGCATTCCGCCTGGGTGAAGCGTATTGGCTCCGAACCCAGCAGTGCCGAGCCACGGGGAATTGCCGCGGTCGTTCTCAAAGGCGCGTCCTTGCAGATCCCCGCGGGCGGCCACACCGCCATGCCCTTAAGCGTCTATTGTGGCCCTAAAAAACGCTCCATCCTGGCCGGCTCCGCTCATGCCCAACCCGGCTCCCCCGCCTACCAATACAACCTGTTTCATTACCTGGCGGTCATCCAGTTCAACCAGGGAAGCTGGTGTTCTTTTCTCACCTTCGCCTGGCTGGCCTTGGCCATTCTTAAAATTTTAACCTGGATCCACACCCTCATTCCCAATTACGGCATCGCCATCATGATTTTCGTGCTGCTGATCCGCCTGCTCCTGCACCCCTTGACACGCTACGGCCAAATTACCATGACCAAAACCCAGCGAAAAATGGCGGCGCTGGCACCCGATCTGGAACGCCTGCGCACCAAATACGCCAAAGACAAACCCCGCCTCCAGCAGGAAACCATGGCCCTCTACAAAGAACGCAACGTCAATCCGGCCAGCAGTGTGCTGGGTTGTTTACCCATGTTGCTGCAAATGCCTATCTGGATCGCTTTGTATTCCGGCCTCGCCGTGGATATAGACTTGCGCCAGGCCGGCTTTATTCCAGGTTGGATTACCAATTTATCCAACCCCGATACCATCTACAGCCATCCCATCAGCTTTCATATTCCCATTCTGGGCTACCAGTTTGCCGGCCAGAATTTTATCGCGTTCAATCTGCTGCCCCTGCTTTTAGGTGTGGTCTTCTTCCTGCAAATGAAAATGCAGATGAAGCTCTCTCCGCCTCCCACCGACCCCCAACAACGGCAAACGCAGATGATTTCGCAATACATGATCCTGCTCTTTCCCCTGTTTTTATACAACGCGCCATCCGGGTTAAACCTCTACATCTGCGCCAGCACCATCGGTGGACTCGTTGACTCCTGGTTGGTGCGCCGCCACTTGCGAAAGATGGACGCGGCTGCCGCCCTGGCCACTACCAAGTGATGCCTGTGAATGGTGCAACAGCACCTCGCGAGCCACCATGATTACCACCGATACCATCGTTGCCATCAGCTCGCCGCCCGGCCGCGGAATCCGGGGCATTATCCGCCTCAGCGGCCCCGAATCCCACCAACTGGTGCGGCAAACCCTGGAAATTCCCGGCCCTTTGAACGTCGGCTTTTGGCTCCCGGCACGTATGCGCAGTGTCGATGCCCCGGTCGGCGTTATCCTTCTGGAAGCCCCACGCAGTTTCACCGGCCAGAGGATGGCCGAAATTCATCTGCCTGGTTCCCCCGTCCTGCTCTCCATTCTCCTGGCGGAACTGCTGGCCGCCGGCGGCCGCAGCGCTGAACCAGGGGAATTCACCGCCCGGGCATTTTGCGGCGGCAAATTCGACCTAACCCGCGCCGAAGGCATTGCCGCCACCATCGCCGCCCGCAATCGCCGCCAGCTCCGCGCCGCGGAAAACCTGCGCCGCGGCGAACTATTCCGTTGGACCCACGATCTCGCCGACCAACTCGCCGAGCTTTTGGCTCTCGTTGAGGCCAACATCGACTTTACTCAAGAACCCGATATCACCTTCATCTCTGCTGCCGCCCTGCACCAGCAACTCCAAACCCTGGGCCATAAAATCGCCGCACTCGTCGATAACGCCGACCGCTGGGAAGATTTTGACTCCCAGCCATCCGTGGTCATGCTGGGCCGACCCAATGTCGGAAAAAGCTCTCTTTTGAACGCTTTGCGTGGCGAGCCTCGCGCCATCGTTTCCGACTTGGCCGGCACCACACGCGATGCGATCTCCGTAGACCTCTGCCACCACGGACGCCACTTCCGCCTGACCGATGTCGCCGGCGCTGGTGACGACTCCTCGCCGTTGGGGCTGCTGATGGATAACGCCCGTGCCCAAAGCCTGCAAACCGCCGATGTCATTTTACTCATCACCGCCCCGCCCGAAGATCCGCTACGATCCGCCCAAGCCTTGGCCGACGCCGTGGCAAAATACGCTGTACCTTTGATTCTGGTCCAAAATAAGGCCGATCTTCCCGGATTTACCGCCCCAGACGTGCGCCTGGTGCCTTGGCCCACGATCAGCGTTTCCGCCCGCACCGGGCAAAATCTCGACCAGCTCCAAGACCTTATCACCAACGCCATCAACCAGGGACCTACGCTCACCCCTGCCCATATCGCCCTCAACGCCCGCCATCAAGCAGCCCTGCAACAGGCCCTTGCCGCCCTGCGGGAAGCAACCAAACTTTGCACCACCAGCCTCGGCGATACCATGCCCGAACTGCTGGCCCAGGAACTCCGCCAAACCCTCCAGGCCCTGGGTGAAATATCCGGCACCATGACCGCCGATGATCTGCTGGGTAAAATTTTTGGCCGCTTCTGCATCGGCAAATAAGACCGCTCTACGCCACCCCCGCCAGCGGAATCACCTGTTCCCCTAGCCCCGACACGGTGTATTGCCGGGCCAGATCAATCGCCACCACCGCCCCGTGATTATGCGACGAGTCGATCAGGAATATCCGCTCCGCCAATTCCCCGAACCCCTTTTCCTGCGGCTGATGGCCGCAGATAAATATCTCCGTAAACCACACCCGCGAAAGCTCCCGCACCACCGCCACCGTCTGCTGCCGCCCCCAAATCATGCGGTAAACCGAGGCCATCCGGGCATAATCGCCGCTCCCAAGCTGCCGCGTAAGAATACCAGGGTCAAAATGCGCCATATCCATCGGCCCAGGCAGCGAATGGCTCACCAAAATACCGTTGACTGTGATACAGGCCAGCGGCAGACTCATCACAAACGCCCGAAACGCCGCCCCCACTTCCGCCGCCCGCGCGCCAAAATGCACACTTAAGGCCCGGTTGAAGCGCTCCGTCAGATCAAATCCCTCCTTCAGAATCGGCACCCCAAAAACCTGCGCCCAGTCATGATTCGACAATATAAAATGCACACGCCCCGGAAACTTCAGCGACCAGTCTATAGCATCCAGCAGCAACACCAGACTGTTATCCTCGCCCTGCGCCCCCAAAGCTCCACCATGAATCAATTCCTGCAACACCACATGCCGCTGGTTAAAACCGTCCAACGCCGCCAGGGTGACAATGCGCTCAAAGTTGCGGCGATGATTATGCAAATCGCCGGCGACTATCAACTCGCCCTCCGCCGGTAAATGCAAAAGTTGGCCGCTGCGTAGCGGGCTGCCCATACTCTGCCGCGCCGCGTTCATCAGTAAGTCAATCGCGTGATTGGTCTTCATATCCAGTGTTCGCCGTGCCGGTGCTTACCATGGTGAATATCATGGGGCCTGTTCTATCACGCAACCGCCCCGCAAGCCCGCCGCCCTCCTGCTCACTCTGGTCATCTTACCATCCATCGCCCGCCGCCCCCGCCCGCGGCTCAAGTCACAGTATCGTCCTTGTTGGCAGCGCTGGCCTGGCTGCTTCCACCCAAACCCAGCGTATCATCCAGACGCAATGTGGAACTCAAGCTCAAGACCAGCTCCAATCGCGAGAGCACCTCGTCCATACTCGCCGGGCGATCAGATGGACGATTTTCAATACACTCCAAAAGGAGCTTGGAAAACGACACCGGAATACGTGGGTTGATTTCGTGCGGCGAAACCAGCTCGCGCGACGACACCGCCGCCAAACCCTGCCGGCGTTTAGGAATGACCGTGGGAACATGCCGATCGGTCACGCACCAATAAAACGTCGCCCCGAAATTAAAAACGTCCGTAGCCGGCGTCAGCGGCCCCAAGGCCACCTGTTCCGGCGCGATATAATCCGGCGTCCCCTGGATGCGCGATTTCACCGTACCAATGCTGCAACTTTGGCCGAAATCAATGATCTTGCACTGGCCGTCGGCATTCACCAGTATATTGTTGGGCTTGATATCCGCATGCACATATCCCAGTTTGTGCATCGCCCCAAGCCCCCGCGCCACCTGGCACGCAATCGACAAAAGACTGCGTAAATTGGCCGGCCTTTCGGAATCCAGCGACGTCCCATCCACCAGGTCCATCAGCAAATGCAACTCCACCGTCGTAAGAAGTTTGCGCTTTTTGATCAACCGATGGCTCTTCCGCAGCGCCGGATGGTCAAACTGACTGCTGATCTGATATTCCTGGCTCGCCTGTTCCAGGAACCGGTCATCTTCGGCACTCCGGCGCATAACCCGCTTCAGCGCATACACCTGCCCCGTCCGGTTTTCGCACACCGCGTAAATAGTGCTCCTGGCTCCGTAGCCGAGGCACGAAAGCACTTCAAAATCCGATATTTCAGGTAACGGTTCCATTAAATCTCGTTAGATACTTCTTCCGTCGTGGCGGCGGCCCCCATAATCCATCGGCCAAAACGGACCGGCAACATGGCCGCAATTAACAATATAGGCTCAAAGAGCTTTGCCACAATAGAACAACGCGGCAGACCTGACATGCATTGCCGCGGACGTAACGGTATGGATTAAGTCAAGCCTAACGGCTCAACCACCCCTTGAACTTGCTGGAGAGAGACGCTTCCTTGGAAGTGGAATCGTTAGCCAGATTCCATTGAAATTTCACCCGGGCATCGGGAACATTGTACTTCCGCTGAAGTTGCCGGACCAAATGCTGCAAAGCAGTCACCTGATTCCGCGTAAACGGCTTGACATTCACATTACCTATCAGACAAATACCAATGGCTTGCTTATAAACAGTATAATGATGATAACGAGGGTCGGGCCACTGGCAATAGGGTGCGGAAAAATCCTGATGCCGCCACGATGTTCCAATTTCCACAGCTCCATCCGCCTTGCCGGCATTGTTGCGTCCATTGTCAATCACAAAATGAAAATATGCAGGCACCTCCTGAAGCACCCGGTCACCCGAACCGGTATCTTCCAACAAACGGCCACGCGCCAGCTCCGCGGCATCACCTGCGGGGCTTTGCGACTGATAAATAACTATGTATTTCCACCGTTGCGCCGGCACCGTCGGTGCCAGATGCCGCCATGTCAGATCCGCCAGGTTGATACGCTTGCTTGCCGCCAGCAGGTTATACCGACTCACCCCCGCAATCGGACGACCTTCCAAAAGCAACAACGTACCCGCACACAGCGAGAGGCTAAACACCAGACTGACCAATACCGCAAAAACGCGGCTGTAAGTTACCGGCCTTTTGCGCGATCGACTTTTACCAGTACCAGCGGCCATAGCCCGAACCTTGTGTAATCCCTAAACCCCACTATCGGATAAAAGGGGCCACTTTCATCAATTTATCATAGTTGCCGGATAAAATCCAGTCTGAAACGCTGGTCCGACCCACCGTATTTGTTAATCCCACCCCCGCGAGTTTCTCGATATGCTATTGACCAAAGGCGTCCGGTGGTCTACCATGAGTGTGTTTGGCATTTCTGGGTGAGAAAGCCGGATGACGCTATGGGCGTTTCCGGGGTGAGTTTAGTCTTAAAAAGGTCGCCGCAAGCGAAGTAGCTACCAGTGCTGTGGAATCCAGCCCGCGGTATAATAAAAACAGGAGTATGAATCATGAACGTCGAAAAAGCCATTCAGCACGCCAGACGAGTTCTGTTTGTATTCTTAAGCTTGGGTATTTTAATTCTCATTCTGGGCATCGTTTGCCTCGTCATTACCCTCCAGCACACCGCGGTCCACATCGGCGGCTGGCAGGCCTTTGACCAGGCCGCCCCCAGTCTGGCCATTATGCTCTTCGGCCTGCTCATTACCGTTACCGTTGGCTTTATCGAGCCGCTGCTGGCCGTACGCCTGCAAACAACCGCCGCCGAACACTGGCGCTACGAACAAATCCGCGGAGCCATGGAAAGCCAGCGCCAACAACTCGAAGCCATCCGCGAAAGTGTTTCGCTTTCCGATGCCGCCAAACAGGTCGCCTACCGCCACAAAGATCGCGAGGCCCTTCGCCATGCCATCCGCGAAGACATCGACAAAAATGACTACGAAGCCGCCTATTGGCTCACCAGCGAGATGGAACGCCGCTTCGGCAGCAAGCAGGAAGCGATGCAGTTGCGCGACATGATCGAAACCGCCCGCCGCAAATTCATTGAAACCGAAGTCCGCGAAGCCCTGGTCCATTTCGACCAACTCCTCAAGCGTTACGACTGGACCTCCTGTTATCGCGAGATGGATCAACTCATGCGCATGTTTTCATCGCATCCCGATATTCAGCGCTTACCCGAACGCCTCCAGGCCGCCCGCGAAGCCCACAAACGCTCGCTGCTGCGCGATTGGAAAGATTCGGTCTCCAAGGATGATGTGGACCGCAGCGTGGAACTCCTCAAGCAATTGGATCAATACCTCACCCCCGGTGAAGCCGAAGGTTACAAGGAAATCGCCCGTGATGTATTCAAAAAGAAACTCCAGCAACTCGGCGTGCAGTTTGCCTTGCACGTCAACGATAAAAACTGGCCCGAAGCCCTTCGCATCGGCCAGCAGATCATTGACGAATTCCCCAACGCACGTATCGCCTCGGAAGTACGCGACCGTATGCCCATTATCAAGGAAAAAGTCCAGCCGACCCAGCCTTCGCTGGCCGTCTGACCACCCCCGCAGCCGCAACCACCCTTCCTCCCGCTTCCCAGCATCCCCCGCGGTAGAAGGCCGTCGTCCTCCGCGCCCTTCGCGCTCCTTTGCGTCCTTTGTGGTGAATAGTCGTCTCCCGTCTCGCGGGCCGCAGCCGCCGTTACTCCCGTCTCCCGTCCCCCGTCTCCCGACTCCCGTCTCGCGGGCCGCAGCCCGCGCCCGTCTCCCGTCTCGCGGGCCGCAGCCCGCGCCTAACCCATCGAGCCTGACATGAACATCATCTTTCTCTCTTCCGGCGCATTTGGCCTTCCCACCCTGAAGCTCCTCCTGGCCAGCCAACATCGTATCCTGGCCGTAATTTCCCAACCCGACCGTCCGGCCGGACGTGGCCGTCATTTTACCCCTACCCCCGTGGCCCAATTCGCCCACACCCACGGCCTGCCCCTCACCACCACCGCCAATGTCAACGCCCCGGAAGTGCTTGCCCCAATGGCCGCTCTGGCCCCGGATGTGCTCGTGGTCATAGCCTTTGGCCAAAAACTATCCGAAAACCTCCTGGCCATCGCCCCCCACGGCGGCATTAACCTCCACGCCTCGCTGCTCCCGGAATTTCGCGGGGCCGCCCCCATCAACCGCGCCATCCTTGCCGGACTCACCCACACCGGCGTGTCCGTCATTCGTGTCACTCAGCGTATGGACGCCGGCGATATTCTTGCCCTTGGCCCTACCCCCATCGGAGACACCGAAACCGCCGGCGAATTGCACGATCGCCTGGCCGATCTCGGCGCTCCCCTGCTGGTGCGGGTTCTAAACCAGTTGGACCGTGGCCAGCCGCTCTACGCCACCCCACAAGATGACTCCCGTGCTTCCACCGCACCCAAACTCACCCGCGCCATGGGTTGGGTTGATTTCACCCAATCCGCCACCGCGGTTTCCGCCCGAATCCGCGGCCTCTCCCCTTGGCCGGGCTGCGCGGTAAACGTTTTCACCGCCGATGCCAAGCTGCGCACCGGGGCCATCCTGCACCAATGCCGGGCCAACGCCCAGGCACCGCTCCCCCCCGCCGCGATCCCCGGAACCGTCCTGCCCGACCTTACCATCGCCTGCGGTACCGGCACACTCTCCATCCTCACCCTGCAACCCGCGGGCCGTAAAGTCATGGATTTGCCCGCCTTTATCAACGGCTACGGCCTGGCGCAGGGCTACCGACTCGAATCCGCGCCGCCCGCTGGCTGAATTTCGACCACCACGTTATTTTATGGGCTATGAGCCGCGAAAATTCCATCCGAGTTTTAATTGTTGATGACGAGGTAGATCATGCCGATGCCATCAGCGAAGCCATCGCCCGTATCGGTTTGCCCGTCAAGCAGGCCCACAATCTCGCCGACGCCAAACGGTTTTTTGCCGACGAAGATTTTGACCTCGTCATCACCGATTTGCGCATGGATAACGTCCGCGACGGCTTCGATCTGCTCGAATACGTCCGCCGCGCCCGCCCCGGCACCGAAGTCATTATGGTCACCGCCCATGGCGATGTTTCCACCGCCGTAGAGGCCATGCGTAATGGAGCCTGGGATTTTATTCAAAAACCCCTGGATCTGGATATCATCCGGGCTCAGGTGCGCCGGGCCGCCGAAAAAATACGCCTCCACAAACAAAATTCCCGCTTCCAGATCGCCCTCGATCAAAAATTCGGCCTCCAGGGAATCATCGGCAACAGTGAACCCATGCGCCGCGCCCTGCAAATGGTGCGCCAAATCGCCCCCACCGATATCAGCGTCCTGATTCTCGGAGAATCCGGCACCGGCAAGGAATTGATCGCCCGCGCCATTCACCAGAATTCCCGCCGCAGCGCCGGCCGGTTTGTCGCCCTCAATTGCGCCGGCCTCAACGAAAGCACCTTGGAAGACGAACTCTTCGGCCATGTCCGCGGAGCCTTTACCGATGCCCGCGGCGATCGCGAAGGCCGCTTCGAATACGCCGACGGCGGAACCCTTTTTCTCGATGAAATCGGCGATATGCCCCTGACCATGCAAGCCAAACTGCTCCGCGTTCTCCAGGACCGCCAGATCGTCCGCATCGGTTCCAACGACCCCATTGATGTCGATGTCCGTTTCGTCGCCGCCACCAACAAAGACCTCGAACACGCCATACGTATCAAACATTTCCGCGATGACCTTTATTTTCGTATCAAAGGCGCCACCATTCATCTTCTGCCGCTGCGCCAGCGCCGCGAGGATATTCCCCTCCTCATCAACCACCTCATCGAAAAAAGCGCCCAACGCCTCGGCAAAGCCGTCACCGGAATTGAACCCGACGCCCGCAAAACCCTCGTCGCCTACGATTGGCCCGGCAATGTGCGCCAACTTGAAAATGTCATCGACAACATGATCGCCCTGGCCACCGGACCGCTCCTGACCATGGCCGATGTGCCCGCCGAAATTGTCGGCCCCTATTCCGTGGAAACCCTCTCCACCACCGCCCTCGTGCCCGCCAACCACCTCGACCCCCAGCCTGGTACCGCCATCACCAACGTCGTCGGCACCACTCTGGCCGACCTGGAAAAACAGGCCATCGACAAAACCCTCAAAATGTTCAACGGCAATCGCGAGCAGGCCGCCAAGGCCCTGGGTATCGGCGAAAGAACCCTCTACCGCAAAATCAAGGAATACGGCATTAACGAATAGGCTTTTTATGCATGAATATCGTGTCGGCCTCGGCTACGACCTGCACCGCACCCAACCCGGACGCCCCCTCGTTCTGGCCAATATCACCATACCCCACGACGTGGGACTCGTCGGCCATTCCGATGCCGATGTGGTCATCCATGCCCTGATTGACGCCATCACCGGTGCCGCCGCTCTCCCCGATGTCGGCGAAATGTTCCCCAATACCGACCCGCAATATCAAGGCATCAACTCCGCAAATCTGCTTACCGCGGTCATGCGGGAACTCTCCAAAACCCGCTGGCTACTCGTCAATGTCGATATTGTTGTCATCGCCCAGCGCCCCAAACTTGCCCCGCACAAACCCGCCCTGCGCCGCCGCCTGGCCGAATTGCTCAACCTTCCCCAGGATCGCGTCAACATCAAAGGAAAAACCAACGAACTGATGGATTCCATCGGCCAGGAAAAAGCCATCGCCTGCCATTGCGTGGCCTTACTGCAAACCGCCTAATCCTCCACACCAAGGAAACGCCCCATGCGAATTCTCGGCATCGACCCCGGCTTGCATATCACCGGCTACGCGCTCTTGACCCTTAACCGAACCCGCCCCACCCTTGAAGAAGCAGGCGTTTTGCGCATCAAAGCCACAGATACCCTCCCCCAGCGTCTGCATGAACTCCACAGCCAGATCACCGAACTGCTCACCGATTTTACCTGCGATCATATCGCCGTGGAGCAATTATACGCCCACTACAAACATCCACGCACCGCCATCCTCATGGGCCATGCCCGCGGCGTAATCTTGCTCGCCGCCGCCCAGGCCGATGTGCCCGTAACCAGCCTGCCCAGCACCCTGGTAAAAAAAATGCTCACCGGCAACGGCCACGCCACCAAGCGGCAAATTCAATTGGCCGTCACCGCCTTGTACCATCTGCCCCGTCCACCCTCGCCCCCCGATGTCGCCGACGCCATCGCCATTGCCTGGACCCTCTCCGCCCGGCTCCAGCGCCACCCCCGTTGAGGCATGGATGCCGAAATCCTCGATGCTGGAGGACCAGCGCATCGGGATCTCCTAACTCCCAACTCCTAACTCCTAACTCACAACTCCTAACTCCTAACTCCTAACTCCTAACTCCCGTTCCGGCATGGATGCCGAAATCTCCCGTCTCCCGTCTCCCGTCTCGCGGGCCGCAGCCCGCGCCCGTCTCCTAACTCCTAACTCCTAACTCCCGTTCCGGCATGGATGCCGAAATCTCCCGACGCATCGGGACTGGCCGTTGTCGTCTCATCGGCGTCTCAAAATCATCCCCGCCGGGAGGCAGGGTGGAAATCAACCGGAGACGAACAACCAGACCGGACCGCAGGCATCTTGCCTGCATCAGGATGCCACACCGGCGCACGGGATTGCCACAACCACCCAGCCCGGTCGAGGACGCCCCGGCCGGCAAACAAAATCCAAAATTACCAGCCGCCACGCCCGCCGCAGAATCTCCATGGCGTTACGAGCGATGATCTCGGTTAATAAATCCCCGCCAGCGGTGGTTGGACATTTCACGTTTTCGGCCATACTCCTACTCATGGTGGCGTAAAAAAACCCTGTAAACAACCTTTTTTTTAGGTTACGCCGCCTCTTTTAGTCCGTCCACAACTTTTGAAAGCACCTCTTTGCGCGACGCTGCCGCACCATGCCGTCCGGTTTCAGGCAGTTGGGCACGCCGCCGCCACCGACTGAAGTCTGTCAGCACGGCGGGCATGCGTGGGAGCAATCGCGCAGACAGGCAGGCGGTTTGAAGTTAGGATGCCCTAACAGTGGAACAGCGGAATTGGCTGCAGAGGTCTGGCTCATGGGTTACACGGTAATCATCATATTGGCCCTACTCGCCTTGGCCGCGTCGGCAGCAGTCATCCTGGGCAAGCTGGGCCGCCGACAGCCCGCTGCCGGTTGCGACAAAGGGCGGCAACGCGGTGCCGAGGGAGGCACCTCGGAGGACTCCGGATCGCCCCAGCAAGCCTTTGCCGCCGCCACGACCGCCGGTCCGATCCCCTACGGTGGAGCAGGGGTACCCCTGCCGACCGCCCCGTGCCCGCCTGCCCCCGAGGCAGAGGTACGCACCGCTCCCGGAAAAGCAAACCCACAGTTGGCCCTGCCAGTTCGCGAGGTGGTTGTGGCCGAACGCGCCGAGAATGACTCACCCGTTCGCTTGGCGGACCAGAGGGGCCGCTCCGGATCAGGGCGGGCACAGCCCGTGAAGCCAAAGGCACCCACCCCGGATCAAGACACCGTGACCGTTGAACCGGGCGAGGCCAATCTTGGGGCCATGGGCGTCGCCACCGGTACGTGCACGCCGGAAGGAATCGCTCGCCTCGAACAAAAAATACGCACGACACCCAGTTACCCAGGTCCGGCTAAACGAGCAACGTCTTTAGGATTCGGCCCCGCAGGAAGCCTTGACAATATTCGATGGAAAAAGCTGGAGGAGCAAATTAACGATGAACTGCTGTACGAAAGACTACTGCGCCGTCGTCAGCAGATTTCCACAGCCGTTCGAGGGGCCTCGCGATGAAACAAATCAACCTCAAAGTTAATCAGGACCACTTGGAAAGGCTGACCATCGCACGTAGGCCTATTGACGCCATTTCAGAACTCATTTGGAATAGCCTCGATGCAGATGCAACCGAGGTTGATGTTACCATCACCGAGAACTCACTCGGTGGAGTCGCTGAGGTCCGCGTCAAAGATAACGGCAATGGCATGACTGTTGACGACGCCATCAAGGCTTTTGAGAATCTCGGAGGCTCACCCAAGCTTGGGCGGACTCGCACACCACGGTTCCACCGCAGTTTGCACGGGAAGAAAGGCCGAGGTCGGTTTACAGCGTTCGCGATTGGTACTCAAGCGGAATGGGATACAACGTCCAAGTCCAACGGCAGTTTCACTCACTTTACGATCTCCGGGAGCCGTCAGGCGTTGGGAGTCTTCACACTTTCCGACGCACAAACCACAAGCGATGGAAAAATCGGTACATGCGTATGCGTGACGGGCATTGAAAGAACCCACCCATCATTACGAGCAACGGTTGCCGCACCAGAGCTTGCCGAAGTATTTTGCCTCTATTTGAAACAATACCCCGGTATTCAGATACGCTTCTCCGGCGTGCCCGTCGACCCCGCCCCTTTGCAACAGCATGTTGCCGAATACCCCCTGCCAGAGGTCGTGGACCAGAACGGCACCCACCATGGGGCGGTGCTCGTCGTGATTGAGTGGAATCGAAAGACGGAGCGAACTCTCCATCTCTGTGATGAGGATGGATTTGCGCTCCACGATATTGCTCCGGGCATTCAGGCCCCAGGATTTGATTTTACGGCCTACGTCAAGTCCACGTTGATTAGCAGCCTCGAAGACCAAAACTCGCTGGGGCTTGAAGACCTACAGCCCGACCTGGCCCAGCTACTCGACCACGCCAAAATAAAGCTTCGCGACCATTTCCGTCAACAGTCTGCGGCACGTGCCGCCAATCTTGTTGACGACTGGAAAAAACAGGGCGTTTACCCGTACAAAAATGAGCCGAATACCGTTCTTGAACGCGTCGAACGACAGGTATTCGACGTACTGGCAATCAACGTCAACGAGTACCTACCGGACTTTCAGCAAAACGGCGTCAAAAGCAAACGGTTTGCGCTCCGGCTGCTTAAACAAGGGCTGGAGCAGAGCCCTGCCGAACTTCAAACAATCATTCAAGAAGTTCTGGATCTGCCGGAAGAGAAATGGAAAGAGTTGGCGTCGCTGCTGGAGCGAACGACGCTCGCAGCAATCATCAACGCTTCGAAACTAGTCGCGAACCGGCTTGAGTTTCTTCAAGGTTTGGAACTACTCACTTTTGACGTTGAGAATAAAAAGGTTCTCAAGGAGCGATCCCAACTCCACCGACTCTTGGCGGAAAACACTTGGATTTTCGGCGAGGAGTTTAACATGTCCGTCGATGATGAGTCGCTCACCCAGGTGCTACAAAGGCACTTATCGCTGCTTGGGCGGCAAGCTCGCGACCCAAATCCGGCTCTGACCGCCGATGGAACCGCTGGAATTGTAGACCTTATGCTATCTCGCCGCATTCCAATGCCAAAAGCCGAACAGCGTGAACACCTCGTCGTCGAACTAAAACGCCCCAGTCAAAAGGTTAATGCGTCGGTAGCCGATCAAGTTGAAAAATACGCCCTTGCAGTTGCTCGCGACGAACGATTCCGTGACACAGGGACCACGTGGACATTCTGGGCTATTTCAAACGAGATCGACGAACAGGTGCAGATGCGCTCGCATCAGACGAATCGGCCAGAAGGAATCATCGTTCAAAATGACGAGCATCGCATTACAATTTGGGTGCGCACTTGGGCACAAATTCTTGAGGCATGCCGTGCTCGCCTGAATTTCTACCAGAAACACTTGGAGTATTCGGCGAACCATGATTCCGCGCTTGCTCATCTGCGCGCAATATACGGCAAGTATATTCCCGATTCACTGAAGCAGAAGAACGAAGGGATCCCATCCGGTGAACAACTTCGATGACACGATCGTTCCATCTAGCGCATCGCCACCCTGCCGTACGGATCGCAACCACCACGACAGTAGGGAAGCATCGCACGGTAACGATATGGGATATATACTGGCCATCACCAACGGCAATAGGCGAACTCTATAACGAGGTAAAGAAATGACCGAAGACCAAATCGCACTTCTCAAGCAGCAACTGTCACAGGTGTTTGTGCCTCATCTTCCACCGCTACTTGACTTGACCAAGCCACCCGAACACCGAACGGACAAGAACATCTCGCGAGCGTTCGCAGCATTCAGCTTGCAGAAGTTGCTGAAGCTTGCCCCGGTAACAGCGGCGAAGGCAGTCGTTGATGATTACGAAGATAACGGACTCGACGCAATTCATTACCACCAAGCGTCACGGAGATTGTTCATAGTTCAGGCTAAATTGAGGGCCATACAGACCTTCTCGCAGGAAGACGCCCAATCATTTGTTGCGGGTGTCAGAGATTTGGTGAATCAAAAATACGAGCGCTTTAACAAGAACGTCACCGACCGCCAGTCGGAAATGGAAATAGCGCTCGACGACGCGACAGAAATACTTCCCGTTATCGCGCACGTCTCCGAGTCCATCTCCGAACATGCCAAGGCCGTGATTAACCATTTTCTCGCCGATCGTGAAACGTTGGACGGGCGACTCCAGCAATCATGGGTCGATTTTGGCCCGACGCAGGTGCTCGACGAACTGCTCGCAGAGCACGCGACAGCACCAGTCGATGACTCGCTACTCATCTTCGGCGCACAGAGGATTGATATCCAGCGCATAACTTATTGCGGCCAAGTTGCGCTCACCGACCTCGTCGCGCTTTATACCAAGCACGGAAACCGGCTGCTGGAGAAGAACATCCGGTATTTCCTTGGCACAAGCTCATCCGGCGTGAATGAAGCGATCCACGAGACGCTAAGGACCGGGCCAGCGAATTTCTTCCACCTCAGCAATGGCGTCACCGCCACCGCTCACACCATCAGCCCGAAAGCGAGTAGAGACGGCAGCCGCCGATTCGAGCTAAAAGGACTAAGCATCATTAATGGCGCCCAGACAGTTGGCGCCAGCCATCATTTCACGACGGCGAACCCCGACGTTGACATATCCGCCGCTCGCGTCCTCCTAACCCTGATTCAAGTTGCCCCGGGCGACCGGTTCGGTGCCGATGTCACCCGGGCGCGCAACCACCAGAACCCGGTCTCCCCCTCGCATTTCGCAGCACTAGACGATATCCAAGAGCGCCTTCGCCGCGAGCTTGCCTTCGATAAAGTCATGTACCGCTACCGGCCGGAAGCGAAAGACACGACGCCCGGTCTTGACGTGATTATGATTGATGAAGCAGCGGAAGCGCTAGCGTTGTTTCATCCTGACCCCGGATTCCCTGTCACACTTAAGCGGGAGCCGTCGAAACTACTCGACTCTTCGAGCACGGAGTATGCGAAGGTCTTTCCCCGCGACCTTGAGGGACGCCGACTAGCAAACGCCGTCCGCCTCTACCGAAGAGCGTGCACGGTGCTCGCCGAAAACGAACACGCGGCCTCCGGCACAGAGAAGCTCATCTACCGGCATGGACGTTACGTGATAATGTGGCTGGCGTTCAACGCGCACGCCCAGTGGCTGAAACGCGATGATGTGATGACGCCTGCCGATGCGTCGGCGCTCTTAAGCATCCCGCTTGACAAATGGCGAGAGAAGGTGCGTGCGGCGGCGGCTGCTGATCTCGACGCATCAGTAAAAGGACCACTGGCGTATTTCCGAAACTTAACAAACACCCGTCCGTTTGTGGTAAAGCTGCGCGAAGCGGGCGTATAGGATGCACGAATGGAAAAATTGCGGAAGTTAGAATTAACATGGATCGGGAAAGAGAACCGGCCCCGGTTGGAACCCCGCATTCTCTTGGAAGACCCGGCGAAGTCTTATCATGCCGCCCTGCGCGTCTCCGACAACGACCTCTTCGACAACCGCCTGATCTTCGGTGACAACCTCCTGGCACTCAAGGCGTTGGAGCAGGAATTTACGGGAAAAATCAAGTGCATTTATATTGATCCGCCGTACAACACCGGCTCGGCATTTACACATTACGATGATGGCATTGAACATTCGCTTTGGCTTTCGCTGATGCGGGATCGGTTAGAACTGCTTCGCCGGTTGCTGGCAGAGGACGGATCGATCTGGATTAGCATCGACGACACAGAATGCCATTACCTGAAGGTTATGCTCGACGAGCTTTTCGGGCGCCCGAACTTTGTCGCCAATGTGCTATGGCAGAAGTCCGCAACGCGCGAGAATCGTACCGACATTTCAACATCCCACGAACATGTGTTGGTTTACGCTAAAGAGCGAGAAACGTTTCGCGCAGTAGTCAACCGGCTTCCTTCGAGCGACGAGCAAATTGAAAGGTACGAAAATCCCGACAACGATTCGCGAGGGCCTTGGGCATCACTGCCGGCTCACGCGAAGGCCGAGAAGGGCCGAAGGCAATCGCAGTTCTATGACCTTATCGCGCCGAACGGGAAGGTGCACCGATCCCCAGCCGGTACGTGCTGGCGATTCACCGAAGACCGTTATGCGGAGATGCTGGCTGACAACCGCATATGGTTTGGGGCCTCCGGGAACAACGCTCCTCGCATAAAGAAGTTCCTGTCTGAAGTACAAACAGGGCTGGTGCCAAATACCCTCTGGCTGCACTCCGAAGTCGGAACGACAGGTACGGCGAAAGCGGAAGTTATTGGCGTAGTGCCGGGCGAAACGCCATTCTCAACTCCAAAGCCCGAGCGTCTGATTGAACGCATCTGCACAATCGCGACAAACCCCGGCGACTGGATTCTCGACTCCTTTGCCGGTTCCGGCACCACCGGTGCCGTCGCCCACAAGATGGGGCGGCGATGGATCATGGTCGAACTTGGCGACCACTGCCACACGCATATCATTCCACGAATGAAGAAGGTCATCGACGGAAAAGACCCCGGCGGTGTAACTGGGGCCACCGGCTGGAAAGGCGGCGGCGGATTCCGCTACTATCATCTTGCACCCTCGCTACTCAAGAAAGACAAGTTTGAGAATTGGGTTATCAGCCCGGAGTTCAACGAGCCGATGTTGGCCGAGGCGGTCTGCAAGCTGGAAGGATTCACCTACGCCCCGAGCGATTCGCTCTACTGGCAGCACGGTTATTCGACCGAGCGGGATTTCATTTACGTCACCACGCAGGCCCTGACCCGCGACATGCTGGCCAAGACTAGCGACGAAGTGGGCGATGGCCGCACGCTGTTGGTGGTCTGCAAGGCATTCACGGGTAAGCAGGTGTTTGCCAACCTCACTGTGAAGAAGATTCCGAAGGCGGTCATGGCGAAATGCGAATGGGGCAAGGACGATTACAGCTTTGAAATCAAGAATCTACCGCAGTCTGAACTACCTTTGGACGGCCCCGCAGCGAAGCCAAAACTGCCGGTGCTGCGTGGCGCGAAGAAGGCGAAGGCCAGTGAACCAAGCCTGTTCGCCACCGAGCCAGCCACGGAGGGGCAACAATGAATCCAAGCATTAATCCCATCGTGAGCCGACTTAGCCTGCGTCCGCCCCAGAGGCGGTCGCTGGAAATACTTTCCCAAGTCTGCGAAATTATCTCGCTGGAGAAGGGCGCTGATCCCGAATTGGCGCTGGAGGCCATCAAGGGCGAGTTCCCTACGGTTTCGGATTTCGAGCGCGGTTTCGCATCCATTTGCTTCGCGCTGGCAACCGGCGTGGGCAAAACGCGGTTGATGGGCGCCTTCATCACCTACCTATTCCGGATTGAGCATATCCGAAACTTCTTCGTGCTCGCACCGAACCTGACGATCTACAACAAGTTGATCACGGACTTCACGCCCAACACGTCGAAGTATGTCTTCAAGGGGATCGCCGAGTTCGCGGCGGACGAGCCGGCCATCATCACAGGGGACACTTACGAATCGATGGCGGGCAACCTGTTCGATCAGCCGGATCGGTGTAAGGTCAACATCTTCAACATTTCCAAGATCAACTCAGAAGTTCGGGGCGGCAAGGCACCACGCATCAAACGACTCTCCGAATACATCGGACAGAGCTATTTCGACTATCTGGCGGGCTTGGATGACCTCGTCTTGCTGATGGATGAATCGCACCGCTACCGCGCTTCGGCGGGCGTGCGCGCGATCAATGATCTCAAGCCGCTGTTGGGCCTGGAATTGACCGCCACGCCCTTCATCGAAACCAGCAAGGGCGCGGTGCCGTTCAAAAACGTCATCTTCGACTATCCCCTTGGCCGGGCGATGGCAGATGGATTCGTGAAAGAGCCTGCCGTCGTCACGCGGAAAGACTTCAACCCTGCAGGCATGTCGGCGGAAGAAATTGAGCGTCTGAAGTTAGAAGACGGCATCCGCCTGCACGAAAGCGTGAAGGTCGAACTGGAGACGTATGCTCGCGAGACGGACAACAAGATCGTCAAGCCGTTCCTGCTGGTCATTGCTCGCGATACGAGCCACGCGGGCCAATTAATCCAGTTGATCCAGTCGGACAGCTTCTTCGACGGGCGGTATCGGCAGAAGGTCATCCAGGTCGATTCCAGCAAGATGGGTGCGGAAGAGGATGCGATGGTCCAGCGGCTTCTGGCAGTCGAAAGCACCGAAGAGCCGACGGAGATCGTGATCCACGTCAATATGCTCAAGGAGGGCTGGGACGTCACCAACCTCTACACCATTGTACCACTGCGCGCGGCGAATGCACGCACCTTGATCGAGCAGTCGATTGGGCGCGGGCTGCGGTTGCCCTACGGAAAACGGACGGGTGTCGTCGCCGTTGACCGCCTGAACATCGTCGCTCACGACAGATTTCAGGAAATTGTTGACGAAGCCAGCAAGCCTGATTCGGCCATTCGGTTGCAGCAGGTCATATTGACGAGCGATCAACTGGGGCAAAAGACCGTGACCGTCGTTTCGCAGTCGCAGCTGGCAGCGAAGCTGGGTATTCAGCCGCCGCAGACCACTTCGAGCACGGTTATCGCGCCGAATGTATCGCCGATGTTTTCATCGCCGGCCGAGACCCAGGCAGCGCAGATTGCCTATGAGGTGATCCGAAAGCTGGAGAACAGACCCGACACGGTGCCGACCTCAGCCCACTTGCGGACACCGGAAGTGCAGGCGTTCGTTGCAAAAGAGGTCGCCAGCCAATATCGGCCCGTGCAACCCGATCTACCCGGCATGTCCGCACCAGTGGACATCGCCGCCATTGTTGCCAAAACGGCCGAAATGGTTGTCCAGCAGACGATTGATATTCCCCGCATCCTCGTCCTGCCCACCGGCCAGATTCGGTGCGGCTACCAGCCGTTCAGCCTAAAACTAGATTCGTTGCGGTACCCCGCTCCATCCGAAGAACTTTGGATTCAACATCTGCGAACCCAGGAACGGGAGGTGTTGTCCCTCGGTAAAAGTGGTATTGAAGAGTCGCGGCCGGAGGACTATGTCGTCAGCGGGCTCGTGGACTTCGATGACGTTTCCTACGGCGATCACGCCGATTTTCTCTATGAGCTGGCCGTGCAGGTCGTGGCGCATTTCCGCGGCTATCTGGCAGAGGAAGACATCCACAAGGTGTTGCGGTGTTATCAGCGGCCGATCGCTCAGTTCGTTCACGCTCAGATGCTAAGCCACTACTGGGAAGAGGCGAGCGGGTATGAGGTGAAGGTCAGCAAGGGATTCACGGAGCTCAAGCCAAGCGCCTACACGGCGTCCACCAGCGAACCGATCCGCGATTTCAGGCAGTCGCCGAGCGACAAGAGCAACATGGCGAGATATCTCTTCGGCGGCTTTGACCGCTGCCTGTACCCGGTACAGAAATTCCAATCAGATTCCGAGCGGAAACTTGCGATCATCGTTGATCGCGAGGCGCAGAAGTGGTTCAAGCCGGCCAAGGGCCAGTTCCAGATATTTTACCTATCCAGCGGCGACCACCTTGAGTACCAGCCTGATTTCGTTGCCGAAACCGAATCGGTGATCTACATGCTCGAACCGAAGGCCAAAACCGATTGGGAGGATTCAGAGGTGTTAGCGAAGCGTGATGCGGCTGTGAAGTGGTGCAAGCAAGCCAGCGACCACGCCCGCACCTGCGGCGGCAAGCCCTGGCAGTATGTGTTGATTCCACACGACGTCATTTCGGAGAACATGACGCTGACTGGGTTATCCCGGCAATTCGCGGTTGAGGGGTAGATACATGACAGAAAAATGTGAATTTATTCTATCCCTCCCCATACCCTGGATGTTCGAGAATTAAACGGATAGGTGCCGCTTGGCCCAGACAACTTCAATCGAGTGGACCGAAAGTACATGGAATCCCATTCTTGGGTGCCGCAAGGTCAGTGAGGGCTGCAGGCACTGCTACGCGGAGCGAATGGCGAAGAGGCTTGGAGCAATGGCGGCGGCGGACATCGCAGCAGGTCGCAATCCCGGAAAGAAGGCGGGATACCTGAAGGTCATCAACCATTTTGGCAGGTGGAATGGCGACGTTTTCCTTGACTACGGCGCTATCGAAGAGCCATTACGATGGAAGTCGCCCCGCATCGTTTTCGTGAATTCCATGAGTGATTTATTTCATGAAGACGTTCCGCAGGATTTCATCCAGAAAATATTCGATGTTATGGGCCGCTGCCCGCAACACACTTTTCAGATTCTGACCAAACGCCCGGAAAGAACACGCGAACTGTCGCCGCGTTTTAATTGGACATCAAACATCTGGATGGGAACAAGCGTCGAAAGCGCTAAGGTGGTAAATAGAATTCGGCACCTGCAGCATACGCATGCCAAGGTAAAGTTTCTGTCGGTCGAGCCGTTACTTGGTCCTATACCCCGCTTACCCTTATCAGGAATCGACTGGATAATTGTCGGTGGTGAGTCGGGTCCGGGCGCACGACCAATGGAAAGGGAATGGGTTCGACAGATTCGTGACCGCTGTGTGGAACGCGGCGTGGCGTTCTTTTTTAAACAATGGGGCGGTGTGGATAAGAAAGCGGCTGGCCGACTTTTAGACGGCAAGACATGGAGTCAGATGCCTGAAACCGCCACTAACCGGAGATAACACCTATGGCAGATCCAAAAGAAGCCGTCTACCCAGCCGATCCACATACCACGGCCAAACATCATATTCTAGAGGAATATTTGAAGCGGTGGCTTCCCATTCTGGCGAAACAATCCCAGCGGGTTGGCGGGACAAATGGACGCCTGCTATACGTTGATGGATTCGCTGGAGCAGGTGAATATATTGGCAATATTCCTGGTAGCCCGCTTGTTGCTATTCAAACAGCCCTCCAACAATGCCAAAATTTCCGAGTGCCGGTCCAGATCAAGCTGATCGAACTCCGCCACGACAGGGCGGTACACCTGCAAAAGATCGTTGCGGAACGCCGTTCAGGGCTTGGCAATAATCAGAAACTCATCATTGACGATCCTATCGAGGGCGATTGTGAGGCCGAAATCCACAAGCTGATCACCGAACATGAGCAAACTCGGCGGAAACTGGGGCCTGCGTTATTTTTCCTGGATCAGTTTGGCTATTCATCTTTCTCGATGGATCTCATTGGACGAATTCTGAAGAATGATGTCTGCGAAGTATTTTCTTACCTGAATTGGAATTTGCTCCACCCATTTATGACGGATCAGACCAAGTGGGTTGGCATCACCAAGGCATTTGGTGGAGAGGAATGGAGAAAGGTGTTAGGGCTCAACGGGAAGCAGAAGGAGGACCTATTTCGCGACGTATACGTCCATGCCCTCCGCACCCGTGCAGGCGCCAAATTCTCTTATCCTTTTGCCATGCGAGACAACAATAATCGCGTAATCTATTGGCTCTTCTTCTGTAGCAACAACATCCGCGGGCTGGAAGAAATGAAAAAGGCGATGTGGCAGGTAGACCGCTCCGGCAGTTTCGAATTTTCGGACAAACACGCGACACAACATGGAAAGCTCTTTTCCTATAACGAGCAAGCGCTTGCCGCTGCCCTTGAATCATCCCTCGATGGCCGAGAGATGACCGTCGCCGAAATCCAGGAATATGTTCTGTTAAACACACCCGCATGCAACTTCAAGTCGGCTCTCCAGAATCTAGAACGGCGCGGAGTGCTCACACCCATCAAGGCCCCGCCGTCACGACGATCTTGCAGCTTCACTGACGATACATTGCGGGTGCGCATTGCGAAGAAAAAGGCCTGCATTGCACAACAGCCAACACTCTTCGGCTGATCCTGGATTCCCACCGACGAGACCTGAATAATACGTACAGCCCACCCATCAAAATTAACACTCTGACCACCACCCAGGCGACGGCTTCGCCAGGAACAGATCAGAGCAGGCGAACCCAGTTTGACCGCCCTCCCGAACGACGTCGTGCCTCCGGGATGCGTTCCGCCATTTGGCGAGCGACGTACTCGGTCTGCTCCACCAGCACGCGCATTGGTAGACACCAAACCAGCCGCCGCGGCCACCGGTCGTCCTTGCGATAATGCCGCTGGAAGCACCATGCGGCCAAGACCCCTTCGGTCTTGCCCAAGCCGGTCGGAATTCGAATGAGTTGGTCACGGCAGGTTGCGGATGCCGCCAACTCCCGCCGCCAATGATGGGGATGCTCGTACCCCGTCAGCGCCTTAAAAATGTCCTCGAATTCCGCCACCGGCCGATCCTGATTTCATATTCCTGGCGTCTGCGTCAGCATTATCCGCCGCACGGCACCGCTTGGCAAACGGGATTCCGTGGGCAAAGAACTATTCTTCTGCCGCGTACCCTTTTATCCGGGTAACGCAACTTCGCCAAGCCATACCTCACCTTGCCTTAAAGTACGGCGGTGCTGCATGGGTTATGCCAACCTCCAAAAAAAGATCGCTTGCACCTCCCAACACAATGAACATTTCACCTCTAATAAAGAAGATGGTACCATTTTTTTTGAGCCAACTAACCCATTGGCTCAAATTCCGCCGCCAAGATGCGGCTCGGCCCGGGCCTGGGGCGAAGTTTCACCCGCCAACGTTGGGGGGATTCATCAATGTATACAACGACCTCACCAGTACGGTCGCCTTCAGGCAACGTGATCGGGGTATCAAAAATAAGTCGCCCACCCCCCGCCTGCGCAACGGGCAGGCACTTTCCCCCAATATGCAGGTCAATGCGCACCTTAGTGGAGAAGGAACTTCCAGATGAGGCTTGAATCATGACTTTACCTCCACGATTTTCAGACGCACGGGCCGTTGACTTTGCCGGCCGGCGTCGCTGTTCTATCACCGGGCAACTGGGCCGTGGAGTTCACGGCAGCGTGCATCTAACCAGCGCGATGACCGCAATCAAGGCCCACAACACCAGTATATCATACGCCCGTGAACTCGCTTGTTACAACCGCCTGCCCGCAGAATCCGTAAAAAATTTTTAAGCCGGCCAGCCTGCTGGCCGTTGTCGTCCCATTGGCGTCCCAAAATGGTACCCGCCGCGAGTCCATGGCGGCAACCAATACCGCCTCCGCGCCCAGCGGGGACACCCGCCGTCCTTGGGGGGGCGGGTTGTTGGGCGGAACGCCAGTTGCCTTGCGGGCCGTGGTTGGGGCCTCGGCCAAGGGGGCAACGCTTAGCGCGGCATGACGACGATTTTTACCACCCCGGTGGCAGAAATGTTGATAGAGGATATCGGGATAGACCTCGGACACGGAGGGTGAACCGAGGTATTGCGCTTGGCTCTATGGCCCCCAACAATCGCCGCACCGAAAAAAGCCCGGCTACATCGAGATCGTTAGTCCGACGAAGATACCGGGTATCGAAGTTGGAAAGAAGATTGAAATCTTCATCAACGAGGAGAAAGTTAGCCGCGGTGACAAGCCCGGATAAAATCCCTGGGTTGCTACCTACCAACGGAAACGGTAATATTTAAAGTGTGGGTATTTTTTTCGGCGGAGCGGATCGACCTGCGGCCGGTGGCTGACGCGCCGAAAAATTTGTTATCAGGCCGGTCAGGAGTGTAATATGGCGCAGAATTTGGGCACCATGGAGATGGTCGAAGTGAAATCCCAGTGGAACGACGAGGCGGCGGATTTCACGCCATGGCTCGCCTCTGAGCCGGGAATTACTCTGCTCTCCAAGGCTCTGGACATGGACCTTGAGGTGGAAGGTACCGAGGTTTCGGTGGGGCCTTACGCGGCCGACATTGTTGCGAAGGATACCGCATCTAATTCACTGGTGATCATCGAAAATCAGTTCGGCAGGACAGACCATGACCATTTGGGCAAGGCTATTACCTACGCGTCGGGCCTGGGAGCCAAAATAATCGTCTGGATAGCCGAGACGTTCACAGAAGAACACCGCCGGGCACTCGATTACCTAAATGAGAATGCCCCCGCCAAACTGCTCTTCTTCGGCCTTGAGGTTCAACTGTGGAGTATTAACGGCTCGCCCCCAGCACCCATGTTCAAGGTGGCATCAAGCCCAAACGACTACCTGGCATCGGTGAAAGCAGGTGACCAAGACCTTAGCGACACGCAAGTCCTTTACCAGCGGTTCTGGACGGCATTCAAGGAATCGTGCGCAAGTCAGAAAAGCCCGCTCCGTCTTACCAAGCCACTTCCCCAAACTTGGATGTCCCTGGCCATCGGCCGTGCAAATTTCAACATCTCCCTGACCGCCTCAAAACAAAAGGGCCGGGTCGGGTGTGAGCTGTATATCCAGGGACCGACGGCGAAGCGGGCATTCAAGGCACTATACGACCAAAAGGCAGAAATAGAAGCGGTTACCGGCCCACTGGAGTGGAAAAACCTCCCCGACGGAATCGACTGTCGCGTAATCGCCTACAAGGAGGACGCCGACCTGGAGGACCAAAATGGCTGGCAAGAAATTTTTAACTGGCTCCGCGGGCAGGCCGAGCACTTCACTCAGGCGTTCCGCGACCGGGTGAAGTCGCTCGATTTGGAAGCACCCGACCGTTAAAAATCCACACGGCGAGGATTAACAGGCAATAATAGGAACAGACTACCTGCTAAAATAAACACTCTGACCACCACCCACGCGACGGCTTCGCCCGGAGCAGGTGAGATCAGAGCAGGCGACCCCCGTTTGACCGCTGATCGCTTCCCAGCACCCCCTGCGGCCGCAGCCGCCTTTAACTCCTAACTCCAAACTCCCGTTGCGGCATGGATGCCGAAATCCCGATGTCCCGTAGGCCCAACGCCGTTCGGGAGAGCCGCCCATCGGAACTGACCGCTGGAAAATGCCGTACCCCGCACCGGCTGGGCGTCACCCGCATCGCCCGTTCACCACCAACTGCAGCGCTGCTCCACGCTACCGTGTCGACAGCGCCGATGCGGCGTGATGCCTGCCGCTGGGGTTGGCTCAACTGTGGATTACTGTGCATGGCGTCAGGAATGGAGACTGGCACGAATGTCTTTGAGCAAAAGGAAAAGATGCATGGGGTCGGTCGGGCTGGCCTCAAATCCGTATCTAAGGTACCAGCCCCGCGACGCCTCGTCCTTCGCGTGGACCAACATAGCGCGAATCCCGGCGATTTCCGCAGCCTTAACCGTTCGGATCAGCGCATCTTTTAACAAGCTGCTTCCGATTCCCGCACGCTGGTCCCCCAGATCAACCGCCAGCCGGGTGAGCAACATAATGGGCACTGGATGCCGGGCAAGGCCCTTGACCACACGGCTGGGAGCGGTTTCACACATGACCGATCCAACGGCCAAACTGTAATACCCGACGACCCGCAAACCACGGCAAACGACGTAAGTCATGGCGCTGCCATTTTGCTGGTTGGCCAGTGCGAAGGTTTTCAGGAAGCTGTTCAGAGGCTTTTTGCCGCAGTCAAAATACTCTACCGCATGCACCGGCAGCAGGCGTTCAATTGGGCGGAGCGCTTCGGATGCGGCGGTCACGCGGAATCCTGATCAAGAACACCCTTATTGGCCATGAGTTTTGCCAGGCTTGGCTTTTTCTTAACTGGGCGATTCAGAACAGCCTGAAACTTATTCCACTGCTGCTGGTCAAGCGCAAAGACCCGTCGATTTGCCAAAGTATGCTCCGCCGCCGCCAGCCCGCTTTCCAGCAGGTAGTCGCTGATTCTCTTGTGACTGGCCCGCGCCGCTTCCTGCAAGATACGTTTGGCGGAAACGTCTACGCGAACATCTATCCGTTCGCTCGTTGGCTTTTTAGCTGTCAGCACCCAATAGCCTCCATTGTGACCTCCGCAATATACATACAACACCCCCAAAAGGCAAGTTTCAAAGATAGCCTCGCGGCCATCAGATCATCCCAGTGAGAGCCGGCGGCCCAGCGCTTGCCGTTGCAGTTGGCGCTGGCGGCCAATGAGTGCGGCCAGCGCCGCCCGTTCGCCACCAACCGCCGCGGCAAGCTCGCCTGCTACATGCAAAATTGCGAACAAAAAAACTCCGCAGCCCTCCCCGTCGTTTAATCTGTGTAATCTGTGCAATCTGTGGATCGCCCCGTCCGTCCTCCGCAGTCCTCTGCGTCCCCTGCGGTGAACACCCTGCGGCCACAGCCGCCGTTACCCCCTAGCTCCCAACTCCTAACTCCTAACTCCTAACTCCTAACTCCTAACTCCTAACTCCTAACTCCTAACTCCTGACTCCTGAAGTGCTTCAATGGGGCCGGGCTTCTTCAGCCCGGAATACCATACCCAGATCAACCGTGGCCCCGCCGGTGAGTTGGCTTCAATGGGGCCGGGCTTCTTCAGCCCGGAATACCTGCTTCAGGTCGTGGCTGGTGGACCGTATGTCGTTGCTTCAATGGGGCCGGGCTTCTTCAGCCCGGAATACCATTTTGCAATCTCCGAGGTAAGCTGGCCTGGGCAAGCTTCAATGGGGCCGGGCTTCTTCAGCCCGGAATACACGGATGCCGAGCGGAAAAGTTACGGCGACGCTTCCAGCTTCAATGGGGCCGGGCTTCTTCAGCCCGGAATACGCTCGGCATCCGTTGGGGTGCCCGCATCCAGCGGGGGCTTCAATGGGGCCGGGCTTCTTCAGCCCGGAATACCGGATATTCTCTGATCGCTATTCACGTTTCACCGGGCTTCAATGGGGCCGGGCTTCTTCAGCCCGGAATACCCGTCAGCATCGCCATCCGATGACAATCAATCCGCGGCTTCAATGGGGCCGGGCTTCTTCAGCCCGGAATACGCCACTGGATGAGCCGGTGGTACCCGGCGATGTTGCTGCTTCAATGGGGCCGGGCTTCTTCAGCCCGGAATACCAAGCCTTTGCTCCCTTGGAAAAGTAAATGATACCGCTTCAATGGGGCCGGGCTTCTTCAGCCCGGAATACATTACGGTAGCCCTACCGAAAACGTCAATGTAATGCTTCAATGGGGCCGGGCTTCTTCAGCCCGGAATACGGCAGATTTTTGCCCTTGAAAACCACCAACAGGTGGCTTCAATGGGGCCGGGCTTCTTCAGCCCGGAATACAAGCGGGCGGCGGAGAAGGGTGGCGATAAGTGATGCTTCAATGGGGCCGGGCTTCTTCAGCCCGGAATACCTTGAAGATACGTGCGGGTACATACGATTTTACCGCTTCAATGGGGCCGGGCTTCTTCAGCCCGGAATACTCAAGCGGCACGTTTGGGATTAATTATTACCTATCGCTTCAATGGGGCCGGGCTTCTTCAGCCCGGAATACGCTGATGAAAACACACCAAATCAGCAGAAGACAAGCTTCAATGGGGCCGGGCTTCTTCAGCCCGGAATACATCAGTGTAGTAAGCAATAAAACTATAAGACATCAGCTTCAATGGGGCCGGGCTTCTTCAGCCCGGAATACGTATTGCGTAAACCCACGGTATGGGAGCCAGTTTTGCTTCAATGGGGCCGGGCTTCTTCAGCCCGGAATACAATGCCAGCACTTTATGAGTTGACCACGCAGTATCGCTTCAATGGGGCCGGGCTTCTTCAGCCCGGAATACGGCGACAATGCCGATCAGGAACTGGCCGACGCTAAGCTTCAATGGGGCCGGGCTTCTTCAGCCCGGAATACGGTGAAATTCCGCATATACCCATATCGCAATAGTAGCTTCAATGGGGCCGGGCTTCTTCAGCCCGGAATACGGCGGTGATTTTTACAAGGTGATTCATGACAACTGGCTTCAATGGGGCCGGGCTTCTTCAGCCCGGAATACATTACAAGATACGTAGTCATTGACGATTGTGGAAAGCTTCAATGGGGCCGGGCTTCTTCAGCCCGGAATACTCTCTGCTCCGCAAGCGGCATCGGGCCGCAGGCTTACGGTGCCGTTTGCGAGTGCGAACAAAAAACGCCCTCCACCGCCTACCAGCCGGAGGCCGCTTTTTCTTGTAAGTATTGTATTTTCAAAGAGCACGAGCACTCCCGCCACCCCCTTACACCACCGCCGCACTCGCGGCGGCCTCGCGGAAACCAAAAGTCCCACGACTCCAAACTATGCCAACACTATTCTACCCGCAAATACGCCCGCCCGGCAAATTATTTTACCCCCCCCCACGGGGTGTAACTCCTATTGTTGGCGATCAGGCGGCGCGTTGCGTCCAATAAGTTTCCACCAAGCCGGCGTAATCCAAACTGCGCAAGGCGGTCATGTGTTCTGCCCGCTTAACGCGCCAGCGACAGGAGTTGATCTTCAATCGTGCTCCCACCATGTTCTTACAGGCACCTTCCACGGTACCACTGCCGATGACCAGGCCGCGTTGCAGACGCTCGCGATACCATAAATCATCCTGGTGGGGTTCCAGATAACCCAGCAATTGGTCCAAGGGGACGCGTTGTCCCGCAGAGAGTTGATCACGCCCGGCACGCAGGTGCTTCACCCAGCTTGCACCCCCATGACGCAACACATAAAGTATCTGCT
>JAJYZF010000100.1 GCA_021800165.1 Planctomycetota bacterium | reverse complement strand
CCGCGGCGTCCAGCCGCACGATATACTTCTTCATGCTGATCCTCCTTGATCGCGGGCAACATCGCCCAATGGTTAGATCGGCAAATTCGGAAGATCACCCATAGCTTTTGACGGAACGAGCCACTAGGAGTGGCCGGAGTGCCACTGGGGAATCGATGTCAAGGTGACACTTCTACTTCGGCTAACATGACAGCAACAGTTTAGGTGGCGGGCATGCATTGGACGACGGGCTATGCTAAAATAATTTTAGGTAAAAGTTTTGCGAGGGCCTTGGCCATGGTGTTCCGGACCGGAAATTTTAGCTTCGGCGTGACAAAAAGTTGCATTGGCTAGTGCGGTTTGCTACGATAAGCTTATTCTGAAGCCACAGTGGCAAACAGAGGTGGGCTTGCCTTGGTTGGCCGGAGGGTGTAGAATGCAAGTAGAACTTGGTGGGGAAAATGAAAGAGGGGCTTGCATTAGAGGGTTGGTTGTGTTAAGATAGTTTCACGTGAAACTCCTAGAGGCAAAAAAAGGGCTTGCATTTGGTTGCTCGGATGGTGTAGAATAGTTTCAGGTGAAATAATAATAGGCGGCGGTATGCTGGGCCGGATGACCGCCACGCATGGCAGGGCTGACTCTGAGCGCGTATCCATTCCTCGATGCGCCCCACACACTTGGTGTGGCAGCTTAGGGACTGGACTTCTGTACCGACGGGATCAACGGCAACATAGGGTAACGGTGGACTTATGAAGACCAACACCAACAAAAGATTTGAAGGTTTGAGCGGCTTGCAACATAATATGTATCTCCGTGTAAGGGGTTGTAAAAAGTCACACACACTGCGGAATTTTAACGGGTTCCGCCAGCCCCTACACGGTTTTACGATTGTGGAATTGTTGGTGGTGATTTTGATCCTCAGTATTCTCATTGCGTTGTTGTTGCCGGCCTTGGCGGCGGCACGGCGGATGGCGGTGATCACCGATTGTGCGTCAAATCTGCACCAGATCATGATTGCAATGGGTGCCTACGCGGATGAAAACAACGGCTATCTTCCCATGGGGGACCAGGAGAATGGCAACTTAACATTCACCAACAACGGCAACCCTGCGGGGCTGGCATTGCTGGTCAGCGGGGGCTACCTTGGGCCGGCACCTGTGTGGCATCCGGATCAGTGGTGGTACCCACCCACCCCAAGCCCACTTTTGTGGTGCCCAACGTTGTTTTGCCCCGGCCGCACGTACACGGACGAAAACGGCCAAAATTATTACGAACCGGCCAACATGAACGGCTGGTACAGCCAGAGGATGGCGGCCGGCTACGTGTACTGCGTGCCGTTCGCGGGAGGCGGGTCAGGGAACCACGTGGCGTACAAGCTGGGGCAGATCATTCCAGTCGGCAGCGTCGCTCCCTGGGTCGGTGGCCCCTGGGGATGCGCCGCGTCCGATGGCACGCAACACGCGCTTGTCGCATGCGCCATTCACCCCAACCTCACGGACCCGAATCCAGCCAATACTTACATGTTTCCCCACGACGGCCAAGGGGTGAACCTGGGGATGGACGACGGTGCGGTGGTCTGGCTGCCCCGCCCTGCGACCGCTATTTGGTGGCCAGGCCACCAACAAACCTGGGGGGAACAGGGGAATTGGGCGTGGTATTACAATTTCTGGTGGGCGGCGAATCATACGCCTCGATAGTACCTCCAACACACTGCCCGCGGAAACCGTTGGCGTGCGCAGCTTCGCCGGTGTTGGCATATTTTGTGGGTTTTGATTTTTGGAAAGTGTGGACAAAGGTTAGCAGGGTAACTTGAACGCAAAGATTGGTCGTAATGACAATAGAGTATCGGTGTATCTAGCGGTGCTGCTGTTGATGGCAACTGGCGCAGAACCAGCCCAAGCCAAACTGGTCGGCGTCCAGGATAACGCCGCAGCAGGTCATGACCGGGTGGTCAACGTCACGAATTTCGGCCGGTGAGAATCGGTTAGCGGTGGAAAATATAAAAAGAAAGGCAAATTGTTATGATTATGAGTCCTTTGGGCAAACGATGGGGCGGCTTGGCTGTGGGGGTTATCGGGTTGATGGCCGGTCATTTTGCCGTGGCGAAGGACCTGGCGTTGCCAGCAATGAAGGTGCCCGCCCGCGTGGCCGTGGGTCGAGGCGTCGGCACGATGGTGATCGGCAAGGGCGGCGTGGTTCGCCTGCAAGGGCGGGCCGTGGCCGCCGGTCGCTATACCACCAATTTCATTGAGAAAGCCACCGTGTTCGATTATATACTTCCCAGTCCTGTGGCGCTGCCTAAAAACTCTCATTGCTTGGTGCTTAGTTATAACTATCCTTGGGACAATGGCGGTAGCTCGAACCTTCACCTTTGTGTGCTGGTTGGCGATGGGCGCGGGGGGCGCTGGGCGGTGAACACATGTTTTGGCGGCATCAACGGCCAGATAAACCCAACCCACGGCTTTGCTTACTTGCGGAGCTACGCCTGGGATACCTCCGAGTTGGGCCGCCGCGACGCTTGGGTGATGCGAAGCCTGAATCCAAAGCGGTTTAATGAATATACCGGACCACGACCGCCGCTCAAACTCCTGGGTTTCCGGCTGGTTGTGGAGGGCGGTACCAAATGGCTTGGCGGCCATAGCGTGACCGTGCAGTTGCGAAACTTGCGCAGTCTGGCGTCGAACCGTCGGCCGGACCCGTATTGGATGCTCAACGCAGAGCGACTCTGGAAGATACATATAGGCGATCGGTGGGCCCAGTATGGTAACTACGGCTGGGGCCGCAGACACGTACGGCCATTCCTTCGCCCCTGCGACCTTGGGATTAAACCCGGTTCCTACCGATTTACGTGGGAAATACTCGGCGTCGGCGGCTGGCAGCGACTGGCTTCCCGCGCGGGGACAACACGAGCGACTGACGTTGGCTCGAGGCTGCACCTGGGTCTGCCCCTGCTGGCGTGCGGCACCTATCATCTGCATCTGATGCTTGCGCATGGTTCCGGCCGGCCGTTGGAGTATTTCCTGCAATACGTGGTACTGAGGAATCATCGTGGTATTGTGGCTTCCGCGGGCGGTACCGCCAAACCGTTAAGCATCCAATCCTCTGACGGGACCAATGAGTTTTCGGCAACCAGCCCGGCAATTCTGACCATCGACAGCGCTGTTCCGGAAGGAGTGATTTACTGGCGGGTTGTGGCGATGGACCACCGCGTGATCGCGCGGGGCAAGGCTCCCGCCGCCAAGCCGCTGGCGCTTAACCTGAGCGCCTGGCGACGGGCGAACACGGTGCTGTGGATTCACGCGGTGCTGAAGAAAAATGGTCGTACGCTGGATGTTCTCCGCCGCGTGGTGGGTTTTGTTAAACCGGCTCTTCCGCCAGCCCCGGCCGGAGTGCCCGGCAGCAAGCTCAACATTCTTGCGGGTCAATTCCAGCGTGGGATGGGTGATTGGTCGGAAGGCTCGATGCCCATCGGCAGCGATTACAACAAAGTCCGACCGGAATTCAGGAGTTGGCTTAAGTCCGCCCAGAAGACTGGTTACAACATTGTTGAGCTGCCGGCACCGTGGTATGAAATCAATCCGATTGCGGGCGTTTATCAATTTAAGTATCTGGACGCCATCGTTGCGATGGCCGAAAAGGACGGCCTGAAGGTGATGCTACGCATTAACCCGGCCGAGGCTTTGACGCCCGCGTGGGTACCGCGGCAACTCATGGAGAGCCAGGACGGTTTTGCCAACGGGCTTTGGTCGGGCAGTAACGTCCTGCTTTTCAGCCCGGCGTCTCGTGCGTACCGCCGCGCGCTGGATCAGTACCTGACTGCGCTGATGGCGCATTACCGGAACAATCCGCAGGTGCTTGGCGTTACGATTCAAGACCTCTATGCTGACCACGGTTTGCTGGATGAGCCATGGCTGGGACAATACGTGGATTATTCCCCGGCCATGCGCCGCTACTGGATACGCTACCTGCGCCGGAAATACCACAACAGTCTGGCGGCATTGAACGCGGCATTCGGGAAATCGTACGCTTCGTGGGAGAAGGTGAACATGCCGCGGCCACACATTGAATTTGATGCGGCGGGCCGGCTCAAACCGCGAACCACCGCCCGCTGGCGGGACTGGATGGCGTGTAAGATCGGGGCGATACGCGAATTCCGCTTGGGGGGCGTGTGGGCGGCGCGGCGCGGTGATCCGCGTTGCTATGCCGGGCTTTATGCGAGTTCCACCATCCGGCTTTATTGGAACGCAATCAGGAAGGCTCACGCCGAAATCGCTTACGGCGGCATGGAGGCGTCCTATCCGCCAACGGGCATAAGCTCAATTCCTGGTCGTTTTGAGCCGGTTGGCAAGGCAGCCAGGACGGCCACTGATGTCGATATGGGCATGACCAACGTCCTGCTTTCCGCTCCGCCGGGCTTCAACGGCATCTTCAATTACTGGGTGGTTAATTGGCCTATGGCCACCGCGCCCGCAGCGGTGCAGGCGGCTGAAGCACGCTTTCGGCAATGGTTCCGCGTGGTGAACCGCGTGGTGGGGGCCGTACCTGTCGGCAACGCAGGTGCCAGCGGCCATACCGGCATAACGCTGGTTTCGCCTTGGGGCCTTTTGCTTTCCATGCAGAATGTCTTCACCGCGCGGCTGGATGATTACCTGCGTCCCTACGTCTTTGCCGCCGGGCGTGACAAGGTGCGGTGCCCGGAGGTGTTCACCACTCAACTGCAGCCGGGCGAATTGGGCCATGCGCCCTATATTTATCTGCCGTATTGCTCGGATCTTCTGCCCGAGGCCACGGTGGCTCGGCTGGCCCGGTATGTGCGCCGTGGAGGGCGGCTGGTTATGGAGGCGACCAGCGGATATTGGACGACGTTCGGTGGGAGTAACGCCCTGTTGCGGAAGCTGGGCTTATCGGGCATAACTGTTACCCCCTATCCGTCGCCCCACCCAAAGCAGATTTCGCGGCCCGGGCGGTGGGCGTCGGTGTCGCCAATCCATGGTGTAAAGCTGGCATTCCGGATCCACCAATGGGAACCGCCGATCAATGATCAACCGACGCCGTGGCTGCAGAATATTGCCCGTTGCTATCTGCAACCCTATCGGATGGAGGGATCGTTGCCTGGGACGGCGCAGGTAATTGCCCGTTATTCCAACGGCTCGCCGGCGGCGGCGATGATACCGGTGGGCAAGGGGAAGGTGCTGCTGCTGGTGGGCGTTGTGGACTGGCTGGATTGCCCTGGACTGGCCGCAGCAATCGACGACTGGGGCCGGAGTCTTAAGGTTTCGACGGTGCCGCGCGCTAATCCAAAGGTGCTGGCCAAGTGCTACCGGAAAGGTAAGGAATGGTTCGCTCTCGGGCGGCGTTTCATCAGGTACAACGGTCTGGGCGAGGCTGGCAAAAACAAGCCGGCAATTACATTTATGATCAAGTTGGCAGTGCCCGCCGGTGCGGAGCGTTACCGGGTACGGGATCTGCTGAACCGGAAAAATCTGGGCGTATATTCAGCGGATGCTTTGCGGACGACTGGTGTAAGCCTGGACCTTGTGCCGGGCGAGGCATTTTTTCTTGAGGCTGGGCCGGTGGGTCGTTGAATGGCGCAGCCGCGGCCTGTTTTGAAACGCCACGAAACGGCCAGCATGTTGTCGGCTTTCCGGTGACGCCGGGACAGGTCGGCAGGTTTGTCCGGGGTGGGCCGGAGGGTTTGCCCGAATAAGAAGAACGTAGCGTGTGAAAGGAAAATAAATGAACAGTGCCGCGAGAAGGTATGCATGGTTCCTGCCAATAGTCCTTCTGCTGGTGGCATGGTTGGGCTGTCGGCGTGCGGTGTCGCCGGCGCGGATGGCGGTGCAAAGGACACCTTCATATGTGCCATTGGCACCGGCGAGACGGGCACCGTTTGTTAGACTCTGCCCCGGACAAACCAGGTGGTTGCCGCAGGCACCAGTAATTAAAATGACCGCCAACGACGGTGTAACGGTGGTCTCCTGGCTGGGGCGGACCGGCCATCCGCTGCGGTTGCTGCTGCCCAAGCCCGTGGCTTTGCCGGGCGGTTTCCGGCGTCTTGACGTTCATGCGTGCGTTCTCGGGCAAGGATATACGCCGTCGGTCGGGTGTACATTCCTGGTCGGCAATGCGGATGGTCTGTTGCACACCCGTAAAACATCGAGCATTTCCATGTCTTGGGAGCGGCACAGTACCTACGCCTATCAGAAAAAGCCGCCGGTATCCCTGTTAGGCTTGCAACTAACGCCGCGAGCGACTGGCCCGCTCCAGGTTATGCTGGGGCCGGTGGAGGCGCAAATGGTAAGGCGCGGGGCTATTGGTGATTATTGGGGGGTGCTTCCATCGCGCCAGCCTCCGCAACTTCAGGCTTATTTTGGGTACGGAGTCGGGCCGTTTATTTATGCGGATTACCTGGTGCATGAGAGCGGAGCCTACACGGTTATCCTCACCGCCCAGAAGCAATGGCAAGGCGCTACGGTGTGGCAAACCCGGGTAGGTTTAACATTTCGGAGCGGCCCGGAGGCCCCCTCGGAAAAGGGGCCGGCCATCAACCTTCCGCCCGGCAACTACTGGGTCACCGCGCATGTGTTTAACGGCTCTGGCCAATACCTGTCCCGGGAAGAATTTCAGGTGGATATTCTCCGTCGTAATCAGGCTCTTCCGCCGCTTGGAGGCGCGGTAGGTAAACCCCTGGCTCTGGAGGTGGGTACCCAAGAACCGAGCAACGTATTTCCCTATGGCGTAGAGCCGCGGTTCCGGGTATCTCCGCCGAGTGCGGCATCTTATCCATTGACCTTGCGGTACCAAATCCGGGGATTTTATGGAAAAACCGTGCTGCACGAGGCCGAGGTGAAGGTGACTCATCCGGGCGTGGTCTGGTGGCAACCCGAGGGTATGAAACTCGAGAACGGCGAAGTCTACCAGATTCAGGCAGAGTGTCTCCATGGTAACGTCACGGTGGACACGGCGCAGGCGTTGTTCGGCTTATCCAATGCGCCGCGCCGCACCGTCGTTTCCGGGCCGCAACCGCCGAAGCGGCCGCCGGTCGCCGGCCCATCAAGGGAGCAACTGGCTGTTGAGGCGTATTGGGAACCCTTCTATTACGGGGGCCGGCATTATTCTTTCAAATCTTTTCAACGGTTGGTGGCGTTGGCCAAAGCCAACCATTGCAGCGGAGTGCGCCTTGACTTGGATTGGCCGATGCTCGAACCGCTGCCGGGAGTATTCCGCTTCCATACGGTTGACCGCATGGTTAGGACGATTGAGGCGGCAGGCTTGAATGTGTCTTTTATGGTTTACGGCTTTTACCAGGTTCCGGCGTGGGTGCGCAGCTTCGATAGCATGGCCGATAGTCAAGGCGACATTCATAATCTCTGGTACGCGGGCGGGGTTAATCGTGTACCGTCGCCGTCTGATCCACGGTTTCTGGCGGCCTTAGGCCAATTCTGGCGGGCCATCGTCACCCGTTATGGCCGTGATCCCGACGTGAGCGGTTACACGTTTTTGGGGTTGTTTGCCGATTCGTTTTATTTTGACCGGCAGCCGGGGACCGCAGTGGATTACAGTGCGGCGGCGGAATGGTCTTTCCGGGAGTTTCTGCGTCACCACAGGGGATACTCTCTGGCCAGGCTGGCGAAGCGCTACCATGCCAGGTACCGGACTTGGAGCGAGGTGAAGTTGCCGCAGCCGAGTGTCGCAGTTGGGGCATGGCCGAGAATATCCGCGCGCTGGGCCGATTTTATGGCCTTCCGGCGATGGACTTTGCACCGGTACGTGCGTACGGTTGTGCGAGCCATCCGTTCCGGAGACAAGATTGGATACATACATCTATATGTACTTGGTGAGTCGCCGATGGGCAGCGTCGTGGACTATCTTGCCGCCCACGGCGGCGCGATTGACGATGGAGGCGATGAACAGGAAGACTGCATCCCGCAGGCCAGCCCGCTGTTTTATCTGCGGCACATCGGTGATTTTACCGAGAGCGTGGCGCAGATGCCACGAAGCCGGTACACCATCTGGATGCTTTTCACGAAGTTGTTTTACAGCGGTGCGGGGGGAAATTTTCGCTGGGAGTGGAATATGAGCAGTGCGCGCAACGCCACTGTGCGAGACGGGTGGCTGGGGGTCATGAGGTATTTTCGAGAACGATGGAAGCCGGTGTTGGACCGCATGTACGCCGCCCGCGCTCCCAAATTGGACTTGGCGGTACTTGGCCAGATTTACGGTAACGCCGCAGCACGATATCTTGGATCGTACTGGAAAAGCCAGGCGTGGCAATGCGGGTGGCTCGGCGATTTGTTATTGCAGGATCATCAATTTCCATATTGGGTAGGCCGGTGGAATCACCCGGCCAGTGCCCTGCGGGGGGCGAAACTGGCGTTTGTTGAAAGCGATATGATAGTCCAGCCGTCGTCGCATTATTGGGACTCCGTTGCGGCATGGGTACGGCGCGGCGGCAAGCTGGTGCTGATGTCGCCGACCAGCGGAAGATGGGCGCTAAACCATCGGCGAGAGGATTTTTATCTGCTTGGCAAAATGGGGCTGGGCCTGGCGCGAACCAATAAACGCCTGCACGACCAGCAGGTTTTGACCAACGGCCAAGCGCCTTTTTCTGGTGGGCAGGTGGTGCCTTTGGCGAATGTCGGGCTAAACGGGAAGCCCGGTTTCCAGGAGCTTAAGCCGGTAGGCCATTATAAAACGTTGGCCTCGTTTTCAGATGGCAGCCCCGCGATCATACGTTTTAAATTTGGCAAGGGTGCAGTGGTTTTGTTTCTGCAAACGGCGGATTGTTTGAAACTTCTGAATCTGGCGGATCCTAGCCATGGCATCATGGCAGCGCTGTGCCGGTGGGGCGGCGTGAAGCGTTTTTTTGACTCGAACCAGCCCAACTTCCGCTTATGTCTACTGCGGCATGGGACAAGGATTTTTTTGTTGGTGCATCACTATAAACCCCCTTTTTGGTTTGAGCACAAGGATCTACGCGCGCTTTCCGGGATGGTGCAGGTTAAGGACTTGGCCCCGCAAGTTCGTTATACCGTGGCGGCGCTGACGAATCCCAACATTCGGCCTCTTTCCATGAGCGGGCGGAGGCTTGGCGCAGAAGGCTTTCAAGCGGAAAAAATAGCCGTCGGTGAAACACGCGTGTACGAAATTACCTCGTCGGCATCGGGAAAATAAGCTGGGCCAGGGTCGGACTAGCCGCGGCTGGAGGCGAATCGCCGTGGGCTGTTCCGCGTGCCGCAGTGGTGCTGAACATCAGCGACGGTGGGAACTGGATTGATCCGCTGGCCAAACAATGGAAGCTGGCGGATGGTCGCATCATAGAGTACTACCATGCGGTGGAGCACCTTCACCTGATGACTGCGGCGGTGCATGGTAAGGATACACCGGAGACCAAGGCACTTAGACCAGCGTACCAATCACTGGCGGGAATTACTGAACTGGTACGGGACTGTTTATTGATGAAGGAAGTATCCCAAGGATGGGCACATTGCATCACGAACGATTGGCCCGTATTTGACAAGCCAGCCAACCCGGAGTCTAATTGTTGGCCCTGCCGGTTGGGTATTAGCCGGTGCGCGTGCGGACGATTGAATAGCGAGGACAACTGATGGCAGTCGTGGAATCCACCCCAGGCATTGTTACCAAGGAGCACCAGCAGCAGTTTCAGCAGGAGGGCTGGTTTCTGCTTAAGAATGTGGTGCCGGCGGACCATTTAGAATTGCTGCGGCGCAGCGCCCAATTTGCCATCGAAGAGTGTGATGCCGAGATGGACCGCCGCCAGGTGGATGTGCTGGGCTTGAACCATCGCGGCAAACGGTATTTTTCCACCTTCGTGTTTAAGCGGCGCCCGGAGCTTCGGCAATTTCTTTTTTCGGATCTGATGGCCCAAATCTGCCAAGCCACGCTGGGGCCAAATGTCTGGCTTTTCTGGGAGCAATACGTGATCAAATGCGCCGACAAAGGCATGAAGTTCAGTTGGCACCAGGATTCCGGCTATGTCGGAGATCCCAATCATAAACCCTATCTCACCTGTTGGATCACCTTGGATGATGTGACCGAAGAAAACGGTACGGTGTACTTGTTGCCGTACAGTGTCAGTGGTATCCGCACGTGGGTAAAACACATTCAGGAGCCGGGGAGCAACGATCTGGTCGGCTATTTTGGCCGCGAGCGCGGCGTGGCGGTCGTAGCTCCGGCCGGGAGTATCGCGGTATTTTCGAGTTACGTGTTTCACAGCAGCGGGGCTAACCTGACGCCGCGCATGCGCCGGGTGTACCTGGCCCAGTATTCGGCCCAGATGATGCCGCGTAGCGATACCGATCCTGCCGATGCCTTTCTGGCCGAAGGGCGAAACATCAGTTCCAGCACCTAAGCGGCCCAATGGCAAACGCCACCCATGAAGCACAACGCGCCGCTGGCCGGGAAGAACGATCTCTGTTGTCCCCGACGCTGGTGCGGTGGGAGACGAGGTATCCCCCGCGTTGGCCCCACCCGGAACTGGTTGACTAAGAATATGCAGTCTCTGGAATAACGCGCGGCCTGGTGCGGGGCCACCCTCGGCCAGAGCCAACGAACCGCCTCCGACCGCCGCCTGGGCCGCGCCCGGCTTCCGCCAGGTCCAGAAGGTTTTAGCGTTAAGCCTTCCCCGGCGACAAAACTCCGCCATGCTTAGACCGCTGCCACGCGACAAATCCACCGCCGCATACCAGAAAACAGGGCGGTCCGCACGCGAGTGAACATTGTTGTGATCCATCGATAGCTCCTTCGCAAATCGACAGATCAGAATTTAGCCCGTCTGACAATTACCGCCAGACGGGGTTCGCCGGACGTTTACGTATCATAGATTACTACCATGCGGTGGAGCACCTTCACCTGATGACTGCGGCGGTGCATGGTCAGGATACACCAGAGACCAAGGCACTTAGCTCGACTTTTGCCATTTTGGCGTGTTCACGCGGCGCGGCTCAGGTAGTCCAGCAGTGTAAAGCGAAAAAGCTTCGGTAATTTATGAACACCCGTGGCCAATGGGGGGTGTTGAAAAACCTCCTGCCAGAATAAGCGGCGTACTGCCGTGATCGCATCGCTGAAAGTAATCTCTTTCTTCTGATACCACGGGTTGGATCGGATCACGGCACGACTGTGACGCATCATTCGCTCGAACAACAGGCATACCACGGTGAACTGTCAAGTCCTGGTCTAAAGTTGTCACATTATTGTTTATTGTTTCCATCCAAGTTTAGCTTCCTTCGGGGGATCGCATGGGGGTGTCTGCGCAGCGCAGGGAGGACGAGCGCAGCGCGTCCGACCGC
>JAJYZF010000099.1 GCA_021800165.1 Planctomycetota bacterium | reverse complement strand
CGACGGCGTCGGCAGCGCTACCACCGCCTGGGGGCCGGTGAACCCGGCCGGGCCTTACGGTTGGTTGCAGGGAACCACATCCAGCTATGGGTTGAATAATTTTGTCGATCCCGGCAATAGCATTCCGGGAATTTCCAGCTTCGCATCGGTGAGCCTGAGCGGCAATCAGACCTTTAGCGGCACCATTGCCTCGGCGGGCAGTGTTACCGGCGGCGGCAACCTGACGGTCTATGGCAATATTCAGGCCGGCGGGACGATCAACACGCATGGGCACGTATACATCAGCGGAACCCAAACACCCAATATGCCCAGCCTGCAGCCGCCCAGCGTAGCCGCCATTTATCAAAATATTGAAAATACCGATAATCCTCTGCCGGTTTCCGGCAGTACCCGGGTGATCAACTTCACCAACAATCCATACCAGATTATCAACGGTGATCTTTCCACCAGCGGGCAAATTCAGATCATCGGCAGCGGTACGCTGCTGGTGAGCGGGGATATCGATATTTCCGGCTGGTTTCCCGCCAATGGGCTGGGCACCGCCAATATCAATCTGGTCTGCCTGGGCAATATCAATTTTTCGGGGCAGGTGAATATCAACGGTGGAATTTATGCCGGTGGGGGGCTTTCGCTTAGTGGCCGGTATAACCTTAGCGGCGTGATGGTTTCGGACGGCGCGTTTGATGACAGCGGCCGCGGCACCTACGTACAAAGCCCGCCACCGTCTTTTGACCCGCGGGCCGGAGGGCGCAGCATTACCGAAGCCCAGCCGCTGTTTGGAGATTGTATCTGGGTGGATGGCAGCCCGACGGCAACCGATCCTGTCCCCAGCAACCTGAATTTGGGGGACCAAACACTCAACGCCAACGACCAGATGGGCCGCTTCTGCATTGACCGCCATTTGGGGCAGATCAATGTGTCGTTTACGGATGGCTCCGCCCATACCGTGCCCTTGGCTCAGCTTTGGCAGCTCAACTGGTCGGGCAATTTCCGGGCAAAAACCGTGGTGGTGCCGTAAAACCGGCGGTCTACAGGTGCAGCCCCAACGGTAACGGTGGTTTCCGGGGGTGTCCAGTGGAAAAATTGCCGGCTGCGAGAAAAACAGGTTCGATCTGTAACTATCTATTTACAATGGTTTTAGGAATTATTTTGTGGGGCACGGTTAAGGCCGTGATGGGTTGGGGGCTAAACGACCGCAGGCTATAGCCGTATATAGACAGTGAGCCGGAAAGTTGGTTTTCCGGGTCTTGGTCGGCTGGGCCGGCTGGCGGGGGTGACGGGTGCTACGGTCGGTTTGTCGAGGGGTCTGGTTTTAGTCTGGTGGATGGCAGAGCGGATGCGTGCGGTAATAATCCGCACAAAATGGCATTTTTATGGGACCAACAAAAATTTTCCCCATTTTCTTGCCAAATTATTTTCCATCCGCCGGTTTCTGACTATGGTTTGGGTATCGCCTAAGTGCGGCGGCCAATGTGGGCTGTTGTACCGGCGGAGGCACTGAAGTGCCATTGGCGAGAGCAGCTTGTCCGGGCCAGTCGCCAATAGAAGAACGTAACCGCTTGGTCGCCGTAGTGCGGCCGAGCCGCGGCTTGCCCGTTGTTCCGGCGGATCGCCACAGAAACGAAGAGGTCTTTTGAAAGGAGACAGCACCATGCGTAATCTCAAAGTATCAACACTGGGAATTTGTGCCTTGGCTGTGGCCAGCGTCGTGGGGTTGGGTGCCCAAGCCGGCCACGCAAGCATTATCCAGTACATCGCCACGGGCACGGGAACCAGCACCGGCGACTCGTCAACCTTTTCCGGATCTGCGCGGATCGTTGTGAACACCAATAACGGCACGGTTTCTATTACCCTCACGAATAGCACCGCCCCGACATACAGTGCCGGCGACCTGCTGCACGGAATTGGTTTTACCATCGCCAGCGGGGCAGGTGACCTCTCGTCGGCGAGCATCTCCTCAATCACGGGCAATGTCATCAGCGTTGACGGGAGCGGAAACATTACCAATGTCGGCGCGGCCACATTGGCAAGCAACACCGGGCCGAAGAATTGGCAGATTAGCGCGGACAGCACCACCAGCATTACGTTGATGACCGGCGCGCAGAGCAACGTCATCGGCCCGCCCCAGGGTGGCGGCACCTACAGTGACGCTAACAGCAGCATCAACGGTAACCCCGGCCACTCCGACTTCCTGCAGGACTCGCCAACGCTGGTGCTGGGCATCAACGGTCTGCTCGGTGCCGACAATGTGGTGGTCGATTCCGCTACAATTTATTACACAACCAGCGGGCTTGCCGCCAAAACAAATATCAACGGCGGAACGCCGCTGCCGGAACCCGCGGCTTTTTCGCTGCTGGCTATTCCGATGGTAGGCCTGTTGCTGCGGAAGCGGCGCACGGTCTGACCGGGAAGAATCCGCCTGCAATTGCCGCGGGCGCGGCGGTAACGATCTTTCAAGCGCGGGCCGGGCAAATGCAATTGAGCATTTGCCCGGCTGCGGCGCTTGCAGGCGACGTGCGGCGCGTATGCTTGGCGAGTAACTTGACGTTTATCGGGTGTAGCCATATAACAATATAAGCAGTTCCTTATTGGATCAAAGCCTCGTTGATCTGTCCTGGCACCAATAGGGTTCGTAAGCGAGTGGTTTCTGCCGGGCCTGATGGCCGGCAGGGGTGGATGTAAAAATGCGGTGCGGCCATGGGGTGCGCCCGTGGTATGCCCAGTGAATGGGCACTGCCGGGATGCCATCTGGTCCGCCCTGTTGATTTCTCGGTTCTCCAGCGCGGTGCTGCGTCGGCCCCTGCGGTTGGGAACCGGTTCTCAAAAAAAGGAGCTTAAGACCATGTCGGCTCCAACTTTCACCACGTGTCGTCCCCATCATTTGCCCGCCGGCCCGAAGCCATATCGGCAAGGTACCTTTGTGCGCCTACGCCACGCGACACGGGCTCTCGGTCGCCATGCCCGGCGCGGCAATGGCGGTTTTACTCTTACGGAATTACTGGTGGCGGTAGCCATTATCGCCATACTCGTTGCCATTGTATCGGTTTGTCTGGCCCGAGCCCGCGAATATGCCCGCACCGCGCAGTGCCTTTCCAATTTGCACCAACTTTCGCTGGCGGCGCTTAGTTACGCCCAGCACAACCGCGGAATGATGCCATCGGACGGTCAAACGATTGGTGGATACTGGTATCCCGAGATCAAACCCTATGACAACAACATTATCGCCAACGGTCTGTGTCCGGATGCCGCCACGCCGGTGGATCCAAGCGCCACCGGCCAGGGTATTGGTACGGCCAGCCAGGCCTGGGGCCTGGTGGACCCGGGCGGTGCCTATGGCTGGCTGCAAGGTACCACATGCAGTTATGGTATGAATGTCCACGCCGGCGGCGCGGGTGTGATTCCGGCCGTGGCGGCCTATGGGCAGGTGACACTGGGAGGCCACACCGATTATTATGGCGGCATCGCCTCGGCCACCACCATTGAAGCTAACGGCAACGCTTTGATCACTGGTGCAATGGAATCGGGCGGGGCTATCACCCTGCACGGCGGCATTACCGTACAGGGTTCGCAATCGCCCAATATGCCCGGCATGCAGCCGCCCGATGTCACCGCCATTTACAATCAAATCATGGACACCGATAACCCGGCTCCGACTTCCGGCGGTAACACCATCGACTTTACCAACAACCAGTATCTTTACATCAACGGCAATTTTGACGCCAGCGGACAGATGAACATTATCGGTTCCGGCACGCTGCTGGTGTCCGGCAATGTGACGGTGGACGGGATATTTCCTTCGCAAGGCAGCGCCAACATCAATATCGTCACGCTCGGCAGCGTGACCATCCATGGCCAATTGAATCTTAATGGCAGCATCTACGCCGAAGGGAACTTTACCAACAGCGGCAATCAGGCGATTCATGGCGTATTGGATATCGGGGGATATTACGACGACCACGGCAAGGGCTATATCGCCGTCGTTGCCCCACCGTCGTTTGATCCGCGGGCCAACGGCAATCAAATTGTGGACTCGCAGCCGCTGTTTGGAGATTGTATCTGGGTGGATGGCAGCCCGGCCGCGTCCGATGCGGTACCCAGCAACACTCAAACTGGGGATCCTACGCTTAATGCCCAGGATCAAATGGCCCGCTTCTGCATTGACCGCCATTTGGGGCAGATCAATGTGTCCTTTACGGATGGCTCGGCCCATACCGTGCCCTTGGCTCAGCTTTGGCAACTCAACTGGTCGGGCAATTTTCGGGCAAAAACCGTGGTGGTGCCGTAGCAAAAGGGGTCAGGACCCATTTTTCCCCTTACCCCACTCCAGGGTTAATTCCCGCCGGGCGTGTTGGGCCAATAGAAATACCAACCCGCCCATTCTGAATTCCACGTATCGACCCATGCCTGCGAAGGGTCGGTTTTGGGATTCACGTATACCGGCGGCTTGCCATGCTCGCTGGGTTGCAGCGGCGGGGTGTGGGCTTCAGCCCAATCGCTGGTGGTCAGGCTGGCCGTTACCTTACCGGATACCGGGTCGTAATAACTGGGGTGGTCGATTCCCGCCACGTGGCCATCGGCATAAAGGATATTTTCGAAGGCGGCCTCCTGCGGATCGGTCAGACGTGGATGGTTGATAAGGTAAAGATTGCCCTGTCCACCGCCGCCGCCCCAGGTAACACAATCCGCCGCCAGGATATCACCGGGTTTTCCAAAGGCGGTGGTGGCGGGTTTGTTTTCGCCATTGCCCCAGGCCAGTTGGGTGGAACTTGGGGCGTTGTTATTAAAGCCATTGGTTAAAATAATGCCGGGTTGTGACCAGCCGGAGGTTTTGTATTCCTGAAAATTACCGGGCTGGCGCAGCAACGCCCCGGCCACGTAGGCATACGTGGTGGTAATCATATAGCCCCAATCTCCGGGTTGGTAACAGGCGAAAAGATCGTCGGTGAATTGACAACTCGGGCAAATCATCCATGGGGCCAGGGTAATCTTAGGCTCGGCGCTGGCGGGTAAATAGTAGCCGGTCTCGGTGCTGAGGTTTTTGGGCAAGCCGCCATCCACGCCCATGGTGGTGGGGTCCATACCGTCCTGGTCGGGTTGCAGGCACAGGGGCAGCGGAAGGCCCTCGTTGGCCGAGGCAATGGGTGTGGCATCGGTAAGGCCGGAAATATGGCTGCGGCCATGGGCGGAAATCTGGGTTTGAAACGCCGTGCCGAAATAACTGGAAATGGTTTTGGTGCTGTAGCCGGTGCCGCCGTATTCCAGGAAGGTGGAATAGGGCGTGCCGTAGCGCAGCCAGGCTGCCCCGGCATTGACCTTGGTCTGGTTATTGGAATCCAGGTTTAACCCCAGGGGAAATTGGGTGGCTACCATGGGGTCTGAGCTAAGCCAACTGGGCAGTCCGTTGACGTTTTGGGGATTGCCTTGGCCAAAGGCCCAGGAGGTGGGAAAGTAGGCATGGTTATCCTGGGCAAAGCTTTGGGCGACCAGCCCCCACGTATGCAGATTCGCCGCGCACAAGGCCCGATTGGCCAATTCCCTGGCCCGCGAGAGGGCGGGCAGCAATAAGGCAATCAGGACGGCGATTATAAACATCACCACCAATAATTCCACCAGGGTGAAGCCGCGGCGGCTGGCACGGGGCGGGATTGTCGGACGCAGCGTTGTCATTATCGTGGATCCTTTATCTTTCACTTGGCATCACCCCAGCCATCGTGGCGTAAGAGAAAACCAAATCCCGGTTACTATTCATCAGCCATTTCGGGCGCAACCGTGCAAAGATAGCCACTTTCGGACGTTGCCGGGCCGACAATTCCGGTTCTCGGACGTATCAGCAAAAAAGCGCCGCGGAAGTGTGGGCTTCCGCGGCGCTGGGTTTAGCTATTTATTTATCCGCTGCGGCCTGGACCGCGGTGGCGGAATGTGCCCGTGGGCGGGGTTTAAGGCCTTAGGCGCGAAGATGTTTCTTTCGCGGCAGAAGCAAAATCCCCAAGCCCATGGCACCCATCATCGCCAGGCTGGCGGGTTCGGGTAGCGGGCTGCCGGTGTTGACGGTCAGGTTGTTGAGCAGCACGCTGCCGGAGCTGAAGGAATCGCAATTAAGGTGGCCCGTATAGCCGGTCTCCGCGACATCAAGAAAATTGCCGGTAAGGTCGGCGGTCGAGATAGTGACAGTGGCCAAGCCATCTGCGGGGGACGTCTTCCAGTTGCCGCTGGCGACCACGCTGCTTCCGAGCTTGCCGGCGGTGCCGGAACTGTAGATCTTGAATGCGTCGCCGGATTCCTGTTGAACGCTACCGATGGTCACGACCAGACTGTTGTCGCCACTGGGCAACATGGGCAGCAGGCTCGACAGGTCCAACTGGACGAACTGGCCATAGCCGATCTCGTGGGTCGGCGGGCCGTCCTTCAGGCCGAGGCCGGTTTCCACCGTGCTGGAATCGTTGTAATAGAGAGCGGTTTCGTTGGTTTGGTATCGGGTGCTTTGCTTATCGAACCCCGTGGCGGTGATGCTGGCCGTTTGGCCGCCGGGGCTGAAGGTGCTGGTATAGCTTTGACTGTTTCCCAGCGGGTTGCCGGGCGAGGCAAAGGCAAACGATACGGTGTCCGCACTGGCCTGGCCGACGGTCGCGGCCAGAAGCGCTGCGCCTCCAACGATGGAAGCGACTTTCAGGGAGGTGGTGGAATAGAGGTAATTACGCATGGGTATGTCTCCTCTCAAAAAGACGGTTACTTCTACCTTGGGTTGACTGAAACAATCAGCCAACCGGATTTCAGTTGCGGGATCGCGGTTGCGATCCTTAAACGCACTGCTATGGTCATGTACCGCAGGCCAACGATTCGGCATCCATCCATCGGACTGCCGGGGCACCATTCAACCCGCGTGATTTTGAGAGCGTTACCTTAAAGGGGCCTGGAACAGGCTTTCACTTACTCTTGAGTCTTCCCTAGGCACTTTGGCTCTCTTTTTTCCAGCCAGAGCCTGCAAAGCCCCGGCGGCCATCGGAATTTGTTCCGGGCCATTGTCAGGCCCGTAACTTTCAGATGACACTTCAACCATAGTCAGAAATCGGAAGATGGAAAGTAAATCGGTAAAAAAAATGGAAAGAATTTTCAAATTGCTCGTCTGTGCCTATTTTAGGCGATATTATAAGACTTTCGCCAGGGCAAAAGGGGTCAGGACCCATTATTTCGCCCCAGGCACAGCGCCGGCCAAAGAAAGAAATGGCAATCGATGACCGCCGGCCGCCTTGCGTACCGCAGCGGTGCCGTCAGAGAGCACTAACGAGTATCCCACGGCAAGGCCCAGTCGTTGGGCGAAAGGCGCTGCGATTTTTCCAAGGGGCCGATGACCAGCCCGGGGGCGGTTTTCAGTGCCGGGTAGGCAGCGCGAAATGCCTGTATCCCGCGGGTATCGCCAGTGGACGGGTGGGATGCAAGCTTGATCTCGATAGGATAAAAGATTCCGTCCCGTTCCAGCAGCAGATCCACTTCGGCCCCGCCATGACTGCGCCAATGATAGAGATTCGGCGGGGTCGCCAAGGTGGCGGAGAGTTTGCGTATTTCTCCGACCACTGCGGACTCAAAGAGCGGCCCCACCAATGGGTGGCCGGAGAGTGTTTGCCAGGTGGAAATGCTTTGCAGCGCGCAGGCCAGGCCCGTGTCGGCAATATAGCCCTTGGGCTTGGCGCTAAGCCGTTTGAGGGTATTGCCATGGAAGGCTGGAATTTCAAACCATTGAAACGTCGCCACAAGGTTGGCCAGCCAGCGCTGGGCGGTTTGTGGGGTCACGCCCAATTCCCGCCCCAATTGCGAATGGTTGATTTCCTGGGCCGTCAGTGCCGCCACCAACTGCACAAATCTTCCGAACTGCTGCTGGTCACGGGCATCGGAAACCAGGCGAATATCGCGTTCAATATAGGTGCGCAGGTAGGAGCGGTAATAGTCTGGAATCCAGCCTTTTTCCAGCGAATCCGCGGCCGGCAGAAAACCCCGCCAAAGCTGTTCCTGCATGGTTCGCCGCGCCGGCAGCCGCGGGTGGTCGCAGGCCGTGAACCTGGCCGGGTCGTCGAGATAACGCTCAAGCCAATGGTGCGTGCCGCCGGTGCCGGCGATCTCCGCGAGACAAAACCCCTGTAAATCCAGGAACACCGCACGTCCCGCCAGAGATTCGCCCGCTGATTTGAGCACCGCCCACTGCTGGGAGCCGGTCAGCACGAACAAGGCTCGGTGTGGCGTGGTATGGCGTGCGGAACCGTTCGGCGGTGGTTTTTCATGGGCCCGGTCCACCCGCCGCTTGATCGCCGCGACGAGTTCCGGCGCGTATTGAATTTCGTCCAGGATCAAGGGTGTGGGGCGATTATCCAGGAACAAATCCGGATCGCGCCGGGCGTTGCCCACGTCGGTGGCCGGGTCGAGTACCACGGTATCCCAGCCGGAAAGTTCGTGCCGCAACAGGGTGCTCTTACCCACTTGCCGCGCTCCCGAGACAATGATCACGGGAAAGCGTGCCACCATCCTCTTAAGTTTGTCGGCCAAGATGCGCGGCTTATATTTCATTCACGAATTTTAATGATATCATCATCAAATATCAAGCATTCAATTCCCGAAGCCGCAGCCATGGATGGCCGCAAGTCGCCGCGATTGCAGCAAGGTGGCACCGCCAATGGTTCGCGGCGGCAGCCGTTGCGATATCCTGCGTCAAAAATCCGCCGCCTCCCGTTTTTCCCTCAAACTACCTGCCGACGAGTTCGCGTAACTTCCGGCGAAAGTAACAAAAGCTCGGAGATTGGTTGTTATCGATTTCCATCCGTGGAGCGATTTCGGTCGCCCATTTTGATTTTTCCGCCCCCACTACCCGCCATCCCTTGGCGGATAAAGCCGATGCCCCACCGGCGTAAACTGCGCCAGCCAATTGCTCCCATGTCCCGCAAATACTGTCATTGACATACCCATTGAGGACCTCTTCTTTAGCTCGCGGAAACGCCAGCTTTACCGCCGGCAAATCCCCCAACAGCCATGCCTCGCCCTCTTCAATCGCGATACAGAACCGCGCCTGTGGCTTGGGATTGCAGCTATTCAAAATCCCGTAAAGCTGGGCACGAAAAGTTTTGAGACATTTGTCGTCAAGGTCGCAGACCAATACCACCGCTGCGGGGTAGTTGTTCGTATAACCCGCGAATGTTTTTCCGTACCCTTTCAGGAGCTTGGGCAGATTGTCCAGCAAGATTCGCTTGCGGACATCCTCGGTATCGCGCATATCCCTGGGTATACGCCCGACGCCCCGGTAGGAATGCACGCGAAACGTATGTGCATCTCCAAGGATTTTGGGAACCAATATGTCCATCGCCACTTTGCCCGAGAGGTCCTCGACAAGGATCTCGATATGCATCGGTTCACCTCGCATCCAGATAGTCGCTGTACCACAGGCCGCCCAGGGGAAGGCCTTCGGCCACCATATTGGCAACGGTGGAATCGTCGCTGGCTCGCCGGACTGAGCAGAATCCGTTACCGTCCTTGCTTAATATCCACACCTCTTTCGGGGACAGGGCGTCCACGAAATACGGCTGGTGAGTGGTGATGAAAATCTGTGAACCGCCCTTTTTTCCGGTCGCGTGCCCACGAAATTCCTGTGCCAGTGCGTCCAAGAGCTTGTGGTACAATCCGTTTTCAGGCTCTTCCACACACAGAAGCGGCGGCGGTGCCGGGTCTTCCAGAAGCAGCAAGTAGGCAAAGACCTTCAATGTTCCGTCGGACATCTGCTGTGAATAGAAGGGGTCTCGGAAGCCTTGGTCATTGAACCGCAGCAACAGACGACCATCGGCGGTTTTTTCCGTATCAATTCTGCCGATACCGGGAATCCTGGCGGCAATCCGGGAAAGTATCGCGTCAAATTTGTCGGGGTGCTCCCGTTGCATGAACTGGACCACGTTACCAAGATTATCTCCGTGCATATTGAGGTGCTTCTGCGGGCCGGCCAGCGGCATACTGCGAGCGGCATCGGGCGTGAAGTAGCTGAGGTACCAGCCTTCAATGAATCGTCGGAAGGCGGATATTCTGGGGTGCTGTTTCAGCGATCCCAGCGTGGCGATGGCCAGCTTACGACGGTCCTCCAGTTCCACGACCTCGGTTTGACTCCCCTCCTCCGCAGCCGAACCGCTTTGGATGGCAGCAATCAACTGCGACACCTCTTGCGGCCCTTCATTCTCCCGGAATTGGTGGCCCAGGCCGGAATTCCTCCAGGCAACCCCTTTGCCATCATTTAAAATCAAAAATGAAAACGGCCGGCCTCGCTTCTGGCCTTTCCGCCGTTGGCGCAGCCGCTCCCTCTGAACATACGGCCGGCCCGCGGTATCCGCGTTAACGGCCAGCTCGTAGGTGATTGGCCGAGCGTCGCCATCCTCCTTGTAATACACCTCAATCTCGATAGCTCCCTCCTGCCCCTGAGACCTGAGCCGCTGGAATCCGCCGCGGCCGCGCAGATCGCAGGCTTCCTCGACGCCGGATCTCAGGCAGTCGGCCAGAAAACCAAAAGCGTCAAAAAGGGAACTCTTGCCCACCCCATTTTTGCCGATCACGACGGTCATAGCCGTCAACGCGTCGACCTTTTGAAGGTTCCACAATTTGCCCAAGGTGACATCGCGCAGGGCGCGAAAATTTTTCACCCGGAATCCTTCTATGCGGGCCATGGCATCCCCCGATGGAGTTGTATCGCGGCGACGATCATAGGGGTAATTATACGCGCTATTCCGCGGTTTTCCACCGCCGCTTTTAATTTCAATAATCCTCCTCGGATGCGGGCGGAGCCGATAGTCTTTCGGCAGGCGAAGTGTTTTTCAAAAGCAAAGACCATCGCTTCCTCTCGCCGGAGAGTCGCGGCTGGAAAATAAGCCGCAGGAGGGGCGGTACGTGTCTCTGCGGCACCAACGCCATCGCCAACATCGCTGCCCACACGTGAACGCGGGAGCCACACGAAGTACTGTTGTAACATTATCCAGAAATATACATCCGGACATTTACGGAACCCTACTATCACATTGAAGCCGCGACTGATGTTGGTCCCGACGTTTTTTTGTGAAAGGAGCTTCCCATGTTTACGTCCCAGCGTTCCCGGCGTCCCCAATGTTTCCATCGTTTCCGTTGCGGTTTGGCGTTGGCCGCCGCAGCCCTCTGCGCTGCGGCCACAGTAAAAGGGGTCAGGACCCATTTTTTCCCAGCCATTGTGGCGTAAGAGAAAACCAAATCCCGGTTACTATTCATCAGCCATTTCGGGCGCAACCGTGCAAAGATAGTCACTTTCGGACGTTGCTGGGCCGACAATTCCGCTTCTCGGACGTATCAGCAAAAAAAACGCCGCGGAAGTGTGGACTTCCGCGGCGCTGGGTTTAGCTATTTATTTATCCGCTGCGGCCTGGACCGCGGTGGCGGAATGTGCCCGTGGGCGGGGTTTAAGGCCTTAGGCGCGAAGATGTTTCTT
>JAJYZF010000098.1 GCA_021800165.1 Planctomycetota bacterium | reverse complement strand
ACGTACCCCGCCGCGTGGCCCCGCCGAAGCCACAGGCCAGGCACCACACCAAAATAAGGAATTCGACCCATGCCCATGTTGCGCCCACAAAAAGAAAAAAAGCCCCCTCAACCCGGAAAATTAAAAAAGTTTGGCCACATTGGCCATCTTGGCCATCTTACCCCAAAACACCAACAAAACCGCCCATTTTTCAACCTGTCCAAGATGGCCAACAACAAATACATTGGCCATCTTGCCCGTCCCCGCAATGTCCGTTCTGCGTCCCTCTGCGTCCCCTGCGGTAAAAAGTCGTCGTCATGCTCCCAATTCCTAACTCCTAACTCCTAACTCCCAACTCCTAGCTCCTGACTCCCCGCCAAAAAAAACTTGCTGATCTTGTTGATCTTGACAATCTTACCCGACGCCGCGCGGGTGAAGGGCTTTGGAGAAATGCCGGGGTGTGTCCAAAATCTTTACGCCGCGAGGTTCCGGCGCAGACGAACCCATTGCGGCGACAGTCAAAAGGCGGAGGCGAAGTGCGCCGCGACCAAATAATGGCCGGGCTGACAAGCAGGAGGCTGGTGCGGGCGGGGTGGGCTGCTGCGAACCCGTTTAGATGCCAGCCATTTTTCTTAGGATGGTCCATTGCGCCGGAGTTACCGGCACCACCGAAAGCCGGGGCAGACGCAGCAGATCCCAACCGGCCAGACTGGCCTGTGCTTTCAACGCCTGCAACGTTATTGGGTGTGAAAGCGTGCGTTCAAAACCAATTTCCACCACCACCAGATGAGGGCTATCCGCTGTGGCCGCCCGGCGGGGATCGGATTTGACGGTAGCCACTCCCACCCAGGCCTTTTCCAAGCCCGTGTGGTAAATCAAGGCCGTATCGTCGGTCTGCATCTGCCGGAGGTATTTCAACGCTAAATTATTTGACACTCCGTCCCAGACGGTGGTGCCATCGCGCTGCAAATCGGCAAGACTGTACGCATCAGGTTCGGTTTTCAGCAGCCAGATTGCCATACGATAACGCTCCTTATTGAGGTGGTCGGCGGCCGGTATACCAATGGGCGGCGTGGCCCAAAGACTTAGGTGGTTACCGCCGGTTCAGGCCGTTGGGTGGGCACACTCAACACCACCGCCGTCCATGTGGGAAAGCTTTCCACCAGCGGAATCAATTCAATCAGCAAGCCTGCCAGAAGCCCCCAACGAAAGCCCAACACCAAGAGCAACGCAGTCGCTGTTGCGATATCCAACAGGTCATCGTATGGCGAAACCAGGCCCGCGACAAACAAGGGCAACAGAATTAAACGCAGCGTATCCACACCAATGGCAATGAGCAACGCCCACGCTTTACGGCGACGCGGCACCGGGGTGGATAACAAGAGCCATGAAAGCATTGCCAACTCCCTACTGTTTCGACTCCGGCAAGTCTGGGGCATTCGAGGCCGGCGTTTGGTCCGATGCGGGTTGGTTCGAGGATACCGCCGAACCCGGGTTCTTTGGCGCTGGCGTAGGAGGTATTTCCGGCTGGGATCTCTGATCGTCGGGAGGCATTGGCGCTGGTGGAATTGGTTTCACAAGATCACGGCGAACGGGTTGGATGGCCTGATTCGGCGGAGCAAAATGGGCTAACTGGCGATTTTGGCCGGGCTGACCAGCGGTGCGGGTTGGTCCAGCGCTTCGGTCGGCGGGGTTGGCCCCCACGGGATTGTTTGGGCCAGGCCGAGTGCGCTGCTGGGGCGGAACCCCAGCTTGACTAGCGGCTGCCGCAGCGGATGGCGGTCGCACCGGGCCGCCCGGCTTTTCGGCGGTGCCAGCGGCATTGGCACGCCGAGCCGCGTGGCCTGCGGGAGGACCTTTTTCCTGCCCTGGGGTCCGCGGCTCTTCCGGCATCGTATCAAAAGCGGTCTGCATGGTGCGGCCATTGGGAAATTTTGGTTTGGGCAGATTAAAGGCCAAAATCTCTTCCATGGGCACAGCCGTCCGCTCGCCATCATCAAACTGCAACATGACCAGTTGGGTGAGAATCTGGCCTTCCAGCACCCAGGCCTCACCCTTCTCGGTGCGGACTCTGGTATTTCGATTGGGGAGGCGTTTGCGAAGGTCTTCATAGGTTTGATCTTCATAGCGCAGGCAGCACATCAGGCGGCCACAGCGGCCGCTGATTTTAGCCGGATCCAGCGTGCCCTTTTGGATTTTGGCCGAACGCATGGAAATGGGGGTCAAGACTTTGAGGAACTGTTTGCAACAGCAGTGCTGGCCGCACTTTTCGTAATCGGCGACGAGTCGAGCTTCATCACGGGCCCCCACCTGCGTGAGTTCGATACGCGCGTGGAATTCATGGGCCATGTCCCGTACCAACATGCGAAAGTCGACCCGGTGTTCACTGATGAAATAAAATATGATTCGCTCCTGGCCCAAGAGCTGTTCCACCTCCACAATCTTCATCGCCACCTTATGGCGCGCGACGAGTTCCCGCGCCTTGGATAAATAATCCGAGCGCGTGTCGTCCAGCCGCTTTTGAACAGCCATATCCTGGGCCGTAGCCACGCGCAGCACCCGCCCGCTGTCGCTAAATGGAAAACTCCTGCCACCGGAATTGCGGATATATTCCAACATCTTATCGCGGGTGATCGATTTGTTGCAGCCCCCATTGCCGCAAACGGTAGTTAACATCTCCCCGATTTCCGTGCCACGCAATGTGCGCAGCACCAATTTGCTGCCGCACCCCACCTTGGTTGTAACGCCGCTGGGAAATTCGCCGATGAGTTTGAGATAGCCGTAGCGAACCACGATGGTTTTGGGTGCGGCCGGCTCGGGAGCTTTTGGCTCCAACGGCATAATTTCAAGGGATAGCACCATTGATGGTCTCCATAGGACTGGAAAAGCCTTGCTCCAGGGAATTCCAACCCCGTTATTTTGCCGGTCATATTCCCTGCACACTTGACCCGAACAAACCAGCGTCCGTCGTTGCTTGAATCGTCACCGCCCATGGCGAGATCCGGCTCCGATTTTGAAAAACCATTGTACCTCCACAGGCTATAACATCACAAGCGACCGGTGCCATACCGCCCGCAAGAGAGGCGCTACACGTTGGTGGTTCTGGAGTCAAAGCGCGCTGGCCCAGAAGCATTTGGCGGGTAAAAGGTTGAAATTAAAGGTGTCCGAGCAAACCTTGCACGTGCAGGGCGGCGCAGCGGGCCAGGGCTTCAAGGTTATACCCCCCTTCCAGCACGGAAATGATACGCCCGTCACAATGCCGATTGGCTAAAGCCACAAGTTCTTGTGTGAGCCAGATATAGTCCTCCGGTAGCCATTTCTGGTTGCCCAGAGCATCTTGAAAGTGGGCGTCAAAGCCGGCGGAAATAAATAACATCTCCGGCCGAAAGTGTTCCAACGCCGCCAGCCAATGATGCTCTACCGCGTGCCTTAACGCCGTGCCGTCCGCCCCGGGCATCAGGCCCACGTTCACCTGGTTGCCGCCGGGAGGTGAAGGCTCGGTGTGCGGATACAACTGGCGTGCATAAGTGGAAAGCATCAACACCCGGCTTTCGCCGGCCAGAATTTCTTCGCTGCCGTTGCCATGATGAACGTCAAAATCCACCAGGGCTATTCGGCGGACTCCGCCGGCCAAAGCATGGTAGATGCCCACCGCCACGTTGTTGAAAAAGCAAAATCCACCGGTGCGGCTGCGGCCGGCATGGTGGCCGGGCGGGCGTATGTTGCAAAATGCCCGCTCATACTTGTTGGATAAAATGAGGTCTGTAGCCAACACAACCGCACCGGCGGCACGTCGCGCCGCGGGCAGCGTATGGGGGGTTAAAAAGGTATCTTCGTCCAATGCCACCAGGCCTTGCCCAGGGGCGCTTTTCTGGAGAAACATCAGGTACTCCGGCGAATGACATGCGGTAATTTGCGTATCGGTGGCCAAAGGCGCGGCAAAATAGTCCAGATGATCCATCAGGCCCGTGATCAGCAACTGGTGGGCGACGGCGCGCACTCTTTCCGGCTGTTCAGGATGCTGCGGCCCCATATCGTGAACCAGGCAATCCGGATGCGTCAGGTAAGCGATGGTGTTCATGGCTGGCATGATAACATGCGTGTTTCTTCCGGCACACCATGGCCATCCATCATCGCCGAGCCGTTGACGGCAGCGAGGTGCAAACGACGGCATCGACCGCACGTTCTGATGCCGCCGCGGCACGACTCTTTTCGCGGTTGGCATGATCGGGTATTGTGTGGAATGTCCAAAGGAGGTCGTCCATGACAGATAACCCGGAATTCGACATTCTTTCTTCGCTCCGCAACAGTTCCGATGAGACGGAATTTTATACCCCGTTTCCGACCGGCTATGTCCGCGGAAAAACCAAATTTGTGGTGGTGGTGGGTACGGTCATGAGTGGTCTTGGCAAGGGCATTTTCAGTTCCAGTCTGGCGAAAATTCTCAAGGACAAGGGACTGAAAGTGGCGCCGATCAAAATGGAGGGTTATCTGAACATTGATTCGGGCACGCTGAACCCCTTCCGGCATGGAGAGGTTTTCGTTCTGGATGACGGCATGGAAACCGACATGGATCTGGGCACCTACGAGCGCATGCTCGACGAGAACCTGTCGCGTAAAAATTTTGTTACCAGCGGGCAGATTTTTACGCGAATTTTGGAACGTGAACGCCACGGCCAATATCTGGGCCGCGATGTGCAGATGATTCCGCATGTTACCGGCGAGGTGAAATACACCTTGCGCGAGTTGGCCATGCAATCGCAGGCGGATCTGGTTTTTATTGAAGTCGGCGGCACCGTCGGAGACTACGAAAACGGCTACTTCATTGAAGCCATTCGCGAATTGGCCTACGAAGAAGGGGAACACAGCGTCTGCACCGTCGCGTTGACGTACATCATGGAGCCAAAATCGCTGGGTGAACAAAAGTCCAAGGCGGCGCAGTTGGGGCTGCGGCAGGTAATGGAAGTGGGCTTGCAACCGCACATTATCGCATGTCGTTGCCCTTCGCCGGTGAGTGATAAAGTCCGGCAGAAAATTTCGATGTTCAGCAATGTACCGCTGCGGCGGGTATTTTCCATGCACGACATGGAAAGCATTTATCTGGTGCCGGAAATGTTGCGCGAAGCGGGAATGGATCGGGAAGTGCTGACCCTGTTAAATCTCCATGAGCGGGTACACCAGCGGCAGGAAGATGAGGCCCGTCGCAAATGGCAGGGGTTTGTGGATCGACTGCTGGCTCCCAGACAACACACCGTCAGGATTGCCGTCACCGGCAAGTACACCAGCGTGCGCGATGCCTATGCGAGTATTGATAAAGCCCTGGAGCATTGCGGTGCGGCCGCGGCATGCCACGTGCATATCCAATGGATTGACACTACAGAAATTACCCGCCGCAATGTGGGAGAAATGCTTAAGGGCTGTCATGGGATTCTGGTTCCCGGCGGATTTGGCTCCCGTGGGGCAGAGGGGAAAATTGAATGTGTGCGCTGGGCGCGGGAAAATCACGTGCCGTATCTGGGAATATGCCTGGGTTTTCAGATGGCGGTGGTGGAATACGCCCGCAACGTCTGCGGTCTGACCGATGCCAACACCACGGAATTTGCACCCCAGACCAAAGATCCAGTCATTGATTTTTTGCCGGAGCAGAGAAAACTGGAAGGCCTGGGCGGCAACATGCGATTGGGCGGCAAGGATATACTGTTGCGTCCGGGTAGCAAGGTATCGCACCTGTATGGAGATGTCGATCAAGTGCGTCTGCGTTTCCGCCATCGCTATGAGGTGGAACCGCGTTACATTCCCGTTCTGGAAAAGGCCGGTCTAATTTTCAGCGGACACGCCCCCAACCAGCCCATCATGCAGATGCTGGAACTGCCGGAGTCGGTGCATCCGTACTTCGTGGCCACCCAGTCGCACCCATGCCTGACCAGCAGGCCCCTGTCGCCAGATCCCCTGTTTCTGGGCCTGGTACAAGCGGCCCTGAAGCGGGCCTATCCGCAACTCACCCTGCAAGCCGCGGTGCCAGAGTCGGCGGCTACCTTGGAAGTTCCTGAAATATCCCGCAAGGTTCCTATTTAGATAAGGCTGCGGGACCAGAGCCGGCGGCTGCCGCTTTATAAGCGGAGCATGCCGATGGATGGACCGGCCGGGTAGAGCAGCCGGAGGCCATCAAGCCTTGGCTTTTTCCAGCCAGCGTGAAACCCCACCGGCGATAATACCACCCACGATGGGTGCCAGCCAGAACAACCAAAGTTGCGTGATGTAGCCGCCGCCGGCAAAGAGAGCCGGACCGGTGCTGCGGGCTGGATTTACCGAGGTGTTGTCCACCGGAATCATGATTAAATGGATCAGGGTAAGGGACAGGCCGATGGCCACGCCGGCAAAACCGGCGGGCACGCGGGCGGAAGTGGCTCCGAGAATTACCGTAACAAAAAAGAAGGTGCAGACAATTTCACCGATCAAACAGGACGCCAACGGATAATGGCCGGGACTTAGCGCCCCATACCCATTGGATGCAAACCCGTCGGTGACAAACCCCGGCCTGCCGCTGGCTATGAGATAAAGGACGCCAGCCGCGGCAATCGCCGCGATTACCTGAATTACCACATACGGCACCACGTCTTGAGCCTTGAATCGCCCTCCGGCCCACAACCCCACGGTTACCGCCGGATTGAAATGGCCTCCGGAAATATAGCCCACCGCGTAGATACCAGTCAGCACGGTGAGACCAAAGGCCAAGGCCACACCGGCAAAGCCGATTCCCAAATGTGGGAAGGCCGCCGAAAGCAGCGCGCTACCGCAGCCACCGAAGACCAGCCAGAAGGTTCCGAGAAATTCCGCCGCCAAACGTCGTGCCATGCTTGTATCTCCAAAAAGATGTCATCGACCCAACCGTATGGAGCAATACGCTACCGTCCATAATGTCTGGAGTCAAGGCAAAAACTGGCATCTTGCTGATAGAACTATCCCCCGGAGACGGCCCCTGCGGTGGGGCGGGCCGGGCAGGCAGCGGAAGAGAGCCAGATTGGGCCGCGGCGTCGGCGGGTAACCTTGCAGGCCCGCTTGGTACAAATAGCACATTGCGGTATGATGTGACCACGTCTCGCCCGGGTGGCGAAATTGGCAGACGCACCAGCTTGAGGTGCTGGCGGGCGCAAGCCCTTGCAGGTTCGAATCCTGTCCCGGGCACTTTTTTTTTATGGTTCCACTGATAATGTCAGGACACCGAAAGGCGGGTGCGGCGTTCTGGGGGAGCGTCTGAAAGTTATCAAAGACTTTGGAGATCGCCAGACTCCGGCGGCTTTGCGTATATTACGCGAAGCGAATGGTTCCGAAATGGGAGGGCTTATGAAAATTCAAAGGCTCCCCTACCGGCAGCCAACTGGCCCAATGGGGATGAGATGACTGATCGGCACATTTGTAAAAATTGCCCCGCCATGCCGCACGCTCCAGCGGCGACAAACTACCAACGTGTTCCTCCATGACCAGCAGCGGAATGCGGGCGGTAAGTGACCAATTGACGGGCGTGGTTATCTCCCGCTGAATCGGCCCGGCCAAGGATGGATGAACCGCAATTTTTGCACCGGCCCTGGCCGACAACATGGTATGGCCGCCTTCTTGAATGGGACGCGGACAGTAGCCAGCCAACATGGTGCCGCAGCAGTTGAATTCAAAATTGAAATAGCCGCGTCCGGCCACCGGTTCTAAAAAAGCTTCCACACAGGAGTCCGTGCAAACCGGATCCTGATAGCGGGTATGCCGGGCGATGACAAACTGATCTTGTACGGTGAAATGCAGCAGCACACAATCCGGAAGATGGGCCAGATAAACCGCCGCCCGCGGATGGTGCAGGCTGGACCGGGAATGAAAACAGGCTATGGGTACCGGACAAAGCTCCGACAACGCCGCACCCATTTCGGCCAGGGGCAGACTGGCGAGCCTATCCGCGGCCCGCACTATCAAAACCTCCACCATTGCCATTGCATCCTTAACATACAAATATCAACGCCAGTCGCCAGGTCCCTTACAGATTGAACGCGGTGCGGGTGGGCGGGTGCGGGCGCGGCGGAGGATCAAAGGCCTGTGAAAAATCAAAGACATCGTCAAAATCGTGCAGGTCGTCTTGGGCCGTTTTGCGCAAAAGCCCATATTCCAGCATCGCAAATACAATTCGCCCGAAATCCTGGGTACGATGAATATTCCAATGATTCAACACCGCTCGCGCCAAGAGTCCGTAACGGACAATGGCGAAATCCCGCAACCCCAAGGAAAGTTCCTGACCTGTGACGTGCCGGGGATTCTCCGGTCCATGATCCAACCCCGGATGGATCTGTTCCACGGTATAAGCGAGCCCATCGCGCACAAACGCGAAAGCCTCCGGCGGATATTTCCCCGTGGCCGCAGCCACTTCGGCCAGCGATTTCACCTTGGTTTTTTTTGTTGATTCGGACATTTCCAGTTACCTCATTGGCCCGCACCCGTTCTCTTTCCATTATACGGTGGCGGCATAAGAATGTCCGCATGGAGCCAGACGGCGGGTAGTGTTTAGCGGGCAGGGGGGCGGCGACGGGAGTTAAACATCCCGGCAGACATCGGGTTCAACTCCGGGCGCGATCCCGATCGCAATTCTTGCCGCTTGGTTAGCGGAACAGGCGATGCGAAGAACGACGGCCGTTCCCCCCCGCCGATAGCCATCCAGAGCACCAAGGATGGGTGGTGCTGCGACGGCGTGGGATGCGGCATCAATCAGGAACTTTTGGCGGATTATTTTCATTGTTGCGCAGGTGCGCAGCTCGCGGCAGTGCTGGTTCGGGATGCCGGGCGAAATTCTTTGGCGGCAGCGGCGCGCCGGTAGGATCCAGGAGAAAGGACTCGAGTTCGGGATTGAAATCAAGCTCGGCATCGAGGCAGCCCGAGGTTAACAGACGACTGGATTTACGTAACAATTTTCTGCCGATCGGAAGCGATAGACCCGTCGCCTGGCACATAAGCCGGACGCGATATTGGTATAGCCGGTTGCCTTGGTCCCGGACATGGTTCAGGTCTATCCAATTCCAGATGGCGTAATGGCGGACGTACGCGAAGAACAGCAGATCGGCTTCACATTTGCGCAAGCCAAAATGGCGAACCATGTTGTGGGCACGTTGATAAAAGATATTGTCAGCCGCGGTCGCGGCGATGGATTTTTCGGCATGGGCAAGTTTTTCTTCCAAGATGGGCAGCAGGGCCTTGGCAAAGGGCCGACGGGTTCGCGGCTCGTTCCAGCGTTCCAGGAAAATATTCTGCGGCATAACCCGACCGATGATCCGTTGCCGCTGCATTAAATCTGAAAGGCATTCCAAGGGGCCCGATGCGAGGGCCAACTGAATCGCCGGCTGGCGGCCGAGAGATTCAGCGGCGGGCCAAAAGAAGGCGGCGTCCTCGATTGGGCCTTTCTGGCGGCGGAGAAAATTTACTGTAAACCTTAATATTTTGGCGCGAAGAAACGGGTTGCCACGGAGCGGTGTTGGTTCCATTGAATTTTCTTCCCAGTAAAAACTCAAGATGGGCGCACACATGTAATTCCTTTCAATAAAACGGCCCGTTCAACACGCGTGAACGATTCACAGAATTATGGTACCACCATGGGCGGACAGTTATTGTCCGGGGGCGGATGCGGCGGCGATAAAAGATGGGGGGCGGGAGGCCGCCAAGCGGTCAGCGGTCAGTCCCGATGCTTGGCTCCTGCCCCATCGGGATTTCGGCATCCATGCCTCAACGGCGATGGCGATCAGCGGTCAGCGGTCAGCTTTCAGCGATCAGCCTGAGGGCGGGAAATCACAAGGAATTGTTTCACCGAAAGGTCCACTGCCGCTTGGCTTTATTGGGGGATGGGGCGTTGTGGGGCGGTACCGGCCTTGAGCTTTTAGCCTTCGATGCGATCTTCCCTGCGCGGTCGGATGGCCGGGATTTTACCTAGTGCACGGCGAAACTTTTTTCGTTTGCCGCGTTGGGCACGACCGGCGAGATAATCAGACGTTTCCAAGGCGGAAATTTTTTCCGCCAGGGCTAATGTGACGAGTTGGTTGATCGAAGTGCCTTCATGCTGGGCCAATCGTCGCGCTGCGTCATGCAGACTTCGGGGTAATCGTAAACTTATTGCGGTCATGGAAGTTCTCCTGTCTCTTTGAGGAACGCCTGGGGGCGTAGAACGCGAATTCCAAATTGCGACGCCGCAGCAAAATCTGTTACATTGAAGGTTACAATGGCCTGGCATCGGGCGGTTACAGCAAGCTCGAGAATCATTTCATCCCCTGGATCTGAGAGACTTGGCCGCCATAAATAAGATATTGGCCAATGCCTGGCTACCGCACAGAGGTAATCGAGCATGTCGTCGATATCTTCGCCGGACAGGCCAAGACGTTTAGCTTCACGCTTCGCGACCGATTCATACTCCAATATCAACGGGACGGACACATTTAACACGCACTGCCGACGATCAATCGAATCGAGCAGCCGGAAGGATGCACCAAGCCGTGAGCCTAACGCGGCAATCCACACACTGGTATCCATCACGATGCTTGGACGATCCATTGTGGTATTATAGGTAATACCGTCCTCGGTGTAAAACCATCGGACGTGGCCTTTGACGGACGGGGGTGAGGAATGGTCGCGGCGGCGACGGGAGGCCGCCAAGCGGTCAGTCCCGATGCGCGGCTCCTGCCCCATCGGGATTTCGGCATCCATGCCTCAACGGCGATGGCGATCAGCGATCAGTCCCGATTGGCCGATCCTGCAGCTTCGGGATTTCGGCGTCCGTGCCTTCCCGATGCTTGGCTCCTGCCACATCGGGATTTCGGCGTCCGTGCCTCAACGGGGGACGACGACTTTTTACCGTCCCGACAGACATCGGGATAAACTTCGGACGCAGAGGTACGCCGTTGGGGTTCTGGGGTAAGATTGTCAAGATCGACAAGATCAACAGAATTTTTTTACGAGGAGGCGGGGACGGGCAAGATGGCCAAGGTATTTGTTGTTGGCCATCTTGGACAGATTGAAAAATGGGCGGTTTTGTTGTGGTTTTGGGGTAAGATGGCCAAGATGGCCAACGTGGCCAAGCATTTTTAATTTTCCGGGTTAATGGTCGGTTTTGTGCTTGTTGCAGGCGCAGCATGGGCATGATTCGAATTCCTTATTTTGGTGTGGTGCATGGCCTGTGGCTTCGACGGGGCCACGCGGCGACGGGCGTATTTAATTGTCAGTGGTCGCGGGCGGTTTGGGGGCCTGCGGTCAGGCGGAACGAGGCTCGGCTGCGCTGGGCAGTTTCGCCTTCCATCGGGAGTTCCGTTGATGGGTGATAGGCGGGGTATGGGACGGGGTAAAGGCGGCTGTGGCCGCAGGGGGCTCACCGTCCCGATAGACATCCAATACTGTCCGGAAAAATGCTAACCGAAAACCAGTAAAGATTTAACCCAATCTTAACTTGCGCTTTTGCGTCGGATATGGTCTACTGTCCGCCATGAGCAAAAGGCTTC
>JAJYZF010000030.1 GCA_021800165.1 Planctomycetota bacterium | reverse complement strand
CAATCATGCCGATTTGCAGGACTAATTTAACGGCGGCGCTTGTGGCGGCGGGAGGAACGGTGCTGCTTGGCGTGCAGCAAGCGCCAGGTGCCAACTTGGGCGTGACACCCGGCACCAACCCGGTGGTCGGCGTAACGCTCGGCTCAGGCTCGTATGCACCCGGTACGGGTGGTTTGCCGACGTGGGGCAACGCGGGCGGATTCGTGGGCGCTGCTGGTGGGTATTTTCCCACGGCAACCAACGTGCTTGTCAGCGCGGGGGGCGGCTATCCGGTGCTCACGACGGCGGCGTCTGTGCCACCTCCGCCGTACCCGATCGGATCTTCCAACAGCTTCAATTCCAGCGGGGCCGGGGCATTGCTCTTGTCGGCTGTTACGCCCCCCAGCGCCGTCGTTGATGTCAGTGGCTATGTGCCCGGTCCACCGCCGGAAGTGGTGTATGATTTTGCCCAATCCAGTTCCAATTACGCGAGCCTGACGGCCAACACGAAGAGCACCGGCCCGGATACGTACAATCTCGGTGCCGGCGCGCTTCCGGGATATGTGATCGCGCCAACTACAACCGCTGGTGATTCGGCGTACGCAGGTGTCAGTGCCACCGTGTCCTCCAGCGGCGCAGGCGTGACTTGGAGTTCGTCGCCGATCGCTCCGACCGGTATCACGGTCGGCTTCGGATCGCAGCCCGCGATCATTTCGGCATCCACAGGCGCTATGAGCGCAAGAAACAATGCGGCCACCAGCGTGACGGGCAGGACCACGCTGCTGTGGAGCGGCGGAGGTTACATACCGCTAAGCGGCAGTTTTGTCGAGTTTTCCCTAAACGGCACGATCACGTCCGGGCCGGGAGCGCCGACGGGACAAATTGGGGCCGGCCCGGTTCTTTTCGCCATCAGCACAATGAACAACATCTTGAATGGTGTTATAATCACCGGTTCTGGGACAAACCAGCTTTCGCTGCTGATTAACGGTTTGGCTAATTCTTCCAGTCAGACTTTTGCCAATGGCGATTTCGCGGATGAGGGCTACACCGTGGTTCCCGACACCACCCATCGTGGGCGGGGCTATGACTTTACAATGTGGGCGGTATCTGATTCCAGTGCGTTCACCTTGAGCTCCGGTGCCACTCTGGCAGGCGCTGCAACCGCCACTATTTTTGGCAATGAGGGTACAGACTTTGCCCTGAATCCGAGTGCCCTTCCCGCTGCATATTCGGGTGATGCCCAGGGGTTCACCTATTTCACCACGCCCGAGCCGCCCGCGTGGCTGCCGTTGGTTCTTGGCGGTGCGCTGGCGCTTGTGGCCCGGCGGCGGGGACGGGCCGCTTGTCAGGGCTGGAGTTTGGCCAGATAGATGGCGATGGCGATGCCGATGGCGGCCATAATCAAGGCGATGTAAAAGGCCAGTGGGAATTGGGGTTTGGTCGGCGATTCGCCGCGTTGCAGCACGGCCATGAGGTTGCGGTTGCGGATGGCGGAAAATACATTCACGCCCACGCCCACCAGCACCAGGCAAACGCCGATCCAAAGGGAATAAGACGTACCGCGGGGTGCGGGCATGTGGAGGTTTTGAATTTCCGCCAGGCGGCGTAAAAATAGCCCGAATTTGGCCACCACAAATCCAAAGCCCATCAGGGCCAGGCCGGTGCGTATCCAGGCCAGCATGGTGCGTTCGGCGGACATTTGGGTGTTGAGATCGGGTGGTTTATGATTTGGATCGGGCATAAAACTCTACATCCAAAAGACTCGGGTGGGGCAATGATACCGCAAACGGGGGGCAGGAGAAAGAATGGGCAAAAATGGGCAAGGTGATGGGGACGGCCGAGCCCTTAGTGAAAATCACGGGAAACGCTGGGAATGTCAGCCCCGGCGGCGGTAGGTCGGCAGGTCGCCATATCTTGGGCGTGGGTTACCAGTACATGCACCACCTGATCTTGTCGTTGTAATTTGCCCCAGGCAATCAGGCCGACACTGCTGCGTATGGCGTTGCGGAATCGCCGGTAAATATGGGGGCGAATAATCAAATTGGCGGTGCCGGTTTCGTCTTCCAGAGTTACAAACAAAATACCTTTGGCGGTTTGGGGGCGTTGTCGTACCAGCACCAGTCCGGCCACGCCGACGGTACCGGCGTGTGGGCTTAAAGCAGGATCGGTCAGGGCGGATAGAGGCAAGATTCGCATATCCGCAAGCGTAGAGCGGATAAAAAACAAAGGATGATTTTTCAGGGACAGGCCCATGTGCCGGTAATCTACAACCACCTGTTGAGTGGGAGCAATTGGCGGCAGTGCGGATACCGCGGTGGAATCGACCAGTGGAGCGGCGGCGGGGGAGTCAAACAGAGGCAGTGGAGCCTCAGTCATTGCGCCGATGCACCAGAGCGCCTGTTGGCGGGTCAGGCCCAGGGAAGTAAAAGCATCCGCCTGAGCCAGGCGACGCAGATCGGCCAAAGAAACGCCCGGCACGGTAAGAACGTTGCGCAAGGTGGTAAAGGGACCGTTGAGGTTACGGGTATGCACAATGGACCGGGCCGCACGGCGATGGATGGAATAAATCATACAAAAGCCCAGGCGCAGGGCCAGGGGATGGTTCGGCGGCGCTGTGGGCGTGGCCGGGGAAGGTTGCTCCGGGTGGTCGGGTTGGCGAAGGGGCAGAGCTTCCAGGGTGCAATCCCAGTGGGAAAAATTGACATCCACAGGCAGAACCATCACGCCGTGGGCGCGAGCATCGCGGATAATCTGGGCCGGCTGATAAAACCCCATGGGTTGGCTGTTGAGTAAGGCGGCGGCGAAAGCCGCGGGATGTACACATTTCAACCATGCCGATACGTATACCAACAGTGCAAATGAAGCGGCGTGCGATTCAGGAAAACCATATTCGCCAAAGCCTTGGATCTGCACCAAGCATTGCCGGGCGAAATCCGGCGTGTAACCGTTGGCGAGCAGGCCTTGAATGAAGGGATCTGCGAAGGATTGCAGTTGGCCACTGCGGCGTTTCCAGGCGGCCATGCCGCGGCGCAAGGCATCGGCCTGGCCGGCGGAAAAACCCGCCGCCACCATCGCCAGACGCATCACCTGTTCCTGAAACAGCGGTACTCCCAAAGTGCGTTCCAGCACTTGCCGCACCGCCAGGCTGGGGTAACTTACGGGCTGGTCGCCCTGGCGCCGCCGCAAGTAGGGGTGAACCATGCCGCCCTGAATGGGGCCGGGGCGGATAATGGCCACTTCAATGACCAGGTCGTAATAACAACGGGGTTTCAACCGCGGCAGCATGGCCATTTGGGCCCGTGATTCCACCTGAAAAACGCCCAGGGAATCGGCCCGGCACAGCATGTCGTATACCGCCGGTACTTCGGCGGGTATGGTATGAAATTCCAGGGGTGGCCCAGGGGCGGTGGCAGGTAGGACTGCTGCCGCCGATTGATTCACCAGATCAATGGCCTTGCGGATACAGGTTAGCATGCCCAAAGCCAGCACATCAATTTTCAAAATACCCATGGCATCCAGATCGTCTTTATCCCATTCAATGATGGTGCGGTCGGGCATGGCGGCATGGGCAATGGGCACCAATTCGCACAGGGGGTCTTCGGTGATGACAAACCCGCCGACATGCTGGGAAAGATGGCGGGGGAAGCCCAAAATGTCGGATGCCAGCCGATGCAGCAAGCCGATGGTGGGATCAGTGGGATTCACTCCGCTGGCCCGCAATGTTCGCGGTTCGCCGACGGCTGAATTCCACCAGTCGGTGGATTTGGCCAGTTGGTCGACGCAACTTTGGGAAAGCCCCAGGGCCTTGCCGACATCGCGCAGGGCGCTGCGGGGCCGATAGGTGATAACTTCGGCGGTAAGGGCGGCGCGGTGGCGGCCGAAACGGCGGTAAATATATTGAATCACCTCTTCCCGGCGCTGATGTTCAAAGTCGATATCGATATCGGGAGGTTCATCCCGTTGTTTGCTGATGAAGCGTTCCATTAAAAGATCAATACGTGTCGGATCCACGGCGGTAATGCCCAGGCAATAGCAGACGGCGGAATTGGCGGCGGCCCCGCGGCCCTGACACAGAATGCCGCGCGACCGGGCGAATTGCACAATGTCATAAACGGTTAAAAAATAGGCGGGATAATTTAATTCCCGGATTAAATTAAATTCATGTTCCAGTTGGCGGCGGATGGCGGCGGGAATGGCGTGGGAATACCGCCGGGCCGCTCCCTGCCAGGTCAGGTCAATCAGGTAATCCATGGCGGATTGGCCGGGTGGATGTATTTCATGGGGATACTGATAGACCAGTTGATCCAGGGAAAAACCGGCCGCCCGTTGGGCGATGTCAATCGTGCGCTGCAACGCCTGCGGATAAAAGGCGAAAAGACGGGCCAATTGTTGGGGCGTTTTGAGATAACGCTCGGCATGGGCCGCGCGCTGCAGGCCCAGTTGATCCAGGGTGCGGCGGCAGCGTATACAGGTGAGCACATCCTGTAAAACCCGGCGTTGTGGATGGTGATAAAGCACGTTGTTGACCGCCACGATGGGCACCCGCACGTGTTGGGACAATGCCCGGAGTTCCGCGGCATGGCCGGCATCATCGTGGCCGTACCGCGGGGTCATCGCCAGCGACAGGCGGTCGTCATCAAATATATCGCGCAATTGCCGCAGCACTTTCGGGAAAGAAGCGGTGATGATCGATGGAGCAATCACCACCGAAAGCAAGTTGTGTTGATACGGCTGAAGATCCGCCAGATGAATGATGGAAGTGGCTTTGTTGTTGGCGCGGCCGCGGCCCAGCGTGATAAGCCGGCATAACCGGCCCCAGGCGGCGCGATCCACGGGGTACAAAAGCAGGGTGGTGTCATGATCCGCCAGATCAATGCGACAGCCGGGAATCAGGGGAATATCTGCCGCCTTGGCAGCCACGTAAGCCCGCACCATGCCGGCCATGGAGGCATGATCGGTAAGGGCGATGGCCCGGTATCCCAGGGCGGCTGCCGTGGCCACGAGTTCTTCCGGATGGCTGGCCCCGCGCAGAAACGAGAAATTGCTGGTGACGTGCAACTCCGCGTAGGCAATGGTGGAAACTGATCGCGGGTGAGGATGGATGGCGGCGGGCTTGATTTTGAAGGCGGGTTGTTCCGGCATGAGAGCACCTTGCGGCAGGCGGTGGTGGATGGCTTACACCCATAACCCATGGACAAACCATCGATCGCTTTGCAGTTCATGAAAAATCCACAGCCATTGGCCATGGTGGGTGTCCACGATGAAATAATCACGGGTTTCCGGCGGATCCGACCGCCACCATTCCGTATCCAGACGTTCCGGCCCCAGGCCGCGGACACAGCGATATTCCAGGTGTCTCCATTGCAGGTGGGAAGGAGCCTGGTCCGGTGCGGAGACGGTGGCGTGGATCGGTTCCGGATGGGCCAGCAGGACTGACGGACGATAAGGTTGGAGCCAGGCGAAACTCTTTGCGCTATCCGGAGCGGCGATGTTTCTGTGTGCGCGCCAAGAGGGTAAAAATGGCGGATAGACCACGGATTGTTCCGGCACGTGCGATTCCAGGGGGGCGATGCGGCGGATGGCGTGTTCCGGCAGACGGGTGCGTAAAATATCCAGGGTGCGACCAAGCCGGGTAAGATTTTCCCGGGAAAACATGTCGTCGGCGGCCGGATCGGTGGGCAACTGTTGCTGGGGTGCGGAAACAAAATCCACAGCCATCAGCGTCATGGTTTCCACGCCGCCGGTTAAACGCAGGGCTTCAATTTTTGGCCGCAGCAAAGTCCAGAGGTGGGAGGCCTGTTGGCATGGCTGGGCGAGTGTGATGAAGGTGGAACATGGGGCCAGATCCGGGCCGGCAAAGTCGAGTTGGCAGGCCGTGACGCTTTGTCCCCGCATCTGCAGGGCCGTGGCCAATTGGGCTGCCAGGGTGCGGGTGGCGGCCAGTATGGGGGGCAAATCAATCATGGGGCCATCGCCACGGCATTGCACGGTCAGCGCTTGGCCGGAGCGCAGCGGTGCGAAAAGTTCAGCCTGCATTCCCAGAGCCTGGTGCAGTCGGTAGAGCACTTGGGTACCAGCGTGCAAGGCCAGTGAATGGGGCGGCAGGTTGAGCAGATCGCCGACGGTGGTAATTCCCACCTCATCCAAAAAATTCTGGGTAGCCGGGGCAATTCGCAATGCCGCCGGCGGCAGAGGTTGCAGCAGCTTCGCCAGATCCGTGGGCGCAGCGAGAATAACGGGTGGTGGAGCAAATCTGGCCAAGGCCCAGGCGGCACCAATGGTGGGTGCCGCCGCGAGTTTTACCTGCAGGCCTTTTTGATCCAGCAGATGCCGTAGGCGCTGGAGTAAAAATATTTCTCCGCCAAACAGATGCGCCGCACCGGAAATATTAAGGATGAGTCCATCCGGGGTGGGTTCGGGATGGGTGGCGGAGGTGTGTTCGTCCACGCTTACTTGAGGGGAGAAACGCATCATCCATCGGGCCAGGTTGGTGATGGATTGACGACTGGCGGCGGGGTCAAAAGGCAGAATTTGTGGAGATGGGGTTGTGGGTAAAACAGCCTGGGCCTGCACCAACGGCGCTCCCGGGCGCAGGCCCAGATTCCAGCATTGCCGGCAGCAGCGAAAGACGATTTCCTGACGCTGCCGATGATGGATAAGCACCATGGGAGGCAACATGGCCTGTTGGCATGCGGTGGCGGAGAGGCCGGGCCGGCGCTTGCGCCGGATGCGTTGAATATCCCAAAATGGGAAGTAGAGATAAACAATTCGTTGGGCCATGGATCGCTATATTCCAAGTGTTCGTATTTTGTTAGGTATAACATGAGGAAAGGTATCACGTCAAGCGATGGCCGGCAAAACGAACGCTCAAGGCCGCCGCTTATGTGCGCAGGTTCCATTCTCCGGGATAAAACATTGACGTTACAAAAAGAATCTGGTAAGATCAAAAACTGTGGAAAACCGAAATCTCCAGTCCGGTGGGCCGGGTTGTTGGTTTTTTCACGCTGCGACGTGTGAGTTGATACGGAGTGCGTGGCTTATAAGGCCGATTGGTTGCGGTGAAGATTGAACAATGCATCCTCGACCAATCCTGCACGCCGGTTAAAGTTTTCCTTGGATGGAATTGCAAAGCCATCAGGGAAGACCGGTTCGCCGGGCGAACCGAATAGATTGACGAATGGTGAACCAACAGTGGAAAACAACCCCTACAACCCGCCATGGATGCCGCTGGGTCGACTTGGATCCGGGCATCCCCTTGGGCTGGATATTCCGGGCCGGACCGCTTGGAATGTTGCCCATGGCCAATTGCCGGGCAGGGGGATTCCACCCAAGGCGTCGGTCGGTTGCGTCGCATCGGAAAGTATCAATTCCATGATTCGCAATAAGATTGTCGGCCCCGGTGTCTGGCCGGGGTCGCAGCCGTGTTGGCGGTAATTTTCTCCATTGGTCATCTGTTTTAATCCTGCGTGATATCCCAGGCCGGGGCGGTGCGACCGAACCTGAAGCGATAAGCCGCGAGATTCCTTCAACCATTCGCTGGGCACGTTGCCGGGCGAACTGCCGCGGTTTTCCAGTTCCGCTGTTCCATGGGAATGGGCGAAACTGGCTTACAGTGAGGTTTTCTTATGAATCATAACGCTATATACAATATTATATTTGATTTTCTGGGGCCGCGGATGTTGCCGGGACCGGCGGCTTTCACCATTCAGATTGAACTCCTCAGCGCGTTGGTCGGGTTCGCACTCGGGGGTGGGCTTATCGCTGTGCTGATCAAGGTGTTGGGTAAATCGGCCCGACAGCGGCAAAAATTGCAGGCGGATGATGTGTTGTCTGATGCCGGGCGAAAGGCTGTGGATATTGTGCGGCAGGCGGAAATGTCGGCCCGGGATCAGGCCCTTAAAATCAAGGAAGTTTCGGAAAAGGAGCTGGATGCTTTAAGGGAGGAATTGCGTACCCTGGAACAGCGCCTGCTCAAACGCGAAGACATGCTGGATCGCAAACTTGATACCCTGACCACCAAAGAAAAAAATCTGGAGAACACGGAACGTTCGCTCGCCGATCGCAGCCGCAATATGCAGGCCAAAGAACAGCAGTTGGATCAGGCCTTGGATCGGCAGAAGGAACTGCTTATTCAGATCACCAACTTGAGTATGGAAGAAGCCCGCCAACTTCTGCTGACCCGTGTGGAAGCCGAGGTGCGGCGCGATATGGCGGCCATGGTGGATAAAATAGAGGAACAGGCCCGTGAAGAGGCCAAGCAGCGTTCCACCAACATCATGCTCCAGGCCATGCAACGCTACGCCGCCGAGGTTACCAGCGAAGGCACCACCAAGGCCGTGGCGATTCCCAGTGACGATATGAAAGGCCGCATCATCGGTCGCGAAGGCCGCAACATCCGGGCCTTTGAACAGGCCACCGGCGTGGATGTCATTATTGATGACACCCCCGGCGTGATTACCGTCAATTGTTTTGATCCGATTCGGCGGGAAGTGGCCCGACTGACCATGGAGAAACTCATTGCCGACGGCCGAATCCACCCGGCGCGGATCGAGGAAATCGCCAAACTCACCGAAAAGGAAATGGAAAACAATATTCGCCAGATCGGCAAGAAGGCTACGCTGGAAGCCAATATCGGCGGTCTGAATCCACGGATTTCGGAAATGCTGGGGCGGCTCCATTATCGCACCAGTTATGGGCAAAACGTCCTTCGCCACTCCATGGAAGTGGCTTTTTTGTCGCAGATGATCGCCGATGAATTGCGTCTGGATTCGGCGCTGGCCCGGCGGGCCGGACTGCTCCATGACATCGGCAAGGCCATGGATCATGATCAGGAGGGTGGCCACCCGGCTTTGGGTATGGAATTCTGCCGCAAATTCAACGAGCCGGAAGCCGTCCTCAACGCCATCGGTGGACACCACAACGACATTCCCGCCACCTCCCCTTATACGCCCATTGTCATGGCCGCCGATGCGATCAGCGGCGCGCGGCCGGGCGCGCGGCGGGAAAGTCTCGAACGCTACATCAAACGCTTGCAGGAACTGGAAGCCATCGCCACAAGTTTTCCCGGGGTGCGGCAGGCCTTTGCTATTCAAGCCGGCCGCGAGGTGCGGGTTATCGTGGATCCGGAACGCTGTGATGACGCTACGGCCAAATTGATAGCCCGGGAAGTGGCCAAACGCATTCAAAATGAAATGACCTTTCCGGGTGAAATTAGGGTCACCGTGCTGCGCGAGGTGCGGGCTGTGGAACTGGCGCGATAAAGGACCGCGCAAAAATAAATTCGTGTTTCACGGCGCGGAAATTTTGGCCCCTGGCGAGGCGCTTGCCCCGGCAGTGGGTCTGCAACGAGCGAGCCACGAAGCCGGCGGTCAAAAGGGCCAGCCGGAACCTGTGACGTTATTTTTGCCCCGTTCCTAAGCGAGCACTGGTGTGAAAAACGATGATAAACCGCCTGGCTCCGGGCAGGCTGATGCCCCGAAAACGCCGCTGGCCGCGCCCCGGCCGCTGACGTGGCGGATTATGGTGCTGCTGGCCGGGCTGTTGATCGTGGCGGCGGGCGTAGCCCAGTGGAAGAGTATTGGGTGGGAAATTTCCGGCTTGTTCGGCCATCCGCGTCCAGGCGATACCATTGCCTGGCACCGCGATTTTTCCAAGGCCCGAATGGCGGCGGCCCGGTTGCATCAGCCTCTGCTGGTCGATTTTTGGGCTTCCTGGTGCTATCCGTGTCGGGTGATGGAGCGGCGGGTATGGTCGAGCCGGGCAGTGCATCGGCTGGTGGAGAAATCATTTATTCCCGTGGCCGTGGATATGGATTCATCCGCGGGCAAAAAGCTGGCCCTACGCTACGGAGTGCGAACCATTCCAGCGATTTTGATCATGGATGCGGCGGGCCAGGTGCGGGATGTTTCCACCACCATGAACAAAAGGCAGACCCTGCGTTTTTTGGAGATGAGTCTGCGGCGACTCGTACGCGACGTTCCTTGATGCCGCCTCCCCCCAAAGCGGTGTCAACCCGGCCCAATGATGGATTGTCGCGCAAATTACCCGACGGCGGCAATCGCTGCGTCGTAGTTAGGCTCTTGGGCAATTTCCGGCACCAATTCCGTATAGCGCACCACGCCGTTGGCATCAAGTACCAGAACCGCCCGGGCCAGCAGGCCGGCCAGAGGACCATCGACGATAAAAAGGCCGTAGGTTTTGCCGAATTCCGGATGGCGAAAGCCGGAAAGCACCTGCACGTTTTTAATGCCCTCGGCCACGCAGAATCGCTTGGCGGCAAAGGGCAGATCCTGTGAAATGCAGAGCACCGCGGCATTGGGCATTTTGGCCGCCTCTGCATTGAACTTGCGCACCGACATTGCGCAAACCGACGTATCTAAACTTGGGAATATATTAAGCACCACCGTTTTGCCGGCGAAATCCTTGAGATGTACGGCGGACAAATCCTGTCGGGTCAGGGTGAAGTTCGGGGCCGTGGTGCGCACCGCCGGCAATTCGCCCACGGTATGACACGCCCCGCCCTTAAAAGTGATATTGGCCATGCGGATTCTCCTTTTGTGTGCAGCACCATTGCCAGGATATTGTGCCCGAAAGTTTAGCCGATTGCCAGCACCGCGCGAAAACGGACTTGGTTGCTTAACATGCGGGCGTAGGCTTCGTTGGCTTTTTCGAGTGCAAATCGTTCGACCATCGCGGTAACTCCCGTCAAAGCGGAAAACTCCAGCGTTTCCTGCGAGTCCATACCGTCGCCGCTGGGCCAGCCGAGGACGGTCTTATTTTGCGCAATGAGTTGCAGGGAAGTAAACTCCATCGGATCGCCGCTTACGCCCACCAGCACCAGTTGACCATGCACCCCCAGGCCGTTGACCAGAGCTGCCGCGGATTTGGCATTCGGTGCGGTGGCCAGAATAACGCGGGCCCCGCCGAGCTTGATAAGCTCTTGGGCTGCGGACGTTTTGGAAGCGTCAATGTAAACATGGGCCCCCAGATGTGCGGCCAAGTCGCGTTTGCTTGCGGAGTTGGATATTGCCACCGTGCGAAAACCCATTTTGCGGGCATATTGCACGCCCAGATGTCCCAAGCCGCCGATGCCCGCAATAGCCACCAGATCTCCCCAACGGGCACCACTGTTACGCAGGGCATTAAAGGTGGTTACTCCAGCGCACATCAGCGGAGCCGCCTCCAAGGCATTGAGCTGCCGCGGAGCCATGGCCAGGGCCTCCTGGCCCACCACCATGTATTCGGCGTATCCGCCATCGAACGTCAAGCCCGCTATTTTTTCATGATCGCAGGTGATGAAATCGCCATGCCGGCAGTTGTTACAGGTAAAACAATGGCCGCCATGCCAGCCCACACCCACGCGATCATCAGGTTTCCATCGGGTGACCTCCGGCCCAATGGCATCAATCGATCCGATGATCTCATGGCCGGGTGTTCGCGGATACTCGATGCCGGGGAAAAGACCCTCTTTGACAAACATATCGCTGTGGCAGATTCCACAGGCCTGAACTTTAATTCGCACCTGCCCGGAGGCTGGCTCTGGAATGGGTAGCTCGCGGAGCTCAAAGTTTCCTTTGGCTTTGAGAACCTGCATGGCACGCATGGTTTTCATAAAGAAGCCCCTTTTTTAGTTTTATGCTTAGACCAAGTAGCACGATGGGGTGCGTTAGCCTGAGTTTACAAGCTATTTTCAAAAAAGCGAGCGTAAAACCGCCGCGTGAGGTGTTTTTTACATCTATGCAACCCGGTTTGTCACCGTGGGTGGTGCGAGCTGCCCCATTGAATCGCCCATTCTGCGCCTGAGGTTAAAACCGGGCACACCGCCCGTGTGGAAAGTGGTTTCTGCGGTGCCAAAGCCGAAATTGCGGCCCCCCGCGCCGTGACGCCGAAGGTTGGCTTTTTTCGTCGAACGTGGTGCAGGCGCAAAACCTCAAGCATTTCACGGGCCACCGGGAACAGGCGGATTAGCCAAGCTGTCGTGCCAGAGGCCGTCCCGTCGGCTCCGGCGCGGCCAAAGCGGGCGTGAGACTCTTGGACAAAGCAGGTGGATGTTGGGGCGGTTGCTTATCGCCGCGGCGTGGTTGTCATCCTCACGCATTGTCCTGCTCTTGAGACTGCATAGACTTCAAATGGCGACACGTTTCGCAGCCGTGTTTCAACGTCATGGGTAAAACGTGCCGCGCACCCGATGAAGGCCGGGCCGATGCGGTGCGTTGCCAGTAGCTGGTGGTTTTAGGTACACTGGAAGGGGTTGGTTGCTTTTGAACCGGGGGCGTGCTTTATGCTGCGATTTTCAATTCCGTCCGTCGGAGTGGTTTGTGTGCTGACCTTGGGGTTGGCAGGTTGTATTCGTACTCATAGTGATGTGGTCATTCATCAGCCCAAACCGATGGTGGTGGATGTGAACCTCAGTGGTACTTTGACCCTGGTGGTCAAAAATGCCCGTGATGATATGCAGTACATCGCCGGCCATGCTCCACCCAAAGCGGCTGGTCTATCGGCCAATCCCACGATTCCGGTGGTGGACATTCCCCCGACGACTCAACCGACCACGACATCCACGAGCAGTCCGAGTTCCTCGTTGTTGCAGGCGCATGGCTTGGATCCGGTCATCTTTGCCGATGCCAACCCCTCCGCGGGTAAATCGGCGATACTTAGGCAACTGCGGGCCGACTACCCCAAGGTGCGGGCCTTGCTTGACCGGCACTTGGTTGGCGAGGCCCATACGGGATACATGGTGCCGCGGGCACATCTTTCCGCCCGGCAGGCCCGGTTTGTAAATCAGGACAACGCGCTGCGGCGGGAACTTTATCAGGCTGTGGCCGCGGAGACCGGGCGCTCGATGGCCCAGGTTGGATTGAGTTACTACGTGGTGCGTTTGCGCTATCTGGCCAAAGGGGTTTGGGTGCAGGCGAAAAACCAGGCCAACGGCCAATGGGTATGGATTCGCTGGCACGGGTAATCCAAGCGATGAATACGCAGCGTCATCTTGCCGAACGACCAGATACCCCGCCGGAATTGGCGGCGTTTATGCAGCGCTGTCGGCGGAGTATTTTTTTTGGAGAATTGGCCGATCGCCTCCTGCCCACCTTGGGCGTAGCCGCGCTGGCCATCTTGGTGATGCTGTTGGCCCGTGGCTGCTGGTTGAGTCGTCCCTTGGTCGCGGTACTGCTGGTAACTTTGTCGTTGGCCGGCCTGGCCCTGGGCATGAAACGCCTGCCCCGGCTCAAACGTCCTAATCTAACGGCCATTATCGCGGCGATGATTGGTTTGCTGGCGTGGCTGGCACTGCCGCCGTGGGCCTTGGTGGTCACCGTGGCGGGAGTTTGTGCCGGCCTGGTGATGTGGAGTACATCCATCAAGTCGGTCGGCGAAACGGCCTGGATGGTGGATGCCGACAACGGTGCCGACGGCGTATTGCTGACTGCGGTGGATGGCGTGAGTGCCGTCGATCCGGTTGAATATCTTTTCCGCCAGATGGTTCAACAAAGTGCCCTGCGCATGATTCCCCGTGTGAAGTGCCCTGCACCTTTTGATATTCGGCGGAAGCGCATGGTGGCGGCCGCTACCGGGGTGGCGGCGCTGGGGATTGGCCTGATTTTGCTCTTGGGACCGCCGACGGCCAGACCTTGGCAGGTGCTCGCCGACATGCGGGCAGCCGGCCCAGTTCCGCAGCCGGCCCAACCGTTGCCTCCCGGAGGTAAGATACGGTCCAGCCACGTTGCCCCCAACCGGGTGCAAAGCCTCACCGGTCCGCGCCGGAGAAATTCTGGGCCGCCACCATCAGCCAATTCCGCCAGTCATTCCGGATCGTCCACGGGCCGCCATGGCGGCCAAAGCCGTGCGGCCGCCGCCGCTGAGCACGAACTGCTGAGCAATTCCACCTATCGCAAAATGGCCGCGGGTGCGGTGGGTACCAGCGCGGGCAGCCAGGGGTTGCAGGATTTCTCCCGCCTCACGGAGCGCCAAAAGCGGCATCTGGCCGCCACGATCCGTCTGGCGGAAAAAAAAGTTCCTCATGATCCCAAACTGCTTACTGGTCTGCAAAAACTGGCCCTCGCGACCAGCGGCAGCAGTGCGGCGGCATTCTCAACGGCCCTGGAGCAAACGCGTAAAATGCTGCAAGCACGACTGGGGCTGGCTGGGCCAAGGCGCACGCAGCCGGTACGTTCCACCAAGCCGCGTTTCACCAATTCATCGCGGCCTGGTTCGACCGGCGCGGCTGGGGAGAATTCATCCGGCATTGCGCCGCACGCCTCGCCCATTTCCAGTGAGCTGGAAACGGGTTCTTCTTCCAGCACCAGCGGTGACGTAACTGTTTTGCACGCATGGAATGCCCGTGGCGCGGGCAATTTCGCCGCAGCTTTGGAAAATTCAAAGGCCGGCCAGCGGTTAGAAAATATTCCAGAGCGGTATCGCTATTTAATCCGGCAATATTTTGCGCATGGTCGGTAGGGCGGCAGGGTGTTGGAACTACCGGCTGGCTTTGGCTGGTGATTTTTCCATCTTTTCAGCCATGGCCGGTTCCCGTGCGGTCGGACGGCCGGGTTCCCTGCCGTCTGCCTTGGCGGCGGGTTTATCGCCAGCTTTTTCCGAGGTATGGGCGGCGTCGGGCGCGGTTTTTTCATCGACTACCACGATGCGCCGGGCCAGCACTTTCTCCCGTATCTCGCGGGCCACTTCCGGGTTTTCCTTGAGAAATAGCCGGCTTTGTTCACGCCCCTGTCCCAGCCGGAGCGCCCCAAAGCTGAACCACGCACCACTTTTGTCGACCACAGAGTCCGTAACGGCCATATCCAGGAGTTCGCCTTCATAGCTGATGCCGCTGTCAAAAAGAATATCAAATTCAGCTTCGCGGAAGGGCGGGGCAATTTTATTTTTCACCACTTTGGCCCGCACGTGATTGCCGATGGCGACTTCTCCTTCCTTAATGGTGTTGATACGGCGAATATCAATGCGCACGGAGCTGTAAAATTTCAAGGCTCGACCGCCGGTAGTCGTTTCCGGGTTGCCGAACATCACGCCGATTTTATCGCGAATCTGGTTAATGAAGATCACCAGGGTTTTGCTTTTGGAAACCGCGCCGGTGAGTTTGCGCATGGCCTGACTCATCAGTCGGGCCTGCATACCCATGGAAGCATCGCCCATGTCACCTTCGATTTCGGCTTTGGGAATAAGGGCGGCAACGGAGTCTACCACCACCACATCCACCGCATTGCTGCGTACCAGCATTTCCACAATTTCCAAAGCCTGTTCGCCGGTGTCGGGCTGACTGACCAGCAGATTTTGCAGGCTCACCCCAAGACGCTTGGCCCAAGTGGGATCCAAAGCGTGTTCGGCATCCACAAACGCGGCCACGCCGCCAATTTTTTGGGCCTGCCCGATGACGTGCAGACACAAGGTGGTTTTACCGGATGATTCCGGCCCGAACACTTCCACAATGCGGCCCCGTGGTATGCCCTTGCCACCCAGAGCAATGTCCAGCCCCAGCGAGCCGGTGGAAATACCGGCAATCGCCAGGGGATTGGTAACGCCATCCAGCGTCATGATGGCACCCTTGCCATACGCCTTTTCAATCTGCGATAAGGCTCGCTCCAAGGCTTGATCTCGGGCCGACGGGCTGACGGTTTCCTTAGTCATGATCATCTCGCAATACACAGGGCCAAGACTCTGCCGCCACCACAACTGCGGCGACTCGGTTCTTATAATACCTAACTAACGGCTAACGTCAACCAGCTTTAGTAACCCGCCTGCACGGGAGTGGAGGTTGAGGAAGAAGCGGAACGGTCGTCGGGTTGGCTAACGACCGCCGGGCCGGGTGGCCCGCCTTGAATGGGTACGGGTGAGTTCACAAAAAACACCGGCAATCCGATATGCACCAAGGTGAGCAAATTGACGGCATCCCAGTTGGTCATGCGAAAACAGCCGTGCGAACCGGTCAAACCAATGTACTGCGGCTGCGGATTGCCGTGCATACCCACATTGGGAATGCTTAGCCCCATCCAGACGACACCGACCGGGTTGCGCGGGCCAGGCGGGATGAGCAGTGGGTGATGAATGTTATGGACACTCTTAAACACGGATGGAAAGAAAGTATAGTTTGGATTCAACGCGATATCCTTGATATACGCATCGCGTGTGGGCATGTCCGCGTTAATCGCTGGAATTGAACAATGAAATAGAGCCACTTGTTTCTTGTGCGCGTTGTAAGCCCGAATCACCTTCTGCCGGATGTTGATGACCAGATACGCCACGTGTGGGTGCGGCAAATCGGCCTTGTCCGCGGCGATTACCGCCGAGAGTCCGCCGGGAACGCCAAAGTCCGCATCCGCCTGTGGAAATGGTCGGATGTTGGGCACGTTGATGGTTTGCCCCACTTGCAGCGTGCTGAGTCGGGTTGCCGGATTTAGCTTTCGCAAGAGCCGCCGGGTGCAATGAAACTTTTCGCAGATGCAGCCGGCCAGCGATCCATAGGGCATGCGATTGGCCGCGGCCATGGCCCTCCAGTGATAGTGTTCATGCCCGACCGCCTGCGCATCGGTGGATGAAATGGTATACGTGGCGGTGACGTGCTGCACATCCACTCCCAGGGCGTCAAACACCCGTGGATCGTGCGGATTGAGCGGATTGATTCCCGGAAACCGGGCCGCGGCATATTCCCGCAGGGCCATCAATGAATTAGGCCCGAAGTCACCGTCGAGTATTCCCGGCGAAAAATCATGGGCCGCCAGCGCAATTTGCCACGCCAAGGCAATGGTTTGCCTGCGGTTTAGACGCGGTGGCTTAGGTGGTGGAAAGACCGGGGCTGCGGTATGGCTGGTCTGGCCTGTGCCATGGTCATCGGAGGAAAAAGCGTTGGCAGAGGCTGACGAACGCGATGTCGGCCAAGATTCGGCGCGGGAAGTTCCGCCCGGCCACAGCGGCCCAGCCGCCAGAATGCCAACCATCGCTATGAACAACCATGTTCTCGTGCCCATCGGCCACTCTTTTTGTTACATCATCTGCCAACTGCCATGTTACCAGATTTTACTTCCAAACTTTTGCCGGTGCCGCCACCATCATCAATTGCGGGTCTCTTTCCGGTGTTCGCACCACCCGCGTAGCTCCCTATTATAGCCGCTTCGTCGTTGCAGCCATCTCCAGCCTGGCTACAGGGCTGCCTTGGCCGTGCCGTTATGACCGTTGCTGCCGGTGGCGGCGGGTGGGTGGCGAACCAGACCATTTACCTGCGGTACCTCCATGCGGGCGGATGGCCGGGAAGATTCGCAATTGGGGCGGTCCGTTGCAGCGGCGTCGGACGCATGACCGTAGTGCAAGTCGGCTTTTTCCATGGGGGACTTTTCGCCGGGATGTATGCGCTTCCAGATTTCATCACGATCGATGGAAACCTCCCGCGGGGCCTGAATCGCCAGACGCACGGAATTGCGCGACCACTTAACCACCTTTACTTCGATGATGCCGTCGATGATAATGCTTTGACCTTCAGTACGACTCAGTGCCAACATAACTACTTCCTTTTCATCTTATGGCAACACCCACCCGGCTTTTCAGGTCGGTTTGCAAGTGTCCAGCGACAACACTAAACCCACTTACTGGCGGGAGCTTTTCGCGTGCAGCACACCCTGTTAATGGCGGTGCCTGCCGGCTTCGCTTGGTGCTCCGGCGCGGCCGTTGGCCTGCACTGATTGAATCGGTTCTCGGACGCGGAAACATGAATTTCTTTTATCGGGTCTGCGGAAATCTATTTTCCGCGGCGCAGGTGGCTTCCGCCTGGTCTCTGTTGAACGTCCTATAATTTTCGGTCATGTCACGCTAGCCCTGGGCCAATGACCTGATGAACCTGTCCGGCGGCTTAGGTGGTGCTTATTTCCTGATAGTACCGCCGCATCAGGTCGGACCGCGAAAGCAACCCCAAAATGGCCGGGGGTGCGCCGCCGGTTGGGGGCGCTGCCAGCACCGCCAAATGGGATATGTCATGACGTGAAAAGGCCTCTACGGCGGTCGCGATGGTGTCGGTTATTTTCAGCGGTGGCACATCCGTGCGCAGCACTTCACCCACCAACAGCAGCGGAGCGGCCTCCGGCTCGAGCATAATGGGCTTTAGATCATCGAGCGTTAACATGCCCAGATAATTACCCTTGTGATCCTCCACCACAAAATCGCTCACTGGCGCTTCCGCACTGCGCTGCAAAATAACCGATAGCGGCTCGTCGGGACGGGCCACTGGGGAGGTGATTAATGGTATCTGATCCAGACTCACTCGTTGCAGCGCGCTAAGCCCCACCGCCGACCCCAGTTTAACTCCCAGTTTTTTCAGCGGCAGTGTATACAAACTTTCCCCGATGAGGACCTGCTGAATCACCGTGGCGGTAACGGCCGAAAGCATGATCGGCAACATGATGGCATAATTCCGGGTAAGCTCAAAAAGCAGGATGATGGCCGTGAGCGGAGCTTGAATCGTCGCGGCCAAGACCGACCCCATACCCACCAGGGCATACGTAGCCGGCTCAATGTGCGGATTATACGCGTGCAACACGATGCCGAGTGCTCCACCACCGGCCGCTCCGATAAAAAGGGCCGGGGCGATGATGCCGCCGGAGCCGCCGGAGCCAAGCGTCAACGATGTGGCTACTATTTTCAGCAGGCATATCACCAGCAGAAATTCCAGCCCGATGCGCACGCTATGTCCGTTAAAGTGGTGCAGGCCGTTATACCAGTTCGGATCAATGGCGCGACGAATGGTTGGATAGCCATCCGAAAAGATCGGCACGTAGCCCTGGGCAAACCGATGGGCCATGAACGGATTATCCCGAAACAGCGCCAGCACCACAATGCCGCACACACCGGCGAGGCCCGCTCCCAGCATGGGATAAAAAAATGTTCTGATGCGGGCGTTGCGCCGCTGGGCGATATCTTCGACCCAGGTCATGGCCTGTGTAAAGACCACCGCCAACATTCCGCACACCACCCCTAAAAACAAATACCAGGGCAACTCCGGAAAGTTAAAGACCAGATTGCTGGTGTTGAGCGGCATTTGGAACAGGCCGCTGGTTTGGCTGGAGCCGACAATGGCGTTGTACATGGTGGTGGAAATTACCGAACTGATGACCACCGGCGTGAGCGTGCGGATGGAAAAATCACGCAGCATAACTTCCACCGCAAACAGTACACCCGCGATCGGCGCTCCGAATACGGCGCTGATTCCACCCGCGGCACCGCATCCGATCAACACCGGTAAGTTGCGCCGCGAAATACCCACGCTATTGCCGACCAGCGCGCCGATGGATGATCCGATGATGGCAATGGGGGCTTCCGGACCGGCGGATCCACCGGAACCGATGGTCAGGCTGCTGGCAATGATGGTTTCCGCGCCCAGCGACGGATTGAGTTGGCCGGACTCCCGCGTTAAGGAAAGCAACACCCCGGCCAAGCCATGCACCGGCGATTTGTCGCGGCTCCAGAGCTTGCGCCACAGCACCAACAACAGGCCCCCGACCATCAAGGGCAACGGTAAAAACACGTAGCTTGGCCAGTGGGTGGTGGCACCGGAATGAACCGCCAGGGGCACAAATAAGTAGTGATGGAAAAATTCCACACATTCCTTAAAGAGCCACGTGGCTGCACCGGTGGCTAAGCCGATGAGAAACGCCAGCATCACCAGCAGGGTCTGCTCACGCACGCCCCACTTGGCCAGTTGCTGAAGCGCTCTTAACCTCTGGGCATACAGGATTTTCCCGAGCCGCTGGGTATGAATAAATGATTGCCACTTCATGGTACCGGAATTCCGCCTAAATAATATTCACCGCCCGGGCCGCCACCAACGCCACAATCGCCACCGAAATCAAAGACTGGGCCATCATCAGTAATTTGGCCGGCCGCGCCAAAACCGCCGTATCTGTGGGCGAAAAGGCCGTGCTGGTGTTAAACGCCAGAAAAAGGTAATCCACATATTTGGGTATCCAAGGCTCACTGGATTCACCGGCCACCAGCATCTGCGGAAATAAAAACCAACTGGTCCCCCGCGCCGTGTGCAGGTGCCGGGCCCGCGGCCCGCCCCCATCCAGCCGCCAATACCACAGCGAAAACACCAGCACGTTGGTGAGCCATAGTGCGGCTGCGGATTGCAGCAGCAGCACCGGCTTGGTGGCCGGATCCGGCAACTGCCGGATCAGCAAAGCCAGCGATGTTAATTCAAAAAAACTTACCACCCCGTTGATGCACAGCCCAATGACCATGTTCAGCCGATGCTTGCCTGCGCGATGCGTTACCACCGCCGGCACCAACAGTACGCCTACCAGCACCAGCAAAGTCCAACGTCCGCCCAAGGCCATCGCCGGCGGCATGGCCACGTAAATGCCGCCCGCGGCCAATAAAGCCACGACCACCGGCCAACGTGGTTCCACCGCGGCTTCTATTCCCTTGATCGCGGTTTTCAAACTCATCATCATCGGCACCCATGCGGCTTTGGTTCCGCAAAAGCCCAATCGCCGCTGTTGACATCATGGCCCTGGGCCTACGTTCGGTCAAGCGGGAGCGGTGCTCTGCGCTCTCGGCACGGTTGCGGTCAGTACCCTTTTCGATGACCATGGCCGGGCATGGGATGCGGCGGCGCTGATATGTTCAACCCCGTCGCGTCAAATAACCGATGGATAAACGTCGGGTACGGAACTTATTGGACCATGCCGGTAACCACGAAGGGATCTTTCGCATGAAATCTGTTGTACATGTCACTCACGAAGCCGTCCAGAAAATTGGTGGTATCGGCGCGGTTCTCCAGGGTCTTTTGACTTCCAGAACATGGTCCAGCCGGGTGGACCGCGATATTCTCGTCGGGCCGCTGTTTTCCACCGATGGCACCGCCGCCACGCGCCTCGGCAACAACGGCGAAGTGTTGTACAGTTCCATGGATGGCATTGTCCGGCATCCCTTCGGCCACGCCTTTGCCGAAATCGAACGCAAATTTCATGTCAACATTGTCTACGGACGCAAGGTGTTTTTTGACTCCGCCACCGGCGTAAAAGCTTTTCCCGAAGTGCTGTTGCTGAACGTCAACCATTATGATCAGGCCCGCTCCAACCACTTTAAGTTTCGTCTGTTTGAAGAATTCGCCATTCAATCCAACAAGTACGAATGGATCTGGGATTACGAACAATATTGCCGCATCGCCGAGCCGGCCTTGGAAGCCCTCCACGCGGTGGGTTGTCCGGAAGGCCCCGAGCCGGCGGTGATTCTTTCCCATGAATACATGGGCATGCCCACTGCCCTGGCCGCCCACATGCTGGCCCCGGACCGCTTCCGCACCATCTTCTACGCCCACGAAGTGGCTCCCATGCGCCGCATCGTGGAAGAACATCCCGGTCACGACATTGCCTTTTACAATGCCCTCGACTACGCCCATCTCCACGGGCTTAACGTGAATGAAGTCTTCGGGCCGCAGGATTCTTTTTACAAATACCCACTGGTCGATGCCGCCCGGCACTGTGATAACATCCTGGCGGTCGGCGATGATGTGGTGCGTGAACTGCGGTTTATGGATCGCGCCTTTGAACAGCAATCCATTGATCTGGCGTACAACGGGGTGCCGGCCTTTGCCATCTCACTCTCGGAAAAGCTCGCGGCCCGCGATCGCCTTCGCCGCTATTGCCTGAATCTGCTGGGCTTTGAGCCGGACTTTGTTTTCACGCACGTCACGCGTCTGGTGCTCTCCAAGGGCTTGTGGCGTGATCATCGCGTGATGGATCATCTGGAACCTCTGCTGCGCCGCGATCACAAAACCGCGGTACTTTTTGTGCTTTCCACCGAAACGTCGGCCCGACGTTTTGATGATGTGCTCAACATGGAAGCCGGCTACAAATGGCCCGTGGCCCATCGTGAAGGCTACCCGGACCTCACCGGCGGCGAAGCCGCCTATTACGCCGGCGTGCAGGAATTCAATGCCCGCCAACGCAATGGAAAGATCGTTTACCTCAACCAGTTTGGATTTAGTCGCCAGACCTGCGGCAACCGTATGCCGCAAGAGATGGACTTCATGGACATCCGCAAAGGGTCGGATGTGGAATTCGGTCAATCCATTTATGAACCCTTCGGCATTGCTCAAGTGGAACCCATTTCTTTTGGGGGTATCTGCGCATTTACCGAACTCTGCGGCTGTGCCGGTTTTGCCCGTAGAGCCGCGGGGGCTAAGCCTGTGGACAACATTCTGCAGGTGGATTACACCGCCGCCGCCCAGATCAACCGCAATTCGTTAACGGAGATTCTCTCCATCGATCGTAGCGCACGCGACGGTATTGAAGACAGTGTCGCTGGTCAAATTGCCGCTACTCTCTACAGCCGCCTGCCGACGGAGGAACGCCATTTTGCCAGGCTGCTGCAAAATGGTTACGAACTGGCCCAGAAAATGAGTTGGGAAGTGGTGGCCCGCGATTACGTACTGCCCGGAATAGATCGCGCCATCCAGCGCCGCCCGGTGCCAACTCCGGCCATGGTGGGGCGGTAGGTTTTCACCGACTCTGTGCGGCCGTTGAAAAGCAGCCGCATCTTTGCAGTCGACGTGAACCGGAGCGGGCCGCTGGTTCCCAAGGCCGCGCTCTCCGTTGCTTCCGGGTAAGCTCGCCAAGCGCCATAACCACGGCTGTGAAGCATGGCCATTCCAATCTTCTAATAAGAATGGCCGAAGCGTCAACATTCGCAGTGCGTCTGCGCGCAGACCCAGAACCGCCGCTGCGCAGGGCCCTTTGCCAATACCGGCAAAAACGGGCACACCCCGTCAATGGCCGGCCGTGGGCTGCGGTTTTCAGCAGTCGATTGAACGGCTACAATGCCTAATCCTTAAGCTGGTCATGGAGCCGACAGGTGGCCGGGCGATGAGGCCGACAAGGGTGGCCAGCCTTATACGAAGAAGGGTAACACACAACCAATATGCAGGATAACCCGCAATATCAGGATCGTCTGGCCCGGTTGGCCCGCTGGTACGCCTTAGGGGCAGAGCCATTCGGGCGGCGACTGGACGATGTATCTTCAATCGGCCAGGCCCGGCAACTGCATCAGGCGGATACGCCGCACGACGGCGGTTCGGCGGTCAAGGTGGCAGGCCGCATTGTACTGCTGCGCGACATCGGCAAACTTATTTTCATTACCATTGCGGATTGGACGGGGCGCATTCAAATTGGCGCCGCCAAGCAAAGTCTGGGGATGGATTGGGATAAGGCTAAATTGCTGGAATTGGGGGATATTGCCTGGTTTTCCGGTAAAGTTGGTCATACCAAAACCGGTGAAATTACGGTCTGGGCGGATGGTTTGGGTATCGCATCCAAGGCCCTGTTGCCACCGCCAGAAAAATTCCACGGGCTGGCCGATACCGAGCTGCGCTATCGCCAGCGCTATGTGGATCTTTTTGCCAATCCCGATTCACTGGAGGTATTTCTGCTCCGCTCGCGGGTGGTGCGCGAAATTCGGGATTTTCTCCATGGCCGAAACTTTGTGGAGGTGGAAACCCCCATGATGCAATCCCTGGCCGGCGGTGCCGCGGCCCGGCCCTTTGTCACGCATCACAATGCCCTGAACATCGATTTGTACTTGCGGATCAGCCCCGAACTGTACCTGAAGCGCCTGTTGGTGGGCGGCATGGAGCGGGTGTTTGAAATCAATCGTAATTTTCGCAATGAAGGCATTGATACGCGGCACAATCCGGAATTCACGATGCTGGAACTCTACCAGGCGTACAGCGATTTAGCGGGCATGATGGAACTCACGCAAGCGATGATCGTGGCTCTGGCGACGCTCTGCCGTACCAAGGCCGAATCGGCGGATAAGCCACCGGAAGCACCGCCGCGGCTGAGGCTGCAATTTGGCGATCGGTTGATCGACTATACGCCGCCGTTTGAGCGGCTCAGCTATCAGGAACTGCTGCTGCGTCACGTGGGCGTGAACATGGCGGATGCTGCAGGCGTAAAAGAGGCGGCGGCGCGGCATGGCGTGGCGGATATTGCCGGGAAAGCCCACGATGTTCTGGTGGGCGAACTATTTGAGCGGGTGGTGGAACCGGCCATCGCCGGGATGGATCGGCCGGTGTTTGTGTACGATTATCCAGCGGGACTTTGTCCCCTGACCCGCCGCAAGCCTGGTGATGAATCCATTGCGGAGCGTTTCGAGTTATACGTAGCCGGGATGGAACTGGCCAACGCCTATACCGAGCTCAATGATCCTCTGGTGCAGGAACAGACCTTTAAGCAGCAGTTGGCGGGCCAGAAGGCGGAAGATTCCATGGCCCGCATGGATGATGATTTTATTGCGGCTTTGGCCCACGGCATGCCGCCGGCGGGCGGGCTGGGCATCGGCATCGACCGGCTGGTGATGTTGTTGGCCAACCGCACCAGCATCCGCGATGTGGTGTTGTTTCCCCTGTTAAGGCCGACCCCGGCAGTTAGGAGCTAGGCGTCAGGAGTCCGGAATAAAAAGTCGGGCGGTGATTTTTTGGATCAATCGCCCTGGCCCCGACTGCCAAAATTCGGATCCTTTCGCCTGACCACCCGGATATGATGTATACCCTGTTTTTATGTCTGCGCTACCTCACCCGCAAAAAGATTGTGGTTTTTCCAATTCTGGCGGTCTGGTTGTGCGTGATGATGTTGATTATCGTCAACAGCATCATGACCGGATTTGTCAACCGCGTGCGCAGCGCCGGCCGCGGCTTGATGGGGGATGTGGTGATTCAAAGCCGCAGTGCCGCCGGTTTTCCCTATTACGCCCAGATACAAAAGCGTATCAATCGCTTGCCGCAGGTGGCCGCCAGCACGCCGGTGGTCAATGCGTACGGCTTGTTCAATTTGCCTGATTTTCAGACCAGCATGGGCGTGGAAATTGTGGGCATTGATCCGGTTACCCAATCGCAGGTAAGCCACTTCGGAGCGGATCTTTTCTGGCAACACGCCGCTCCTTTGCAAACCGCCGCCGATATGGCCAAGGCCCCGTTCCCGGCCAGCCGTCGAGCGCTGCTGACCTACGCCCAGGCTCGCCTGAAAAGGGCCATCAACCTTGAAGAAAAGCTGCGTAAAAAGCTCATGGCGATGCCGGCGATAACTCCCAAGACGTGGTTTGCCGCCATTCGTCACCATTGGCAGGTCATCACCCGTGAGGACTGGGAAAATGCCAACTATAGCGTGGACCGCAGCTTTCGGGATTTGGGTTATCTGCGGCGTTTGCCGGCCCACAGCACGTTCGCTTCCGATGCGGCCCTGCGCCGCGCCCTGCTTCCGCGGCAGGTAACCTTCAAACCACCTCCCCAAGCCCGGCAACGCTATGCCTCGCCGGCGGATGAACCCGCCAACGGCTGTATCATCGGCGTTGATCTGGGTTTGTATCAGAAAGACCGCTTTGGTCATTACCACCGGCCGGCGGATGTGCGGTTTTCACCCGCGATTTTAACCGTGGTGCCGGTGACGCTGCGCTCCACGCTGGCCATGCCGCAGAGCCAACGTTTTCAAATTGTCGATGATTGCCGCACCCGCGTATTTACCGCGGATTCATCGCAGGTTTATGCACCGTTTTCAGTGGTGCAGAAAATGGCCTTCATGCAGCGGCAGGACCTGCTGGGCGGCGGCACGCGTCCCGCCCGATGCAGCCAGATTCAAATTCGCGTGCATGGTGATTCAAGCCACACGGCCGTGCTGGCCGCACGGGCCGCCATCGCCGCGGTCGTGCGTCAATACGCGCGGCAACATCCCCGTCTTCAGGATGCGGGCCTGCAAATTCAAACCTGGGATCAGGTGCAGGCCCAATATATCCGGGCGGTCGATAACGAGCGCGATTTGATCACTTTTTTACTCGGCTTGATGAGCATGGTGGTGGTGGTGGTGATCTTCCTGATTTTCTTTATGATTGTTCGCGACAAAACGCGCGACATCGGCATCATCAAGGCCATTGGCGGCAGCGAGGTGGGGGTGGGAACCATCTTCCTGCTCTATGGCCTGCTGATCAGCGCCGCCGGGGCCTTGCCTGGAATGTTGGCGGGAGTGGAATTTGTGCGCCATGACAATTACATCCATGATCATATTTTGTGGCGTTATTTCGGCATTTCAATATGGAACCGCAAAATTTATATTTTTTCGCGCATTCCCAATCAGGTGGATATGCACGCCGTTATAACCATTGTCGCGCTGGCGATTCTGGCCGGGCTGGTAGGGGCGTTTATTCCCGCGCTGATCGCGTCGCTGCAAGATCCCGTGGAAGCCCTGCGTTACGAGTAAAAGGATGGCCGCGAGTCGGCGTTTATGACCAACCTTCTTGAATTAGTTGATGTCCGCAAGACCTATCGGATCGGGCCGGCCGAAATTCCCGTGCTTACCGGCACCAGTCTGACGGTGGCCCGCGGCGAATTCGTGGCCTTGGTCGGCGCTTCCGGTTCCGGCAAAAGCACGCTCTTGCATATTGCCGGCGTGCTGGAACGGGCGGATTCCGGCACCGTTACCTTTGACGGCCGTGATGTGTGCAAGCTGTCTCGGGGCCGCCGCCACGCTTTGCGCAATTCCAAATTTGGTTTCGTTTTTCAGCTCTACCACCTTCTGCCCGAGCTAAACGTACTTGAGAACGTTTTGCTGCCGGCGATGATCCAGGCCAACGCCTGGCGCACGTTGGTACGGGCCTGGCCGCGGCAGGCAAAAGCCACGGCAATTTTAGAGGAGCTGGGGCTTTCCAGCCGCCTGCGCCATCGGCCCAATCAACTCTCCGGTGGCGAACGCCAGCGCGTGGCCATCGCCCGGGCCTTGGTGAATGAACCTGCCATTTTGCTGGCGGATGAACCCACCGGCAATCTGGATCCGCGTACCGGCCGCACCATCTTAGATGTATTTCAACGCTTGCACCGCGATCATCAGCAAACCATCTTGATGGTTACCCATGATATGCAGGTGGCGGGGTTGGCGGATCGTGTGATAAAACTTGAGGATGGGCGCGTGCAGGGGTGAAGCGATTGTCGCCGCCCGAGCCGAGTGAAGCGTCGCAGTTTTTTAATTGGAACCTCCAGACCATGGCTTTTTGGCGTCATAAAATTGCCGGCCGGCTGGGCACGCTCGACCAGCGGCACGCGGAATTGCCCGTGATGGGCTTTGGCGATCATCTCGATGAACTGCGCAAACGGGTGATTTTCGCCCTCCTGGGCACGGCCGTCGCCGTTGCCATTTGTTTATACTTTGATCAGCAAATCATCGGTTTTTTATACGGCCCATACCTGATGGCCCTGCGCTATTCGGGTTATAGCGTCCAGATATTTTACCGCAAGCCCGCGGGTGGGCTTATTTCCTACCTGATGACCGGCGTTAAGGCCGGTGTGGTACTGGCCGCACCCTGGATCATTTATCAGGCGTGGGCGTTTGTGGCTGTCGGCCTGTACCCGCGTGAGCGCAAGGCCTTCTATCGATATCTCGCTCCCACCATCGGATTTTTTGTCGCGGGCGTACTATTTTTTTTCATCTTGGTGCTGCCCATCATGCTCAAGTTTTTCATGCAGTTTAACAACGCCGTAAAGCTGCCCCCGCCTCAGCCCACGATGCTGGAGCAATGGATTTTTGGCAAGGCCGCCAGCACGGCAAACGTGCGGCGGTTTCCAGCGGGCAACAAGATCCACCCGCTGGTCATTCCTATAGTGCGCAGCGATCCGACCAAGTTTCCGCCGCATCAGGCGGTGCTGTGGTACAACGCTTCCGACATGGAACTTAAAATGCATGTCGGTTCCATGACCCTGCAAATTTCCAAACAGCCCGCCGGGGTGCTGTTTTCACCGTTACCCATGTTGGGCGATTATCTAAGCTTTGTGACCATCATGTGTCTGATATTCGGCATTTCGTTTGAAGTGCCGATGGTGATGCTGGTGCTTTCCAAAATCGGGGTGGTATCGGCGGCCAAATTCCGCCGGATGTGGCGGGTGGCCGTGCTGGTGCTGGCGGTGGCCTCGGTGGTGTTGGCACCCACACCCGATGTGGTTACCTTCTCCACCATTTTTGTACCGCTGGTGGCACTCTACATGCTGGGTTTAGTTCTGGCCGCCCTTGGCTCGCGGCCCAAGCCGGCCCCCGCCCCCGAGCCGCCTGCTTCCGACCAATCCTAAATAGCCTATTGAGTAAAATTTTCCAAAGCGGTGGTGCGTCCAGCAGACCGGCCTTCCTCGCCGCGGCTCCAAAGGCCGCCTGGGCACGATGGACGCTCTTGGCTGGCGGTTCAACCGTTCGTCAACGGTGTCAGACCGAAATATTTTTCCCAGTTCAAATGCGCAAAGCCGGTAATATCGCGTTGGCCAAAACCACGCTGGGCCAGGGCCTCGGCCAGGCGGTTAAGATGACGCGGCTGCTCCAGATGTTCGGGAAGCATGGTGGCATCAAAGCCGCCGTCCATATCCGACCCCAAACCGATCAGGTCGCTGCGGCCGGCGAGCTGCGCAATATGATCAATGTGTGTCACCACATCCGCAATGGTGGCCCGTCCGGCTGGCACGAGAAACTTGGAAAACAAATTGATGCCGATCATGCCGCCCGCCTTGGCCAAAGCCTTAATTTGCTGGTCGGAAAGGTGCCGCTGCGGGTATTGCTTCTCCGGCAGCAGAGCGCGGCAATTGCTGTGCGAGGCCATTTTCGCATTGCGTCCGATTTCCAGCATCGTCCAAAAGGCCTTTTCAGAAAGATGGGATACGTCGTGAAACATGCCCAAGGCATCGGCCAGGGCCACCAACTCGCGGCCCCTTGGGGTGATATCCGTTCCGCTATGATCGCCGCCGCTCCAAGGCGTACCATTCACCCAGGTTAAAGCCAGCACGCGTACATGACGTTCGGCAAATTCCCGCAGGTCGTCGAGGGTTTGCACCCCGGCGGCACCTTCCAGCAGTAAAATGGCTTCCAGGGCCTCCGTCTGGCCGGACGCAGGCTGATCACAGACCGCAGGTAATATCCGCATCAGTCCCGCTTCCTGCCACTGTTGATAAATGTCCAACTGGGCGCTGCAAGCGGCGTGTGCTTGCTGATAATCATCGTAGCACCAGGGGCCGTCCACGGGATCTTCCGCCGTTCCTGGTTGAACCCGAGGTTGGACAAAAATTGTGGCCAAAGTGCGTCGGACACGCCCCTGGCGCAGTGCGGGCAGCGAAACCGCCGCCGTGGACCTAGGGTTGACATCCTCTTGCCGCAGGTCTCTACCGGTTTGGGCCAGATACGCCAAGTCTAAATGGGCATCAAACCAGTAGGGCTCGTCGTTGGCCGCAAGCCGGTTGGATTTCGTGGCCGCCATACCGTATTTTCCACTGATCTTAGACTTTGACGATGCGAAAATTTCCAATCACGGGTAGTTTGTCGTCAACCCCGGCGATGGCATGAAGAATGCCGACCAATGCCAAGATCGCAAAAACCGCCCAGATGACGCCGACGGCAAAACCGTACAGATGCACCAGGGCGCTGAAAAATCCCAACGACGTAAGCGATAGGGTAGGCATGAACAAAAACCCCAGCACCCAGTTGATGCTCCAAAGCCCGAATTCGAGCACAAACAGCAGCAGGCCCTGGTTGGCATGGAAGCGGGCGAAGGGCGATTCGCGCGCGAAAACCAGCGGCACCACTACGAATGGTCCCATGTAGGCCAGTACCGCCATGGGGCGATTTTGTTCTATATCTTCGGCGCTTTCCGCTTCCTGCTGCGCAGCTTCCGCCGCCGCCGCAGTGGAGCCGGGTACGGCTGACGCCGCACCTTCACTGGTACTTTTTTTGACGGGTTCAGGCAAAGGCACTACATCATAGGAATCGTCCGGCATAATCGGGTCTCCTTGTGCTGGCCGCGCCGCCGTCCGCTACCACCGTGCGGAGAGCCGCGGACAGTTCCGCCAGAAGGGGAATTATAATCGGCGTGGCGATATTATGGGAGTTGCAGTCAGAATACGCGCCAACCCGGCGGGGCGCCGGCAGGGACCTAATGGACTGCGCAAAAATAAATTCGTGTTTTACGGCGCTCAAGCTCTCTCCGAACTTTTGTTACCGCTGGCGCGGCGTGAGCCAGGCGCATACCCCGCCAGTGGGTCTGGAACGAGCCAGCAACGAAGCCGGCAGCCAAAAGGGCCAGCCGGAAAGGGTGAAGTTATTTTTGCCCGGCCCCTAAGCCTTGGGCCGCCGCGATGTTCCGGTGATCCTTTCCCTATCGTTGCCCGGCCTCCCGCCAGGGGTAAAACCCTGTCGTCTGGACGATCTGACCGAAAATCCGTACACTTTCACACAGTGGCAGCGCGGTGTTACTGAATCGACGGTGCGTGCGGCCATGACCATCGGGACCAGACCGATAACTTAAAATGAGGAAATGATGATGGAAATCAGTGCTAAAGACGTTATGACGCTGCGTGCTAGAACCAACGCGGGTATGATGGAATCGAAAAAGGCGTTGCAGGAAGCCAACGGCGACATGGACAAAGCCAGCGAATTGCTGCGCAAGTGGGGGGCGGGCCGCGCTGACAGCAAGGTGGCCAACGAAATGAAGGAAGGCCTGATCGGGGCGAAAATCGCGACGGACGGTCGCACCGGGGTTCTGCTGCGCCTGGGTTGCCAGACAGACTTTGTAGCGCGCAACGACGGCTTCCAGAAATTACTCGCGGACCTGGTGGAAATAGCCTTCCGGCACCCGGTAACCAGCCCGGCGGACTTAAATAAACTTCCCTTTTCCGACGCTTCGGGCCGTACCGTCGAACAGGTGATCAAGGAAATGGTGGGCGGTTCCATTAAGGAAAACATGGCCGTGACCGGTTTGGCCCGATTTACCACCACCGACGGTCAAATCGGAAAGTATGTGCATCACAATGCCAAGGTGGGCGCTCTGGTGCGTATTGATGGCTCCGCGGATGATGCGGTGCGCGTCTTGCTGGGCGAAATTGCCATGCACGTCACGGCGGGCATGCCGTTTGTGCCGGTGGCTGTGAGCCGGGATAAAGTGGATCCGGCCCTGCTGGAAAAAGAAAAGGCCATTGCCGCGGAAGGCATCAAGGGTAAGCCTCCGGCCATCGTGGAAAAAATTGTTGCCGGGAAGCTGGAAAAATTCTTCTCCGAACAGGTGTTGCTGGATCAGCCTTTTGTCAAGGATGAGAGCCGCAAGATCCGCGATCTGGTTGCCGATGCGGGTAAAGCCTCATCCGCCACGCTGCGCTTGGTGGAATTTGCGCGGTTCAAGGTAGGCGAGGTGTAATACGCAAACATCCGAAAAAGCTAAGCTGGAACAATTTCACCGTGTCGGCGGCTATAACCGCATTTTGCTTAAAATTTCCGGAGAAGGCCTCTGCCGCGAGGGTGGCTTTGGCTTTGAGATGGATGAGGTCACCAAGGTTGCCCAGCAGATTGCGGCCGTGGCCAAATCGGGTGTGCAGGTGGCGATTGTGGTGGGTGGAGGGAATCTGGTACGCGGGGAAAAGCTCTCAGCCACCGGTTGTGTGCAGCGGGCCACCGCGGATTACATGGGCATGTTGGCGACGGTGATGAACGCCATGGCCCTGCAGGATACTCTGGAAAACCTCGGCACGCCGACACGCGTGGCCAGTGCCCTGCCGGTGACGGCGGTCTGTGAGCCGTTTATCCGTCGTAAGGTCATGCATCATCTGGAAAAGGGACTGGTGGTGGTGCTTGCGGCCGGGGTAGGCAGCCCGTTTTTTACCACCGATACGTGCGCGGCCCTGCGGGCCACGGAACTCAATTGCCAGGTGTTGCTCAAGGCTACCAAGGTGGATGGCGTATTTGACAGCGATCCTAAAAAAAACCCGCAAGCCCGGTGCTTCACACGGTTGACTTACCGACAGGTGATAACCGACAATTTACGGGTCATGGATATGACCGCGATCAGCATGGCTATGGAAAGCAACGTGCCCATTATTGTGTTTAACATGAAAAAGGAAGGCAATATATCGAGGGCGGTCCGGGGCGAATCCATCGGGACGCTCATCGCCAACGAAGTGCCTGAAAGTAATGAAGCAAAAAGTGTGATCCATAACCGGAGTCTGCCATGAGTATCGATGAAATACTCTTTGATGCCGAAGAAACCATGGAAAAGGCGCTGGAGCACCTGAAGCATGAGTTGCGCGGTCTGCGCACGGGCCGGGCCAGCACCAGCCTGGTGGAATACATCAAGGTTGACTATTATGGAAGCCCCGCCGACTTGCGATCGCTGGCGTCGCTGACCACACCCGATGCCAGCTCGATTTTAATCAAACCTTTTGATCCCGGCAGCCTCAAGGAAATCGTCAAGGCCCTGGAAACCGCCAATCTGGGTATCAACCCGCAAAGCGACGGTAAGCAGATTCGGTTGAATCTTCCGCCGCTGTCCGGTGAACGTCGCCAGCAGTTGGTCGGCAAGGTAAAAGAGGCCGCCGAACAGGCCCGGGTGTCGCTGCGAAATATCCGCCGGGACGCCAACAAACATGTGGATAATCTGGCCAAGGAATCGAAAATTACCGAAGATCAGGCCAAAAAAGGGCGGGAAGATGTGCAGAACCTGCTCAAAGATTTCGAAGGCAAGGTGGAGGCGTTGGTGACGGCCAAGCAAAAAGAAATTACCGAAGTGTAAACGCCGCATGGGCAAAATAAGCTGCGGAGATTACCAGTGAATCGGGCGATGATTGATGAATATGTGCGTGGCGCGGCCATTCCCGCGGCCGCCATCGACGGCCTGACCGCCGTGGACCTCGATGCTCTGCCGATCGCCGGTACCTGGAGCATCCGCCAAATTGTGCTGCATCTGATGGACAGTGATTTAATTGCCGCGGACCGCATGAAGCGCATTATTGCTGAAACCAATCCCGTGCTGATTGGTTTCGATGAAAGTGCCTTCGCCCAAAAGCTGTTCTACACGGAATTGGATGCGGCGGCGGCGGCCGAGTTGTTTCGCCGGAACCGCCTGCTCATGGGCGAAATTCTCAAGCGCCTGCCCGATTCGGCTTATCTGCGCGTGGGAATACATAACCAGCGGGGACGGGTAACCCTGGAACAAATGGTGGAACTCTATGTTCGCCATCTCGACCATCACCTGAAATTTTTAAAGCACAAGCGTCAATTGTTGGGGAAGCCGTTGTGAAACCCGCGCCCAGGGGCACCACCAATGCGCAAAAAGGCTCTGCCCGGATGGCCCGGGGTGCTGCGGCCACCCGTCGTCAGGGCCGGCATCGCGGAATTCGGCGCGAACATTCGGCGGGCTTTCTTTTGTTTCGCGATCTGCCGCAGGGGCGTGTTTATCTGCTGCTGGATTACGGCAATCATTGGGATTATCCCAAGGGCCACCTGGAAGCCGGCGAGACGGCCTGGGTGGCGGCAGTACGCGAATTGCGGGAGGAAACGGGCATTCGTCAGGTGGATCGTGTGCCTGGCTACGAAGAAAAAATAGAGTATCAATTTGTTTCCGGGGTGAAGGGGCGGATTCATAAACAGGTCACTTATTTTCTGGGTCGTACCAGAACTGCGCAGGTGAACCTTTCGGACGAACACTCTGGGTATGCTTGGCTGCCTTTCGAGCAGGCTATGGCTCAGTTGACCTACCACAATGCCCAGGCCCTATTGGCCAAGGCGCAAGAACATCTCTTGAAAATGTCGGAGAACCGCACCCCAAAACCGGGCGGGTAGGGATCGCGCAAAAATAAATTCGTGTTTTACGGCGCAGGAATTTTGTTACCGTTGGCGAGGCGTGAGCGACGCGCATACCCCGCCAGTGGGTCTGTAAGGAGCGAAAAACGAAGCCAGCGGGCAAAAGGACCAGCCGGAAAACGTGAAGTTATTTCTGCCCGGTTCCTAAGTCCAGCGGCCGGTGGGGACCGCCGGCGGTCATTAAAATCGACCCAGTAGATAGAACCTTTCAGCCGCCGTCAGCAGCAGAAAATTATGGTGGTGATATTCCGTTACTTCACCACTGACGATAAACGCTCTTCCGCCATCAGGGCCGTTGTTTTGGGCTTCCAACATGGCCAGTTGCCGACAAGGCAACAAAATAATCGGTGCGCGACCTGTGCCACGACCGTCCGACGTAAATACGAAAAGCCATTGGTGCGTCACCGGATTTCGCAGCAGTCGCCCGCACCGATTCCAGATGTACGTCCCTTCCGGTAGCGCGGTCCATTGCCGGCTACGGTAGGTGTCCGGAATTGGCAACGGTGGCCGCACCACGGAATCCGGCGGCGCGGCGTTGAGGCCGGCCGGACCGGAAATATGGTGGCTTAAAAGCGCATGGATTATTTTTTTGGGGTTGGGGGGGGTGCGCCGCGAAAATGGCTGGGCCACGGGCCGGGTCGTGGTGCTCGGTAATTTTTTCGGCGCGGTAGGCACCCGTGCCGATGGAAAAACGACGTTTGCGTCGAGCAGAAGATAGTTTTTCCCCTTGTAAGCCGTAACCTCGCCACTCACCTGAACCAGCGCAGCCTGGCCGGCATGGTGTTCAAGGATGGCCGCTAGCGTTAAATTGGGTAACAACCGGATAAACTTCCGCCAACCCTTGCGGCGCTGGGCAAATACCAGTCGCGGATAGAATCGGTTTTTCACCACGCGCACCCAGCCTTGGACATCGTGGAGGGAATATCCCTGCGGCCAGATAGGCTGGGCCGGTTTCAATGACGAATGTACCAGACCCTTACGTACCACCGCCTTGCCCGCCGCACCGCCGCCATGATGCTGGTAACTTTCCCCGCCGCCGGAGGCATGCATGACCCCGGCCCGGGTCTCCTGCGGCCCGCCCAATGCGATAGCCAGAAGCGTCAGCATGGCCAACGCCATAAGGGCCCGCGCAAAAATAAATTCATATTTTACGGCGCTCAAGCTTTGTCTGACATTTTCGCCCCGGTCAAGACGCGACGGACGCGCATACCCTGCCTCTGGCTCTCTCCGGAGCGAGCAACTAAGCCCGCGGCCAAAAGCGCCAGCCAGAAAGGGTGAAGTTATTGTTGCCCGGTCGCTGACGGGCCATCGCGCGATGTAACGCCGCCCAGTTGTAACCATGGTATAACTCAACGCCGGATTCTCCGCGGTGCCGGCTTGCACATGCCCAAGGCCAGGCAAGCATCGACTATGAGTCCAGTATAGCGATATGGTATACCGCTTGCCACGGTCGAAGAAAACCATTTTCTGCCGCAACACGTTCCGGAGTTGAATCCGCCGGGCTCCACGTTTATACTGCTGGTAGAGGTGGTCATGAAGGTCAAAACAGATGGCTTAGAACCTGATGTACAGGCCGGCATGAACGTGAAGGACCGCGTGGCGGCGGCGCTGGAATCCCTCCGGCCCATGATTCAGTGGGATGGGGGCGATGTGGAATTGGTCGACATTACGCCGGAAGGCGTGGTATCGGTGCGATTTCACGGAGCTTGTGTGGGTTGCCCGAGTTCCCAGGCGACATTACGCTTTGGCATAGAGCGCAACCTTCGCCAGCAAGTTCCGGAAATTACCCAGGTCGTCAGTATAGACGCCTGAGCGTCGCGGGCATACATAGCCGGTATGAAAGTTGCTCAACAATGGACCGGACATAGCGGATTGTCCGGTTTTTTTGTTGGCCTTAATTTGGAGTTACACCATGAACAGAATGCGTCTTTTTACCCCCGGTCCAACCAGCGTTCCGGAAGAAGTTTTATTGGAAATGGCCCGACCGGTGTTTCACCATCGGACGCAGGAATATCGCACGCTTTTTGCCGCGGTAAACAAAAACCTGCAGGAAGTGCTGCAAACCAAAAATCCCGTGGTAACGATCGCCGGAAGCGGTACGGCCGGGTTTGAAGCGGCCATGATCAATACCATTCCACAGGGTGGCGGCGTTTTGGCGCTGTCCAATGGAAAATTTGCCGAACGCTGGGTGACCATCGCCAAACGCAATAAATGCCAGGTAACCGAACTCAAGGCCGAATATGGTCACGCGGTGAAACCGGAGGCGGTGGCCGCGGCGCTGGCCGGCAAAAAATTCGACGCGGTAACGCTTTGTCACAGCGAAACCAGCACCTGCACCCGCAATGATCTGCAAGCCATTGCCGGTCTGGTGCGGGCGACCGATGCGATTTTGATCGTCGACGGCATTACCAGCGTGGGCGCAATTCCCGTCAAACCTGATGAATGGGGTGTGGATATTCTGGTAACCGGTTCGCAAAAGGCCTTGATGTTGCCGCCTGGATTGGCGTTTGTCAGTGTTTCGGAAAAGGCCCGCAAGAAAATTGAAACCGTGGTGCAGCCCAATTTGTACCTGAGCCTGCCGCATTACCTAAAGAGTTTGGCCGATAACGATGTGCCCTGGACCCCGGCCGTAACCCTGGTGCGCGGGCTAAACAAGGCCCTGGAAATGATTGTGCAGGAAGGCCTGGCGAACGTCTGGCGGCGCACCGCGGGATTGGCGCGGGCCACCCGCGCGGCGGCTCTGGCCATGGGCCTCAAGGTGTTTTCCCATGATCCAGTCGATTCGGTAACCGGTATTTATTACCCGGCGGGTTTCGACGACAAAGCCTTCCGTGGGGCTTTGCGCAAGGAATTCAATATGAATACCGCCGCGGGACAGGGTTCCATGGAAGGTAAAATCTTCCGCATCAGTCACATGGGCTATGTCGATGCCCCGGATACGCTGGGTCTGATCAGCGCCATCGAAGTGGTTCTGAAAAAACAGGGCCACCAGTTTACGTTTGGAGCCGGCGTGGCCGCGGCCCATCAGGAACTCGCGGCGCTGGCGGGCTAAGGGACCGCGCGAAAATAAATTCGTATTGTACGGCGCAGAAATTTTGTTACCGCTGGCGAGGCGCAAGCGACGCGCATACCCCGCCAGTGGGTCTGTAAGGAGCCAGCAACGAAGCCAGCGGTCAAAAGGACCAGCCGGAAAGTGCGAAGTTGTTTTTGCCCGGTCCCTGTCGGTGGCGGCGCTCCATTTGCCGGCGCTGGGGGGCAGCGGCGATAATGGGCACTATGGACGCAGCCCAGAATAAGTTTCGCGATTTTCTGCATCAGCGGCGGTTAAAATACACCACCGAACGGCAGGCCATTTTGCACAGCGCCCGGCGCTTGGCCCGGCCCTTTGAAGCGGAAGAGTTGTTGCTGCTGCTGCGCCAGATGAATTGCCGCGCCAGCCGGGCCACCGTGTACCGCACGCTCAAACACCTGGTCGCGGCGCAACTGCTCAAGCCGGTGTTGTTTCGCTCCAGCCGGCAATGCTATTACGATTATGTGGGCGATGGGGCCGGCCACGATCATCTCCTGGATATCGAAAGCGGAGAGCTTTTGGCTTTTTGCAATGACGATGTGGTGGAATTGCGCAACCGCATTGCCAAAAAAATGGGCTTTGCGGCGGTCAGCCATCGCTTTGAGATCCTTGGGCGGCGGGTGGAAAGCCGCACTTTGTCAACCCGGCAGCCGCCGCATCCTTGATTATGGCAGACGTGTGGAACCCATCAGGTACCGATCACATTCGCGGGCCGCACCGCGCCCTTCGTTGATGGCCCATACCACCAACGATTGGCCCCGGCGGCAGTCGCCGGCCGCAAAGACGCCTTCGACCGAGGTGGCGAATTTTCCATATTCGGCCTTATAGTTGGAGCGGGCATCGGTATGCATTCCCAACGCACCAACCAACGTATCTTCCGGCCCTAGAAAGCCCATGGCCAGCAATACCAGCTCGGCGGGCCATTCCTGCTCGGAGCCGGGAATTTCTTTCATCGCCAGTTTGCCGTTATCGCGCACCCAATCCACCCGGATGGTTTTCAACGCACGTACCCGTCCCTGATCATCGCCGAGAAATTCCTTCGTCAAAACGCAATATTGTCGCGGATCCTGCCCGAATTGGGCCTTCGCCTCTTCATGGCCGTAATCCACGCGCAGCACCCGGGGCCATTGGGGCCAGGGGTTGTCCGCGGCGCGATTGACGGGCGGCTGGGCGAGCAGCTCGAAGTTGACCAGCCCCCGGCAGCCATGGCGCAGCGATGTGCCGATACAATCGGTGCCGGTATCGCCGCCACCAATGACAATGACATGCTTATCTTTGGCGGAAATATAATGGCCATCCTGATGGTTGGAATCGAGCAGGCTTTTCGTATTGGCGTGGAGAAAGTCCACGGCAAAATGGATACCCGCCAGATTGCGTCCCGGCGTCGGTGGAAGATCACGCGGTTTGGTGGCCCCGGTCGCCAGAATCATCGCGTCCACCTCCTTGAGCAGGTCGTGGACGCTTACATCTTTGCCGACATGGGCATTGGTGACAAACCGCACGCCTTCCTCTTCCATGAGTTTTACGCGGCGCTCGACCACCGCTTTTTTATCCAGCTTCATGTTGGGAATGCCGTACATCAGCAACCCGCCGATGCGATCGGAGCGCTCATAAACAGTTACGAGATGTCCGGCTTTATTGAGCTGGTCCGCCGCCGCCAGGCCGGCCGGCCCCGAGCCGATCACCGCCACCTTTTTGCCCGTCCGCGCCGCGGGCGGATGCGGCAACACCCAGCCCTGCTCCCAGGCGTTATCTATCAGCGCAACTTCAACGTTTTTGATGGTTACCGGCGGTTCGTTGATGCCCAGCACGCACGAGCCTTCACACGGCGCTGGACATACCCTTCCCGTAAATTCCGGAAAGTTGTTGGTTTTCCACAGCCGGACGATCGCTTCCTTCCAGTGATCGCGATACAACAGATCGTTCCATTCCGGGATCAAATTATTCACCGGGCAGGCACTATGGCAGAATGGCACGCCGCAATCCATGCAGCGGGCACCCTGATCCTGGAGTTGTTTGGCCGGAAGGTGATCGTGAAATTCATTCCAGTCCAAAACGCGCAAACGCGGGTTGCGGTCGCCGGGCAACTGCCGGGGGTATTCCATAAATCCGGTGGGTTTACCCATGTTGCACCTCCTCGGCCGCGCCGCTGCGGGCGTGCTCGGCCTGCTGCTGCAAGGCCCGCCGGTAGTCCGTCGGCATAACCTTGTGGAAATGTCGCAGGGTGTTTTTCCAGTCCGCCAGTATGGTTTTAGCCACGGTGCTCCCGGTAAAAGTTGCCTGTTGCTCAATAAGTTCGCGCAAATCTGAAATATCCTGTGGCTCTGTGATTTTTTCCAGCTCCACCATGGCCAGATTGCAGCGGGCCAGGAACTGGTCCTGCGGGTCGTATACGTACGCGATGCCACCCGACATGCCCGCGGCAAAATTCCGCCCCGTCGGGCCTAGAATCACGGCCCGTCCTCCAGTCATGTATTCACAGCCATGATCGCCGACCCCTTCCACCACGGCCCATGCTCCGGAGTTGCGCACACAAAACCGCTCGCCGGCCACCCCGCGGAAAAAGGCCCGTCCGCTGGTTGCCCCGTACAGGGCCACATTGCCGATGAGGATGTTTTCGTGGGCGGCAAAAGTCGCCCGGCGATCCGGATAAACCACCACCTGTCCGCCGGAGAGGCCCTTGCCGACGTAATCGTTGGCGTCGCCTTCAAGTTCCAGAGAGATGCCTTTGGCCAGCCAGGCTCCAAAACTCTGCCCCGCGGAACCCGTGAATTTAATCCGGATGGTATCATCCGGCAAACCCGCTTCACCGTAGCGCTTGGCCACTTCATGGCTGAGCATGGTGCCGACCGTGCGGTTGATATTGCGGATCGGATAATTGAGTTGCACCGGCTTTTTGGATTCCAACGCCGGCCGGGCGTCGCGGATCATCGTGTTATCCAAGGCCAGTTCCAACCCGTGGTCCTGCTTCCGCGTCGCGTACACTTCCACATGATCGTGAAGTTTCGGAGCGGGCGTTAAAATCGGTGTCAAATCCAGCCCCTGGGCTTTCCAGTGCTGAATGGCCGCTCCCACCTCCAACATATCCACCCGGCCGATGAGGTCGTTAAATTTGCAAAACCCCATGTAGGCCATCAGTTGCCGCACTTCTTCGGCCAAAAGAAAGAAGAAATTGACGACGTATTCCGGCTTGCCCGTGAATTTCTTGCGCAATACCGGATCCTGTGTGGCAATCCCGACCGGGCAGGTGTTGAGATGGCACGCCCGCATCATGATACAGCCCAGCGAAATCAGCGGCACCGTGGCAAACCCGAATTCCTCCGCGCCCAGCAGTGCCCCGATGACCACGTCGCGGCCCGTCTTCAACTGGCCGTCCACCTGTACCACAATGCGGCTGCGCAAATCGTTGAGCACCAGAGTCTGATGTGTTTCCGCCAGACCCAGCTCCCACGGAGTGCCGGCATGTTTAATGCTCGTCAGCGGCGAAGCCCCGGTTCCACCATCATGTCCGGCGATGAGCACATGATCCGCATGGGCCTTGGCCACGCCCGCGGCCACCGTGCCCACGCCCATTTCCGCCACCAGCTTCACGCTCACCCGCGCTGTGGGATTGGAATTTTTCAGATCGTGGATCAACTGCGCCAGGTCTTCGATGGAATAAATATCGTGGTGCGGCGGCGGGCTGATCAATTGTACCCCCGGAGTGGCATGACGCAGCCGCCCGATATAGCGGTCCACCTTGTGGCCGGGCAATTGGCCGCCCTCGCCCGGTTTGGCCCCTTGGGCCATTTTAATCTGCAATTCATCGGCGTTGGTCAAATAGTTGATCGTCACGCCGAACCGGGCGCTGGCCACCTGCTTGATGGCGGAGCGGCGAAAATCCCCATTGGCGTCGCGGGTGAAACGCCGCGCATCCTCCCCGCCTTCCCCCGTGTTGGACTTGCCGCCCATCCGGTTCATGGCAATGGCCAACGTTTCATGGGCCTCGGGCGAAATGGAACCCAGACTCATCGCCCCGGTGACAAAACGTTTGACAATTTCCGCCGCCGGTTCAACTTCCGCCAGCAGCACCGGCGCTGGACCCGCCTTGAGCTTAAATAGACCGCGCAGCGTGCACAGCCGCCCGGATTGCTCGTTGATCAACTTGGCGTAACGTGCATAAACCTCTTGACTGTTGGTTCGGGTGGCTTCCTGCACGTAGGCGATGGTCTCCGGATTAAGCAGGTGTTGTTCGCCGTCTTTTCGCCAGAAATACTGGCCGCCTTCCGGCAGCACCGGCAACGGCACGGCCGTGGTATCCTCCGGAAAACCCAGGGCATGCCGGCGCAGGGCTTCGGTGGCCAGCACCGGAAAGCCCACCCCTTCGATTTTGGAAACGGTGCCGGCAAAGCAGCGGTTGATAACGGTGTGATCCAGCCCGATGGCTTCGAAAATCTGGGCACCCTTGTAGCTTTGCAACGTGGAAATACCCATTTTACTCATCACCTTCAGCAGGCCCTTGCCTATCGCCTTGATGTAATTTTTAGCGATCTTGCTCTCATCCAGGGCCGCATCCAGACTCTTTTCCTGGCGCAGACGCCATAAAATTTCAAATGCCAGATACGGATTGATGGCATCAGCGCCGTAGCCGATGAGCAAGCAGTAGTGATGCACTTCACGGGCTTCCCCCGTTTCCAAGACCAAGCCAATGCGGGTCCGCGTGCCTTGGCGGACGAGGTGATGATGTACCGCGCCGCACACAATCAAGGCGGGAATGGCCACTTTGGTCGGCCCCATGGCCCGATCGGATAAAATAACGATCCCGCAGCCGTCGCCAATGGCCCGATCCGTCTGCTGGCAGATACTTTCCAGAGCGTCCACCATCGCCTCCGGACCGCCGCTGCGCTCAAACACAGCGTTGATCACCCGGCTTTTCCAGCCGCGGTGGTTCAGATGCGCCAGTTTCGCCAGTTGTTCATTCATGAGAATCGGCTGCTGCAGCAGCAGACGATGGGCGTGGGCCGGCGTCGCTTCCAACAGGTTTTTTTCCGGGCCGATATAGCTTTCCAGGCTCATCACAATGGATTCCTTATCAGAATCCAGCGGCGGATTGGTCACCTGGGCAAAGGTTTGCTTGAAATAATCATACACCATTCGCGGCTGATCGCTTAAACAGGCCAGCGCCGCATCATTGCCCATCGATCCAATGGCTTCCAGCCCTTGCTGCGCCATGGGCACCATCAGTTTGTACACATCTTCGGTGGTATAGCCCAGGCACTGCGCACGCTCAAGCAGGGCCGGTGGAGCCAGCCCGTCGGTTGGGGCCGCGTCGGGAATTTCCTCCAGAGTCAGCCGCTGTTGCTCCAGCCATTGACCGTAAGGATGTTCCGCCGCCAGAGCGGCTTTAAGCTCTGAATCATCAATGATGCGGCCCTGGCGAAAATCGACGAGAAACATCCGCCCCGGTTGCAGCCGGCCCTTACGCACCACATTCTGGGGTGGAATATCCAGAACCCCCACCTCGCTGGCCATGATCACGCGATCGTCGGAGGTAACGTAATAACGGCTGGGACGCAGCCCATTGCGGTCCAGCACGGCTCCAATGTATTGGCCATCGGTAAACGCTACCGATGCCGGGCCATCCCAGGGTTCCATCAGGCAGGAATGATATTCGTAGAAGGCCCGGCGGCGTAAATCCATTGATTCATGATTTTGCCAGGCTTCCGGAATCATCATCATCATCGCATGAGGCAGGCTGCGCCCCGTATGCAGCAGCATTTCCAGACAGTTGTCAAATTCACCCGAATCGGAGGTATCCGGCTCAATGACCGGCTTAATTTCATCAATGTGCCGGCCAAAAAGAGCACTTTGGAACATGCCCTCGCGGGCGTGCATCCAGTTGATGTTGCCGCGGCGCGTGTTGATTTCACCGTTATGGGCCATCATCCGCATCGGCTGGGCCCGATCCCACGACGGAAAGGTATTGGTGCTGAAGCGGGAGTGCACCAGCGCCAGATGGCTGACATAATCCGGATCGGTCAGGTCGGCGCGAAAATACTCCCGTACCTGCGCCGAGGTAAGCTGGCCTTTGTAAATCAGCACCTTCGTGGAGAGACTGCATACATAAAAATAGGAGGCCTGGCTTATATCCAGGGCGTGAATTTCCCGGCTGAAACTTTTCCGGGCGGTGTACAATCGACGTTCCAGCGTATCGGGCGTCTGAGCTTCGCCGCCCCGCACAAAGAGCATCCGCATCCGCGGCTCGGTCCGGCGGGCGGAAAGGCCGATGGTGCTGTTGTCCACCGGCACGTCGCGCCACCCGGCAAAGATCAGCCCGCTTTCCCGGATGACCCGCTGCACAATTTCTTCACATATCACACGCTGTTCATTATCCGAAGGCAGAAAGATGATCCCCGTGCCATAACCTCCGGCGGGTGGCAGGGTGAGATTCAGATCGCGGCGGGCCACTTTCACCAGAAAAGCGTGCGGCATCGCCGTTAGAATACCCGCGCCGTCACCGGTATTTTCCTCGCAGCCGCACGCCCCACGGTGTTCCATGTGTTCCAGCATGGTGATGGCATCGGTGACAATATCATGGCTCGGCTGCCCCTTGATGTGCGCAATAAAACCAACTCCGCAACTATCGTGCTCCTGCTGCGGATCGTAGAGTCCTTGCTTCTTTGGAAGTCCAGCCGAAAAATTCGGTTTCTTCAATGTATTAACCTCCGTGTGAGCCGATTTTCGGCTCCAGCACCCACCACGCAAAAACCCCTCCAGCGCCAGGCCCATCCTCTCCAGAGGATAGAGCCTCGTAATTTTATCCAATTCGGCGGCGCATATCAATATAACCTTGGGCGGAAATCGCGTTTACCCGGCGTGGACATGTTTAACGAGCGATGTCGGCTTTGCCGAC
>JAJYZF010000029.1 GCA_021800165.1 Planctomycetota bacterium | reverse complement strand
TCGTTATGAACCACGGGCCGTCAAACGCCGCGCTAAACCCATCGCCCTGTTGACCGTGCCACGCCAGCAAGCCCGACGACAACTGGCCAGAAGCGCCGGTGCCGCATGTTAGCCCTGCTTAAGGAAGGCCATTCGTACCTGACCCCTTTGTTTAGCCGAAAGCCACGGTGGTGGTACTTAGCGGCGTATCGCTGGAGGAAGAGCTTTCGTTGAACTTGGTAAGCGTGACGCTGTTACCAGCGGGGCTAAAGACCACGTTGTTCATATACGCACGCATCAACAACACCCCGCGGCCACAGCACCGCTGGAGATTCTCATCGGCGGTGGGATCGGGCAGTACGGCGGGGTCAAACCCGTGGCCTTCATCCTCCACCATCACATCAACACGCTGCCGGGTAATACGATATTTAACCCGCACATGTTTACCCGGCGTGCATTTGTTACCGTGCCGAATGGCATTGCTGATGGCTTCTTCCAGTGCCAGCTTCAAAGCAAAAAGGTCGCGCTGGCCATAACCATGTTTGCGACATTGAGAGAGTATTTTTTCTTCAACCCGCCGACCTTCCGGCATTTCGCTGGGAAATTCTTCCGTGCACCAGAGCCCGACGGATTTTTCACGTGATTGCCGCTGCCCCCGCGGCCCGGCTTGTAACTTTAAGTGTTTCATAAGCGTGCCTGTAACTACCCGCGCGAATACCGGCCGCATCCTTGGGCACTCCTGGGAGATTCCCTGCTCCTGATTTAGACATCGCTGTTTGCGTTGCCCCGCGTTTGGGTGAAGCCCTTTGTTAAACCACCATCAACACAGCCCCCATGAGCCAGGGGGTACGCCATCCGATAAAATACGCCATTCACGGTACCGGCGGCTATTGCAGCCGGCCCACCTGCGATCCACTGCGCAGGCTTTCCAAAGCCTCCTTTATTGTCGGATAAATATGGAAGAGAGTATTAAGCTTTGTGATCAAAAATACTTCATAAATCTGCGGGTTGATGTTGCACAGGCGCAACTGTCCATCCCGATTTTTCACTTTATTGTTGATGGTGATGAGGGTGCCAAGAGCGGCGGAGGAAAGATGGTCCACCCCGGCAAAAGAAATGATCAACCGGGGGCGGTGTTCGGCTTCCACCAAGACCGACAATTGATCCCCAATTTCAGCGATATTGCCTTCATCGAGAATCTTGCGGCTGGTGAATTCCACCTGCACGATGTCGCCTTCGCGCGTTACTTTTAGACGGGCAGCGTCCTGTTGCATGGTTGAATCTCCAAAAGACGCACTCATTACAGCTCCCGGCATACGCCCAACGACCTCGCCCGCACATGCGCAACGACACCACTATTATCTTAATCCGCCGTTAGCCAATGTCAATTAAAAACTTTTCCAACAGCGGTCCAACCGCATCCGGGGCCTCTTCGTGCGGCAGGTGCGATAATTGGGGAAATTCATAAAAAACCAGGTTGGGCAAGTCTTTTTTGAGTTTTTCACCGGTACCTGGCGCCAGGAGGGTATCGAGCCGGCCCCAGATGACCAGCACCGGCTGCGTTAATTGCCGGGCCTGAGCCAGAAAACTCTGGATTTCCGCCGGGCGCGTGGGCAGCGCCCGGATGGCATCCATCAACCGCAGCCGATTGGCCAGTGGCCGCATATTCTGGCGGTAAACGCGCAGCAATTCCTGGTGCATGGCCTCTGGATGATCGTAGCCGACGGCGGCAATGCCGCACACCAATTGCTCGGGTTTCATGGCAGACACCACCAGTTCACCCAGTATGGGCACCCGGAGGATGCGATAAAAAGTGGGCAATTCCTGCGGATAATAGGCCGGATTAAAAATTGTCACGGCGGTAACCCGCTGTGGAAAGTCCAGGGCCGCCATCAGGCTCATTCCACCGCCCAAGCTTGAACCGCCCACCGCCAACTGCGGTATTTGCAGGGCTGCGGGCACGCGCATGGCATCGGCAACCATTTCCCGCAGGCTCACGCCGCCCACAGGCCAACCTTCGTCTGCGGCATAACTGTTGTAATCCACCAAAAGCAGGTCATGCGTGCGCAGCACATACCCGGCAATGCCGTAAAAGGAGGCAATATGCAGACCCATGCCGTGGAGCAACATCAACACTGGCCGTCGGCTCTGCGTGCCAATCGCCCGCAGCAGCCGAAAGGCGATGCGCCGCTGCTGGGCTTGAATAAAAAAGGTCTGGGCATTGGTTTGTTCCGGCGGATGGTGCCAGGCAAACCGGGTGGCGGGAATCATCGGGTGATTAAACTCAAAACAGGCGATCGGCAGTCGCGCCACCGCCGGGCTGGTGTTGGGAGGAATCAACACTGTTGCAATGACTTTTTTCATCAGCGCCACAATTTCGTTTCAGGGTGTGGTGTGAAGGTGGATGGCGGTTTATTTTGACTCTTCGCGTGAGCCAAGCTTACCCAAGGATTCATAGTAGGCATTGACCAAGGATTGATAGCCCGGCAAGGTGCTTTTGCGTATGCCGTTAAGAATTAAATTGCGCTCCCGGGCGGGCAGGTTGCCCCATTGTTTTTTGCTGGAAAGAAATGGTTTTCCGGTTTGCGGATTCATGGGGCCGCCGCCGGGGTTGTAGGAATGCGAGGCGGGGGCGGAGGGCGAATTGGTCGGAGAACTCGACCCGCTGGATGGCGACCTGGAGTTTTGGGACATTTTCTGGCCCTTATTCTTTTTTTTGCTCTTCCCACCACCGCCCGGAGGCGGATTTTTTTTGGCGATGGCGATGAGTTGATCCAGATCGGAAATGATTTTCTTTTGGATGGTTTGGGTGTTTTTTCCCGCATCGTAGGAATACAAGTGGTTGGCGCTTTGGCCCATGCCTTGCAGCATGTCCTTAAGCATCTGGCCGAGCTGCTGTGGGTTGGGCGGGGGCGTTTTAGCCGTTTTGGGTTGGACCAACCTGGGTGTTAAATCAGGCCAGGCCAAGCCACGCTGCAGCCAGCGCGGCTGCGCCGCACCCGCCACGGGCGAACCAACCAAGCCCGCCGCTTGCGAGATTCCCAGCACTGCCATAACCACCCAGCCCATTGGCCGATACATGTTCGTTTTCATCTTAGAGCCTGCCTTTCGGAGGTTTTCCATTGGGAATATTTTGCATGGGGGCGGGCATCTTCGGCCCGGACGGCATCGATTTTATGGTTTTAATCGCCTGATGTTGCAAAGCCCCTTGCAAATTGCCCAACCGTCGAATTTCCTGTTGGATCGCCTTTTTGGCGGCTGCGGGAGCCTGCTGCATCTGGCGGTTCATATCCTGGGTGTCGGCATTGATTTGCCGCTGCATGGACCGCAGCAATTTAAGCTGGGCCAGCGGAGGCACCAGCTTGGGCTTTTGTCCACCCCCGCCGCCGCCGCCCCCCCCGCCGCCACCATTTTTTTTAAGCTTTTGTTGCTCCTTTTTCAAGGCGCGGATAATCATGTTCAATTTTTCCAGGGCGTGCTGCTGAATATCCGTTGTCACCACACCGGGGTGGGCGGAATTCATCAGGATGCGGGCAATGGCCAGATCGGCAATAATTCGTTTATTGATCCAGACAATAATCGGGGCCTGCTGGTTGATTCGCGCACTTAAGGCCAGCAATTTTTCAATCAGGGTGGCTTCCTCCCGGCCCCCCGCGGCCAGGCGCAGTATGTCGGGCCGCATGAGTTGCCCACGGGACTCTTTATCCCGCTGTATGGCCAGCGTGGCGACCTCAATTTGGGTTTGGGTTCGGGCGATGCGCTGGTAGGCGTGGCGGAGGCTGGCCAGATTCTGCTGTTGAAGCTGGTTGTTCACTTTGGCCAGTTGTTTTTGCAGATCGCGCAGCGCTTGGTCCAGCGCGGCCAGGGCCGCCGTTTGTTGGGGCGGCGTACCCGGCTGGTTATGCCGCAAAAGAGAGCCGGTGGCGGCTCCCATATCGTGTGCGGCCAATTGGATTTCCCGCCCCGCCGGGTGTGCGCCCGAGACGGACATACACCGCTGGCTCAAATCGACGGCTTGCAATTGGAGCCGCCCCTGCTGATCGGCCAAGTTGTTAAGCGTCACCCGGGCGGCCTTGGCTCCGGCGCTGACGGTAGCGGCCTTCACGGCGGTCTGGTGTCGGATTAACCACTTGAGCCGGGCGATCAGGGCCGCGAGTTGTTTGGCCATCCGTTTAAGGGCCTGATGATTTTCGTGATTCAGGGCTTTGAGCATTTTTTGCAGGCCGCTTTTGGCACCCGCCTGGGCCTGGCCGGCCGAAGACATGTGGTTGCTTGATGCAGCGCCCGACGCCTGATTCATCTTTCCCGGCACCTGGTCCTGGCTGGAAATGGCGGCCGCCTTGGCTAAAGCCGCAGCCATCGCCGGATTGCTCTTGGCCAAGCTTTTGGCGGCCTGGGAAAGTTGGCTGGCCAGAGTTTGGGCCTGCGCGGCCAACTTTTGTTGCCGCTGGGCCAGCGCCTGCATTTGCTTCTTGAGATTCTCGGGCAATTGTGACATCTTCAGGCCGATGGTTTGGGCCGCGAGCTGCTGGAGCTGCTTTTGGAGTTTCGCCTGTTTGGACAATATCTTTTCCGTTTTATGCAGCAGGCGGCGGAACTGCCCGGCGGCCCCCAGCTTGTTGAGCAGATGCTGCATGATCTTGATCGCCCGCTGCTGGTGCGTGGCCGCGGCGCTGCCGTTGGCGGCGGCTTGGGCCAGGCCGCTTTTACTAAGGCTGTTACGGCGGGCCTGGGAAAGGCGGCTGGCGGCCTTGGGCATGCTGGCATGGCCCACATGCTTCATACCGCTGTGGGCCAGCTTGGCGAGTTTACCCAGCGAAGATTGTTGCAGGCCGTTGCGCTGAGCCAGATGTTGAATTCGGCGCAGCATGTGCTCGATGGCCGTGGCGCGCTGGGCTTCGGCCATTTGCCGCTGGGCCAGATGACCTAGGGCCATTTGCTGTCCGGCGGTGACATGGCCGCTCTGGTGGATGGAGGTGGTGATGGCCTGGGTCTGTTTTTGCGTGCTGATTTGTTCTTTGAGCAAGCGACCGATCGCCGCTCTTGCCGCCCGCAGCTCGTTGCGAATTTCATGGCGAATTTCGGCCGCGCTGCGAATGACCACCAGCAAAGGCCGCGAGCGCACCAGCGGATGGCGCTGAATTTTTCCATCTTTAAGAGTCACGCGGTAGTCGTCACGAACCAGGGCGTAAACATTGAGTCGATCACCCGGCTTGAGTTTCAGCGGGGCCAATTGCCAGGAATCCAGCGCCCGGCCCACCGCACCCGTGTTGGGGTCAAAGATGCGGGAAGACCAGGTCAACGGCGTTTTGAACAGCCAGTGAGCTTTGGCTTTGGCCCCCAAGGGCCGCCCGGCCAGATACAGGGAGGTCAAGCCCAAATCGTCGTGGGCCCGAATATGCAACCGAATCCGACCATCAGCCGTGATATTGACCATGTGTCGAGGACGGGTGATACGCACTTGCGGCAGGCCATCGGGTACCACCTTGATGGTAAAATCGCTGCGGGTGTTGTTGGCCAGGCCATCGGTATCATGGAATCGCACACGAAAGATCATGCTTTTTCGGGCCGGGATGGCCAGGGTTAAAACCTGGGGCGTTGGGCGGACGGCGTGGGTACTTATCGCCAGCGGGCGACCGGTCTTGGAGCTTAGCAAGGTTAATTCCGGTCGGCCATGGGCATCCAGCGCCACCGGCTCGCTGGAGGAAAATTTCAGCGTGATCAATGAACCGCGCACCACCCGCACGGAATGGGCCAGTATGTCAACAATCCGCACCGGCACGCCCGTGGCATACCCAGGCGCGGTAATCGCCGCGGTCAATGCCTGCAGCACAGGCCGCGGCACCACCCGAATGCGGGTAAAGGGAGTCTGGGTATCATCGCCGGCGGTTACGCGCAGGTCATAAAACGGTCCCTCCGGTTGCACCACCTTGGCAAATAAATGCTCTCCATCGACGGTACCCGGTTGCAGGGTCATCAGGTCATGTCGGCGGGGACGGTGGTCCGACCGGGTCGTCAGCCACACGTGCATGGTTGGATAAAAGCCCCGGCTGACCGTGGCCTGAACCGTCAACGGTTTGCCCTGCGGCCATATTGTCGGCGGTCGGCCGGACGACCAATGGAGTTTGACGATGGTATGCAGCGGCCAGGGATGATTACCGAAAGGGTTGGTCCAACGCTGCCAGGCAATGGCGGTTCCACCCGGATGGGTAAAACCCAGCAGCAGCGCCAGCAGTACCATAGCCGCGGCCACCAACAGCGCCTGGGCGGTGGGTTTGCGTCGCACCACGGCGGAAAAATCTACATGTTTACAAAGTTCTTCCGCCTGCTCCACGCTTAACGCCGCCAGAGCATTGCGCTGGGCCGCGTGCCCTTCAATAAAGGCCACGGCGGTGCGCAGCTCGTCGTTGTAAATCGGCTGGACGTTTTCAATGCGCCCGGCCAGAAAATGATTGCTCAAAGGGGCTCGCAGGGGAGTAACTAAAAATCGCCAGATCAGGGCGAGCGCTTCCAGGCCCATGGCCACCAATAACACCGCGCGCATCACGCCCGCCAGATGCAGCAGATAATCCGTGAGCACCAGGGCGAGCGCCGTGGCGACCATAGCCGCCACCAAAATGGCGCCGCCATGGAGCATCAGCAACCGTCGCAAACGTCCGCGCAGGGCGGAAAGTCGCTGCGGGAGCATCGAAGGTCGTTCAAGCAGATCCATAATTGAAATCTCCCGGTGTATCGGCGCCCCGGCGGCCGGCGGTTATATGAGGCCGGCGCGCTTGCGTAAAATCCATTCGACCGTCAAGAGCACCACAATCAGCAACAGAGCAATGGGCTTGTTCCAGATCTGTTGCGATTGGCGAAAGACCGTTTCCAGGCTGCGGTCGGGAACCAATTCGGCGAGCTTAGCGGCCCGAACCGGCGTAAGCACCTGACCGCCGGTTTTTTGCACCAGTCGTCGCAGCGCCGCTGGATCCGCCGATAAATTCAAAAACTCGCGGTCCGGCTGCTGGGCCACCAGGGCCAACGGGCGTACGTTTGCGGGCAGTTCGCCGGGGGCAGCGGAGATGCTTATGGTACCGGTGCTCTGCGGCGTGAGTGCGCCTTCAAACACATTGCCTTGACCTTGGACGCGGGAAAGGATGAGCGGTTCCATGAATTCGCCGTTGGTGGCCTGCAATCTGATCTGCGGTGGCATTTGGGCCAGCAGCAGGGAATCATTCACGCGCAGTCGAACCCGCACGCTGGATCCTACATCCACATGGGTGGCGGCGGTGGTAAGTTCAAGGGGCCGGCGGAGGCCAAAGGCCCGCGACCGGGCGAGCATCCGTATCATTTCCAGCCAGTAGCTTTTGAATTCCGGCGCACCGTGGTAATAACGCCAGCGCCAGGTATCACAAATGGCCGAAAACATAGTGCGTCCCGCCCCGTATCTGCCCGTCACCAACAGCGGTGCCGGGCGACCATTGATCAAACGCGAAGGTAAATCCGCCAGCACCACCGCACTGGGCTTTAACCCCAGCACCGGCATATACCAGTAAAGGGGGGGGAGATGCTGGGCCTGCCAGAGATTCTTTTTCGCACTCGAAAAAAACTCAAACAACGGGCTTTGCCGACCGGCGGCGGTCAGATGCAGTTCGAACGGAGCATTGGGTGGAGCGGCGAGTTCCGGATTGTCGGGACGGTCCGCAATAATCGGTAAAAGTGCGGCCAGTGGCGTGTTACGGTAGGCATCCGGTGAATACCGGGGACCGGCAATCATGCCAAAGCCACCGCCGTATTGGCCCACAAACTTCACAATCATTTTCTGCTGGGCGGTCGAAAAATAATCCGGGTCCACATCCCCGAGCACCAGCACATCGTACATGTTCATCTGCTTTTGGGTTTCGGGGAAATGATTGATCGGCATCGACCCCTGCTGGGCAAAGTTGTTATCCGCGGAGAGCAGCAGACAGCTTACCAGCAGCGTCTTTTCGCGCGCCAGATCATTTTTCAGATAGCGATATTCCCAGCGTGGATAGCCATCCACAAAAAGCACACGGATTCGGGTTTTCACCACATTGGTCACAATGTCCGCGGCGGTATTGGCCCGCGTGGTCATTTCGCCGGCAATCGGATCGACCCGCAGCATAAGATGGTATTGGCCGGGTTGCCGCGGATGAAAAATCATCCGAATGGCCACCCGCGAGTTCCCCGGTTTAACGGTGATGGTTTTCGCGGCGACCTCCCGCCCCTGCCCGCCGGTGGATGTCTGCCGGTATAAGTGTACGGTGGCCTGCACCGGCCGCACCGCCCCCATGACGTGCAATACCGCCTCTACGGGCACCGGATCCTCTACGAAGGCATGACGCGGTGCCCGCGCCTGCCGCAGAGCCACATCAAATGGCGTATGGGCTTGTCCGACACGGATGGCAAAAACCGGCGTGGCGCTGGCTTGGGCCAGCCGTTGTGTCGGCTCGGCGGAACTACCCGGCGTCGACCGCCCGCTGGTAACGAGAATCACCGCGCTCACGGGCTGGCCTTGCAGCCGCCGCAGAATACCGGCGGCTACCCGCGGCACATCGGTGTTGGTTGCGGTGGGCTTTTGTTTGGCCAGCCTGGCCAGCAGCAACCGAAGTTGCACCGGATTATCCGCCTGACCAAAAAGCTTGGCTCGGCTGCCGCCCGTAAACAACATAATTTTCTGCCGCCGAGCCAAACCGAAAAGCCAATTGTGTCGCGGCTGCGCCAGCGCCTGCAAGGCGACGGCAAAGCGGGTTGGCCGTTGGCGCAGCCCACCGGAGATTGGTTTTCCACCCGTCTTACGCTGGGCGCTGATTTGCCGGATATAGGCCCGCATGGCCGGATTGATGTATCCATCGCGCAGGGTCATGGCCAGGGAAGAATCCACCCAGATCGCCACCACCGCGGGTGTCCGGACGGTATTTTCACTCACCAGCATGGGCCGGCAAAACAGCAGCGCCACCAGCAGCAGCACCAGTCCGCGCAAAGTCCCCATCCATATCCGGGCCCGGCGCGATGCGGCCTGGGCGCGGTAGGTCCACCAGCCCAGCACCGCCACCGCCAGCATCACCAGCACCATCAACCAGGGATGGGAAATGCCCAAGGACAGATGCAGGGTGGAATGGGCTCCCGCGGGCGGGGCATGGATGCCGAAAATAAAGTAAAAGAAACGTTCGATCATACGGTTGCTCCGGTCCGGGTTCCCACCGTGCCAGCCGGCCGTGCTTCCGCCGCCCTTTGATAGCGAGAAAAGGCGCGGGCCAGCAAGGCCTCGGCCAGCAGCGCCAGCAGCGCCGCCAACAACAAATTATGCCCTGCATTTCCGGCTTGGCTTAAGCCGGCCCTGGATCGCCGGGCTAGTGTGGTCGGATTTTCAATAATATCCTGTGGCTTAAGGCCCAAAATGGCCGCCACCCGCGCGGGCGGGAGATGTCGGATGTTGGCATCCGCGGGGTCCACGTTGGCGGCCACCATGGGCAGTTCACTGCTCTCTGGACCATACAAGCCCGCATAGCGCAGCGGACCGCCTGCCAACCGCTGGCGTCCGCCCAGGGTGAGAATACGTGGATTCAGGGTGGTTTTATGTGGACCAAACCATGGGCCGGTATACGCCGGTTTCGCCGCCAGATCGAAGGTGCGTCCCACCAGCAGGTTGCGGGACAAATCGTGCCGCGGCAAGGTATGAAAAAGCAATTCGTAATTGAAGGGCAACCAGGAAGGTTCGGCCGGAAAGTCGGTCCAGCGTGTGTCGGCCGTGGTCGCCCACAGCACCACCGCGCCCTGTCCCGTTCGCCGCAGCACCACCGCCGGGCGGCCGGAAGTAAATTGCAGCAGAACCCTTGCCCCCACACCCTTGAGCGGCCTTAGCCCGATATAGCGCCGGGTTCGCACGGAAGCGAGCCCCACATGCAAACCGCTGTGCTGCGCTGCCAGAAATGGAGCGGTGATCGCATTAAGACTTTGCGTTAAGTCGAAATGCACCACGCCGGCTGGACTGCCCGAAGGCGGCCCCTTGGGCCGGCCCAGCACCTGGCCAAGAACCGCCGGCAACAAGCCCGCCGGCGAAGCCCCCAGTGCCGCATTCCAACGCCGCCGGTTGGTTTGCGGACCGGGAAATAAGATCAGCAAGCCGCCGGCATGAACCCATGCCGCAAGCCTCCGGACCGTCGCCGGGCCCGGTGCGGCGGTATCGCTAAGTACCACCACCCGATAGCGGCGCAGCGCTGTGGTGGAAAGCTCCAGTTCGCCGATCACCTCCGGCGCAAACAAACTATTTTCACCGTTGGGTGCCAGGGCCGCGGCCAACCACGCCGTGGAGCCTAGTTTTTCCAGGGAAGGTTGCGCCGGTGAGCCGTCCACCAGCAAAACCGGCACATGATTCACCGCCTCGACGATCAAGTGCCGGGTGTTGTCCACCGGCAGCATATCCGGCGGTATCCGGGCGGTAATCAAGTGGGTGCCGGGCACGGAAATCTGCCGGGTGAGGGTGAAGGTGAAACGACGGCGGCGGCCCGCGCCTAAATGGGGAAGCACTTCCTGGCCGGCACGTACATTGTCCAGATAAAATTGCACCGGGATCTGGGCCTGGGCTTGCGGCCCGCTGTTGTAGAGCGTACAGGCAACATCAATGGGGTTATCCACCAGCGTTACGGGACGGGTGGTTTTGAAAGACACAATAGCCATATTGGACTGTGCCGGCCGCCCCACGTCCGCCACCCGCACATGCGCACCGGCGGTCCGCAACTGGTGCACGAGATTGGCCAGTTGATGGTTGATTTCCGGCGGTGCGCCCGGCGCGGACCGATAGAAATCGGCCGCAGCGCAATCGGTCAGCAGCACCACCCGGGTGGAGGTTGTCCGGTGGGACACCGATTTAAGAGACTGCAGCGCCTGTTGCAGACCTCCGGCAAGATCGACGGCCGCATCGGATATTTTTCGCCCTCTCACCAGGCGGATCAACAGCGCCTCGTCGAGCGTCGGCTTGGCCACCAACGGGCGGCCCAGCACCGAGGCCGGCACAATCGCCACCCGATGATTTCCCGATAAACCTTTAAGCCAGGTTAACAGCACCCGCCGCGAGCGCTGAAAATTGGACCCGCCCTGCCGCGGCTGATAGCCCATCGGATAGGCGTCGTCCCAGACCACCACGGTGCTGCGGCCGGATGCCCCCAAAACATGGGCCAGCAGCGAACTGTTAAAGGTGAACTGGGCGATGGCGGCCGCCAACAGCAGCAAAGCCAGGCAGCGCAGCAGCAACAGCAGCCAGCGCTGAAACTTCAATCGGCGGGCGTTGCGCCGCATGGCCGCCAGTAAAAACTCCATTGCCGCCCAGCGATGAATTCGAAATTTCCGCCGATTCAACAGGTGAATCACGATCGGCACCGACGTGGCCGCGGCACCAGCGGCAAAAAGCCACGGCGTCACGAATGGTAAAAAGGCCAGAGTTAACAGCATGGTGTTATTTTCCCGATTCACCCGCCCCCATCCGCCTGGATCAGGGCCTATAGCGCCTAAGTTGCCGCCGCCCCGCCGCGACGATCCATTCCGGGTCCTACTTCATTCGCGCCGCCCGTGTGGCCAAAAAGCCCGGCAGCGAAACGTCCAGCGGCACACTGGTATCCACCTGCACAAAATCGACGCGCAGCTTGTGGCACGCCTCGCGAATCAGGGCCCCGTGCCTGGTAAATTCCTCCAGATAGGCCTGGCGCAAGGCCTGCGGCTCCACCACCAGTTCCGCGGGTACTTCCATCCCCCGGAACATCGTCGTGGTTTCAAACGGAAAGGTGATTTCATCGTGATCCAGCACTTGCAGGACAATTAAATCATGCCGCCGGTAGGACAAATGCCGCAAGCCCCGGATAATTCCCGCGGCATCGTCAAACAAATCGCTGATTAAAATAATCAGGCTGCGATGACGCAATTCTTCGGCCACGGAATCCAGCACGCGCCCGGTATCGGTTTTCACATCGCGAGTGGCGGCCGTAAGCTCGTCAATAATCGTGCGCCACTGACGCGGTCGATTGGAGGGCCGAATCAACCGTCGAATGCGCTGGTCAAAGACCGCCAGCCCCGCGGAGTCCTGCTGGTGCAGCGCCACATAGGCCAGACTTGCGGCAATGCTCACCGCGTGATCAAACTTCCGCCAGTTGGGGTTCAAGGTACCGGCGTAAGACATCGATTCGGAGGCATCCACCACCAGCATCACCTGCAAGTTGGTTTCTTCCTCGTACTGCTTGATGTAATGCCGATCGGTGCGCCCGAACACCTTCCAGTCAATAAATTTGATATCATCGCCGCTCACGTAGGGCCGATGCTGGGCAAATTCAATGGAAAAGCCCTTGTACGGCGAGCGGTGCATACCGGTGATAAAGCCCTCCACAATCAGCCGGGCACGCAGATCCAACGCCTGAATCTTGGCCAACGCCCGCGGATCCAGGTATTTGCGATAATCCACCGGTTCGCTGTCGCGGGCGGGTTGCATGGTTGGCACTGTTTCGGGCACGCCATCTCACTTTTTAAGAAACTTAAAGCGGTTTCCAACTGCCGCACATGGACTGCGGCGGCTTCATGACGCCTGGGCAAATACCTTCGGCAAACCCGCCGCGGTCTGCTCCGCCGCCGCATCCCGCGGGGTCTGTTCAATAAGCATCCGGATGATATCGTCGGGCTTAATCCCTTCCGCCTCGGCATTGAAGTTGGTCAAAACCCGGTGGCGCAGTGTCGGATAGGCCACGCTGCGAATATCCTCGGTGCTCACATGGTACCGCCCCTGCAACAACGCCCGCGCCTTGCCCGCCAATATCAGATATTGCGACGCCCGCGGGCCGGCGCCCCAGGCCACATAATCTTTGATGAATTTTGGAACGTCCGGCTGGCTTACCCGGGTTTGCCGCGTCAAACGCAACGCGTAACGAATGACATGATCGGCCACCGGAACTTTGCGCACCAGTTCCTGAAGTCGCAGAACCTCCGCCGCATCCAGCACCTGCTGAATTTGCACATGGCGCGTCGCCGTGGTCAGGCGAACAATGTCAAACTCTTCCTGCTCCGTGGGATAATTCACCAGCACATTGAACATAAACCGGTCCAACTGCGCTTCCGGCAGGGGATAAGTTCCTTCCTGTTCAATGGGGTTTTGTGTCGCCATCACAAAAAATGGCTCCGGCAGCCGCCGCTGCACTCCGCCCGCGGTCACCTGATGTTCCTGCATAGCCTCGAGCAACGCCGCCTGGGTTTTCGGCGGCGTGCGGTTGATTTCATCCGCCAACAGGGCATTGGCGAAAATCGGACCCTTCACATAACGCAGTCCGCGCTGCCCCGTCGCTTTGTCTTCTTCAATGACTTCCGTGCCGGTGATGTCGGAGGGCATCAGATCGGGCGTAAACTGGATGCGGGTGAAGGTCAGGTTTAAGGCCTGCGACAAGGTGGATACCAGCAAGGTTTTCGCCAGACCCGGTACGCCCACCAACAGGCAGTGTCCCCGGCAAAACAGCACAATCAACAACTCCTCCATCACCTGCGACTGGCCCACAATGACTTTTCCCAATTCCTGCTTCAAGCCGGCATAGCTGGTCTGAAGTTTTTTTACCGTTGCCAGTTCTTCGGGGGTAATTTGAGGCATTGCCTCGGTAACAGCATCACTCACGATGGGGACTCCTGCAAACAGGCCAATCGATCGGCCGAAACTTATCGTCCGACACGAAATCACGCATTATACACTTGCGTCGCTTATTACAACGCCGATCTCCGGATCAATGTTGCCGGGAATCACTTCAGCGTCGGTACCAGCGGAACTCTGCTCTTGGCCCGCAGGCCCCCGAACGTCGGTTCATAGAGGTAGATCGTGCCCATGTCCACCGGAATTTTACTTCCGGCCACAACTCGCACGGTTCGGCCCGGCGGTATTCGGCTCCACTGGGCAAAGCCCTTCCGACGGATGGAAATACCAAAGTAATTTCCGGGTGGCACCTTACGAATCGTAAAAATGCCACCCTTGCCCGTGATGGCATAAAACGATAATTTCGCCAAGCGCCCCCCGAGGCGTTCATTGATCCCAAGGGTCAAACCTACGCCCGCAGCCAAGGCTTTTTTTGTCTTATGGACCAGCAATTTACCCGTAATAACACCACATGCCGGAGGCCCTATCACCACGGCGCTGGTCGCTCTGGCCACAGGCACCATCCAGCCCGAGAGCAGCACAGCGACAGCCAAGGCCACGAATACTTGGACCATTATTTTCATGGCTTTATCCTTAGCCGCCCGCCCCTTTTTTCCACGGGCCATCGACCCGCGCCATCCCGGCCGCGCTGACTGGTCACTTAGACGCACCAACCATGCCGGCGGTTCCAAGTCAGTTCCCAAAGCCTTAAAAAACTGGCCGCTAAAAGCCTGTAGATACCCCGGCGGTCCGGCCAGGGCGTTTGTTGGTGAAGTGTTGGCCCAGCGGATGGAACGGCTTGGCTTGCACTCATTCCACTGCCGTGGCGGATCCGCCTAAACCACTGGATCGCTTATTCCAGCGCTGGTGCGGGCCACATTTTCTCATTACCCCATCTGACGCTCATTGCATAAACACCGCGCACTCGATGGTTCCAACATTGACACAGGCCGGGGACGCAGTGACCTTTACCAGCCTCCGCGACTGGCCTTCTCCACCGCCATAACGCATCTTAAACCGCACCGCGATTCTATAGGTACCCAGCGGAATCCTATTCACGGTAAACTGTCCATTGGCTTTAGTTTTGGTGTGAAAGATCATTGGTGCCGGCGGCACATTGCGGCTTTGGGCCGTCTTTGCATAGAGATAAATGACCACCGCGCCGACGATGGGTTGTTTGTTATACGCACCAATTATTTTGCCAGTGATCCCGCCGCACGCCGGATGAGTTGTCGCCGTCGCTCTGGCCGCAGGCACCATCCAGCCCGAGAGCAGCACGGCGACAGCCAAGGCCACGAATACTTGGACCGTTATTTTCATGGGTTTATCCTTAGTGGCCAGCTTTTTTTACCACGGACCATCTGCTCTGATCATCCCGGCCGCGCTGACTGGTCACTTAGACGCACCAACCATGCCGGCGGTTCCAAGTCAGTTCCCAAAGCCTTAAAAAACTGGCCGCTAAAAGCCTGTAGATACCCCGGCGGTCCGGCCAGGGCGTTTGTTGGCCAAGCGGATGGAACGGCTTGGCTTGCACTCATTCCACTGCCGTGGCGGATCCGCTGCCCACGGGATCGGGCTTATCGGGAGCGGAGCCTCACTTGAGCCGGTTATACCGGCGGCACCGTTACCACAGTCCCTTTTTCCCAAGATTCAATGGCCGCTTCGATCGCCAGTTGGGCCTTGAGTGCGTCCTCGGCCTTACCATCGATTTTTTCCGGGGGTGTTTTTTTCAGCAGATCATCAACCCAGGCGTCAATACGCGATTGAAAGGTCTCATCGGCGCTGGTCATACCACCGAGATTTTCAAATACCTGGGCTTCTTTGGAATGGCGGTGATGAAAACGCAGACGCTGGCAGGCTTCTTCAATAACCACGCGTCCGTCGGTCCCCATGAGTTCGCAGGTCTCCAGGCCGTAGCCAATACCGGCATCGTAACTGCCGGTGAGATGCCCGATGGTGCCACTGGAAAATTGCACATTCACCAGCACATTCGACCAGGTATTTCGTCCCGGACCTTTTTTGAAAAAAGCCTGCACGCGCGCGATGTCACCGCCAAAATAGCGCAGCACATCAATGGAATGGGGATGCAAAGCGCGGATATGAAAATAAGGACTGCTTTCATTGGGGTTGTTGATCCACAGGGTCATTTTGATGATGTTGATGGCACCCAGTCGCCCCTGATCGAGCCAGAGTTTGGCTTGGCGGGCGGCGGGGGTAAAGCGGTGATTGAGATTGATGGCGTAGGGCACATGCTTGGCCTGACCCAGGGCAACCATTTCCCTGGCCTGGGCTATTTCATTGGAAATGGGTTTTTCACCCAGCACGGGTATTCCCGCGGTCAGCAATTCCACGGTGGCCTGATAATGGTCGCCACCATTTTCTTTTCCGCCGGTGGTCATGCTTACCGCGTCAAGGGGTATTCCGGAAGAGAGCATGTCCCGGATGGAACCAAAAGGCCGGCACTCCAGGGCCTTGGCCGCGGCATTCACCCGTTCCGGACTGATATCGCACACCGCCACCATTTTGACGTGCTTATTTTTTTGATAACACCGGGCATGGGCATTGCCAACGTGGCCCATACCAACCACCGCAACGTTGAGCATGAAAACTCCTTTATGCCTGATTCCGGATCAGGTCCGGCCGCGCCGCCGCTACCCCGGCGCCTATTATGTTCCCTCAGAGAGCCTATTGCCAATCATCGCGGGGCGGACTAAGATGGTCAAGAAGTTGGATTTTTTTGCGTATGGCCAAAGCTGAACTTGTAACGCTGGGTTGGGCAAAATCCGCGCAGCCGCAAGCGGGCCGCGTAAGCGTGGCCCGTATTGAAAATCACGCGCACACTCCGCCGCACGATCACCTGTTTCACGAAATTGTTTTTATCGAAGCCGGGGCCGCGGAACATCTGACGGTTGAGGGCCGGCGTTTGCTGCGGCCCGGCGACATCATTCTCATTCGCCCCTGGCAATGGCACGGCTATGAGAACACGCGGCAGTTGACGTTGCTCAACTGTCTCATTGATCGCCGCCTGATGAACCAGTTGGCGGTGACGATGCACCATGATGAAAGGGCTTTTCAATTGTTTACGCGGCCGTTGCCCCGGCCGCGCGAATCAGCGCCGCTGGTGCTGCACGCCGCGCCGGCGGAAGGCCGGCACTCTCTGGCCCTGCTGGAGAGAATTATGACCGAGACCCGTTGCCGTCTGGCGGGCTGGGAACCGATGGCCACCGGGGCGCTGCTGGAATTTCTGGCGATGGTGGTGCGCTTTGACGCCCGGATTCGCCTGGTGGAAAATCTGGACATTACGGATCGGGCCCAAAAGGCGGTTTTCGACACCGCCGTATGGCTGGAACAAAATGCCGTCGCCAAACCTTCGCTGGAACAGCTCGCCCGCCGGGCCGGGCTAAGCCCCACCCATTTATCCCATGTTTTCTCGCAGCGTATGGGTATGGGTATTGTGGCTTATCGCAACCGTATACGTATTGAAGAAGCCTGTCGCCTGCTGGCCCATACGGATTGGTCCATCACCGAGGTGGCGGCCCGGCTGGGCTATGAGGAAATCGCCTTTTTTTCCCGCATGTTTCACCAGCTTACCGGGCAGTCGCCCCGGCGGTATCGCCAGGCCCGCAATCATCCCGCCGGAGCCCAACTTCCGGCCGTAGCGCCTTAGCGGCCCAGTACAATCACCGCGTGGCGGGTTTGCTCCATGTTCACACGGGGCCGAATGTGTACATCCCACCGCAGGTTGCCGCGCCGCGACTGGCTTACCGCGGTAACCACGCCGATGACCGCACCGCTTACCTCCGGCGGCCAATCGTTATCATTAAGCAAAACCAGATCGCCGCGCTGCGGTGGAATCGCGCCCAGTTTCTCCTCCAGCATGCACCGCATTCGTCCCCGGCCCAGGCCGCGCACAAGACACCATCGGGCGATCATGGTTTGGCCGTCACGATTGGGCCGCACGATGCTGGCGGTTACCGGGGCCATCCGCCGGGATGTGAGCAGCCGCACCACACTGGTGGCCGCTCCGGCCTGCACAATTCGTCCCACGACGGAAAGCCGGGCCATCACCACACTCCCGCGCCGGATGCGTTTATCGTCGCTCCAGCCCTGATCCAGTACACACGTATCGCTGGAATCCGAGGCAAAGCCATCGATGTTGGCGGCCCGCAACTGCTGACTGGAAATGCCGGGAAAGCCACGATGGATGAGCCGCGAGGCCCGCAGGAGACGCTCCAGCGTGCGGCTGCGGGCCAGCAACATCGCAATTTCGTTCTGGTAATGCTCCCGCATGCGGGTACAGGCCGGGTTGGCGGAGGCGGGCGGATGGATCGCCCGGTTAAAGGCCGTCTGGGCACCGGTAAAAGTCCAGGACACCGGCGTTAGCACCCAGCGCACCGATTGACCGACCACCTGGCGAACCCAGCCCACCGCACCCGGTCGATGCAAGCCCGTAATGAGCGCAATGATCATGATAAAATTAAGCAGCCAGAACCAGCGCCGCATGGTCATCCGCATCATGGACCTTCCGTGAAAACGCGGCGGCGTGCAATGGCCGCCGCCAGACCGGCCGGCACCAAAGCTCCGCCATTTTTCATCCGGGTTCGGTAGGGCATTGGTTTGGCCAGGCCTGGGTTCGGCCGGGGCACGGTGCGTTTCGGCCAACCCCAAAGCCGACGATGTTCCAGTGCCTCATCCCTGCCGCCGTATCACCCATTGCGCCCCAAGCCGGCCGTCCCACGAGGGAGGCCAGATTGCAACGGTTTGCCCCCGGCCGGTGCTACGCGCCGTCGTCAATGGTTTCCATCGCATCTTTGGCCTGCTCCAGATTTTCCAGATAGACATTGGTGCCCCGGGCCACACAGGTAAGCGGATCCTCGGCGACTTTAACCGGCAGGCCGGTGGCCTGATTGATCATCTTGTCTATTCCACGCAGCAAGCTGCCGCCGCCCGCCAGCATAATCCCGGTCTCCACTAGGTCCGCCGCCAGTTCCGGCTCCGCCCGTTCCAGGGTGTGGGTGACAGCATCAATGATCTTACCGACCGGCTCCTGGAGAGTCTCCCGGATTTCTTCGCTGGTGATGATGCACTTGCGCGGCAAACCGCTGATCATGTCGCGCCCCCGCACCTCCATGGTGCTTTCAGGACTGATGGGGCTGGCGGAACCAATTTCAATCTTGATTTTCTCGGCAAACTGTTCGCCGATCATCAAATTGTACGTCTTTTTCATGTGGCTGATAATGGCTTCGTCAAAATTATCCCCCGCCGTCCGGATGGATTCCGACACCGCGATATCGCCCAGACTGATGATCGCCACTTCCGTGGTTCCCCCACCCACATCCACAATCATGCTGCCGCGGGGATCTAAAATCGGCAATCCCGCACCGATGGCCGAGGCCAGCGGTTCCTTCACCAGATAGACCTTGCGGGCATGGGCCTGCAGGGCCGATTGAACCACCGCCTGTTTTTCCACGGCCGTGATGCCGCTGGGAATGGCAATAACCACCCGCGGCTTGATCAGCCACCGGCGGCCATGCACCCGGCGAATAAAATAGGTGAGCATGGCTTCGGTGATCTCAAAATCGCTGATCACACCATCTTTAAGAGGACGAATAGCGGTCATGTTGCCCGGCGTTTTACCCAGCATCTCCTTGGCCTTCAAGCCCACCGCGGTGCCGCCCAGCAGCACCTCGCTGGTGCCCTTGCGCACCGCCACCACCGACGGTTCATTGAGCACGATGCCCTGCCCGCGCACGCACACCAGGGTGTTGCACGTACCCAAGTCAATGCCCATGTCGAGCGAGAACCAACCTAAAAACGAATCAAAAAACAAACGTCAAACGCTCCGAACAATCATTGGCGGCCAAGTCGTTGCCAATATCCGCCAAATCCGCCATGCCCCAACCCTTTCGGATTTGGCCACCCCAGCACCGGCACCTCCGTTATTATCGGAATTCCAAGGCGTCGGCCACCAGCCCTCTCTGTGTCTTCTCCTGCGGCAGTCTACCAGAATGACAAAAATTTACAAATTAGTTCTTGAATATGAAAATTGGCGCGATTGTAACCAAGAACCAATGCGTCTTGGCAATATCTTCATGGCCGCAGGCCCGCATAGCCGTTTGGCCCATGCCTCCGGAGCGCCGGATATCACCCGCGGCAAAATCAGTTAAGGGAAAAGAGTTGTGATTAAAATTGCGCGGTTGCCGGGAAAACCGGCCCCGCCCGATTCTTTAGCCCACCAAGGCCCGGTATTGCAAAAACACGTACACCAGTGCGGCCAACGTACCCACCATGGATACAAATGCCAATGCGGTATAGACGTTGGGCTGGGGCTTGACGGTAATCCGTGTTGGTCCATCCATTCGCGACATATTTTTCTCCAAAGCCAAAGACCGGAGTTTTCGCCCGCCTTTTTTGCCGGGCCGGATTACATACCCGGACCGCTCATCACCAGATCATTCACCATGACCTTGGCACTGGGACTGGCTAGCGTCACCACGCCCACCGCCGTCGTGGGATCCACACTGCGCACGAGCACATCCGCGACATAGTGGCCGTTTTTATAAACCGTCAGCCGTGTACCCTTGGATACCCCGTCACGTGAACCCAGGTTTACGCTCACGTAAACCCGGTTGTTGTACGATTGCACTTGTTGAATTTTGCCGTTTACCGCCACCGCCGTCGGCACGCCGATCACCGCATTCACCGCATGTTGCGACGGCGTGGCCGCCACCTGGTGCTGCATGGCCACGGCCCGTGCCAGACGGGTGTTCAAGGCCACAATGCTTTCCTGGAGCGTTTGTATTTGCTTTTGGGCTTCGTTACGTTCATTGGTAAGCTGGGTGTTGTGCCGGTTGAGCTGGGCGTTTTCATTGATGTAACGCAGCACCACCGGGCGCAGTTTCGTAAGTTCCTTGCTGTCGGCGGCAAGCTGCTGCTGTTGCGAGCCGTTCGCCGCGGAAAGCAAACTGGTGCTGTTGACCAGACTTTGTTTGTCGGCCTTTAGCTGGGCGATTTCACTTTGGGCACTGGCCAGTTTTCCCTGCAAGGCCAGAATTTTATCATTGAAGTTGCCCAGTGTATTGATATTGGCGCGCGTGGCCTGGGCCAACTCGGCACCAAGCCGCCCCGCCGTCGTCTGTTCATTAAGCAATGCCGCCTGCGACGCGATCATCGCATTTTGATCGGTCAGCACCTGCTTCTTGTAGTTTTGCTGCCCATGCGCAAAGAGCACCACCAGCACCGCAAGGACCAAGGCAAACACCAGTTGCAGCAGCACAAAAATTTTGGTCAAGATACTCAAGGTACGCCTCCGGTTGGTAAATAAAAGGAACCGTTACAACACACACGTATAAGTTATCGACCCAGGCCGCGACATTCCGTCGGCCGTTCGTCGCATCTGCATCCTGCAAATGCTTATCTTAGTTTATAGCCGCGGGAAGCTCAAGCTCCCGCATAAAGCTTCTTTCCAGCCCCGGCCTTTTCACCTGCGCCCAAGCTTCCACCACACGCCCCCACCCCGCCCTTATCACCAGCAAAGTTTAATCGCTGGACAAGTCCTGTCAAGGGCAAAATTTCCGCCAACTCCACCCCCCCCCCTCCATCCACCGCCCAACCGACCCGCCCGGCCGGAATTTCCGGCGGCTTGCCGGAAGCTTGGGGAACGGGCGTGGCCGTCAATCTTTGCGGCGGTATTGAGGCCGCGGTCTTCTCTGGTCGTGCCAAATAATATGGCCGCACGCCAGGACATTCCTTTACGGCCGGTGTTCCAGAGCATACATTAACGGCATTACTGGTGTCCGGCACGGTTTTAGGAGCCGCACAATGACTGATCTTGACCTCCACACTCGGATTTCCCCACCTATTGCCATGGGGCAGATCGGCCTGGGCGGCGGTATCGCGCCCATGCACTTGACGGAAATGGAAAAAAATCCAAATTTTCAGCTCGTGGCCGGTTGCGACATCAAGCTTGACGATCCCAACGTCGCCAAGCAGGCCGCCCGCGTAACCACCGCCGGCGGAAAAATTTATCCCGATTACCAAAGCCTCCTCCAAGATCCCCGGGTCGAGGCGGTGTGCATCGCGGTACCCCATTTTCTCCACCGCGCCGTGACCGTGGCCGCCTTTCAGGCCAAAAAGCATGTGCTCTGTGAAAAACCGATGGCTACCCATCCGGATGAATGTCGCATGATGCTCGAGGCGCGAAATGCGTCGGGCCGCGTCGGGGCGGTGCAGATGCAGCATGTGGGGCGCAGTTCCATGCTAAGTCTGCGTCAGGCCATCCACAGCGGTGCCATTGGTAAAATTCAGGAAATTTTTCTTTCCAGCCTCTGGTGGCGCGAAGAATCCTACTATGGCCGGGCGGCCTGGGCCGGCAAAAAAATGATGGAGGGCCAATGGAACCTGGATGGAGTGATGTTCAATCAGGCGGTCCACTTTATCAACCAAGCGCTCATTCTTGCCTCACCCGGGGATTTACCCACCGTGGCCCGCGCTGAAAATTTGCGCACCGCTCTGTACCGCTTCCATGATTCCCCCTCCCTGGAAATGGAAGACACCGCCCTCGCCCAGGCGACACTCGCTACGCCCGATCGCCCCCGCCTGACCATGGTCGCCACCACTTGCTCGCGCCAGGAACGCCACATGATCGAGATCCTTGCCGATGCCGGACGGGCCGTCTGGAACGGTACCGGCTATCTCTTGCCCGACGGCCAGCCCGCCACCGAGTTTCACGATGATGCCCGCGACTTCGATGGCAATATGCGAACTTTCAACAGCTTTGCCAGGGCCATTCGCACCCGTTCCACCCCCATCACCGATTTCTCCCAAATCCTCAAAACCACCGATTTTATATTTTCGTGTTACCAGACGGCGGCCTGGAATATCAAAAAAGCACCCTGGGCCGCTACCGAAAACCTCTCGGCGATCTTCGGCCAAATCGCTCGTCAGCGAGCCTTGCCGACGGAATTGAATCCACGGCCCCAGTGGGCCTGACCGCGGAGAAACCCCGGATGCCAAAAAAATTGCCCAGTTTCATGCCGCTGCTGGCCCTGGCCTTATCGCTGGCGTGGCCGCATTCCACTCCGGCTCTGGCCGGCCCCCGTTCCACCAGCCCCACCGCTACGGAGCTGGCGCAGTTTAACCAGGGACTAAGTGAACTTGGCCGGTCGCAATATGCCGCCCGCCAGGCGGGCAGCGCGGCCCTGCGTCAGGCGTTGGCCCGCCTCATGGTCCGCATGATTCGTGTAACCGGCCCGGAACGCCAGGCGCGCGTAGCGCATCTGCTGCGCTACCAGGAGCAACTTACCCGTTGGGCCAGAGCAGTGTTGCATTTACCTCTTCAAGAGCGTCTGCAAATGCTGCAATGGGGAATTAAGCCGAAATTATTGCCCTTGGTGGCGGGAGCCTTTTCCTACCACCAACAGCGCCGCGCCGATGTGGCCCATGCGCTGGCGAAAATCCCCGGCCGCAACGCCGATTGGCTGCTAACCCGGCTGCTCAATGATCGCCATCGTCTGGTTTACCTTACCACCATGGACGCCCTGTGGAATCGCCAACCCACCCCGGCCATGATCAAAAGTGTCTGGCACCGGGCCGTAATTCTGGGAACGCCCTTTAGTTTTCAGCAGTCTGTGCAGCACATGGCCGTCTTTCGCGGGAAAAACATTCCCATCATCACCTATAACAACACCTATTGGATGCAGGTACAAGAGGGTGCCTATGCCACCCAACTGCTCCAGCATTGGAAACCCAGGAATCTTTCCCATCTGATCGTCCACCTGCTGGTGCAAATGTGCCGCCTGCCGCCCGCCCAGAACATCTTCAGCACCCCGTATACGGTAACGGCCAAAGATCTTACCCGGTTGCTTCTGCTGGCCAAACCCGCCCCGGCGGAACCATATCTGCTTTTTTTGATTCACCAACCCATGAGCCAGAATTTCATGTTTAATTTTAACAACAAGCCGGGCCACCTCTCCAATCGCACCCTGCCGCTTTATCTGCTCATTAAATTCGCCGGCCAAAATCCGGCTACCTACCAGATTTATCACACCCCGCTTTACGGGGGCACTTGGGCCTTGGAGTCGGTGGCGCGGGAAAATGCCGCCATAAAGAAAATCACGGCTTGGTATGCCAAACACAAGATCACGGCCTGCACGCAGGCCCAACTCCATGCGCCCGCCAAACCGTCGACCAAAAAATAAAGCCCTGTCCCGCCCCAAAAAAAGAAACCTGCGGTCTGGCCGCAGGTTCCAGTCGATGGCGCTGTTGTTGGTGTTCCACCGGGCCAATTATTTGAGCGCGATTTTGGTGTATTTGCCGTGCTGATCCACCAGGATTTCTGAAGGGATGATCACGTTGGTTTTGGGATTCGAGCGGCCCACGACGCGGGCTTTAAGTCCGATGTAATGGGCCAGCAGCCTGGAATTGACCACCAGAGTCCAGGCATGACCCTTCACCAGAATACCCGCCGGCAGACCCTTCATCATACAGGCCATTCCGCAGGTTTTGCCATGAGCACGGCTCATCAGGCCATGGGCGGAATAGCAGTTCATGTCCAGCAGAATCCCCTGGACATTGACCTTCATGGTGGAGGCGGCAAACGACGTACCTGCCAACATGCACAACACGGCCAGCGCCGCAACACCGGAAACAATGGATCGCTTCATGATATTTCTCCTGACTTTGAAGCCGACTTTCGATGGCACACCTCCACGCAACGCACGTGGGCGCATGCGCACCGAGCACTTACCACCATTATAGCCCAACCTGGCATAAAACGCCTTGCCGCTGGTAAGGGACCGCGCAAAAATAAATTCGTGTCTTACGGCGCAGAAATCTTGTTACCGCTGACGCGGCGCAAGCGAGTCGCATACCCCGGCAGTGGGTCTGCAACGAGCAAACAACGAAGCCGGCGGGCAAAAGGACCAGCCGGAAAGTGTGAAGTTATTTTTGCCCGGTCCCTAAGCCCATACCACCATGCCCGCCTGGTTGGCCCGGCCATTTCCTTTCGGTGTCAGACGCCTGGCTCAAGTCCCGCGCGCCAAACACTGCCGCTGCAGCCGATGCAACCGCCGAATGGCCGCACTGGCCAGTTTTAGCATGGCCGCAAGTTGCTCCAACGTAAATGACGCCTGCTCGCCGGTGGCTTGAACCTCCACCAGTGTGCCATCGGAAAGCATGGCCACGTTCATATCCACCTCCGCGCTGGAATCTTCCTGATAATCCAGATCCACCACCGCCTGGCCCGCCACCAGCCCGGCACTCACGGCGGCAATCTGGCCGCGGATCGGATCAGCGGCGATCAGGCCGGCTTGGCGCGCCGCCGCAGCCGCATCGCACAGGGCTACGTAAGCACCGGTAATCGCGGCGGTACGTGTGCCGCCATCGGCCTGCAGCACATCGCAATCCAGCCATAGCGTATTTTCCCCAAGTTTTTGCAGGTCCAGCACCCGCCGCAGCGACCGTCCCACCAGGCGCTGAATTTCCACCGATCGACCATCCGTCTTGCCGGCATCACGCCGTTTGCGCGACGGCGTCGCGGAGGGCAGCATGGCGTATTCGGCCGTGAGCCAACCCTGACCCTTGCCCTTGAGCCACGGCGGCACACCCGGTTCAATCATCGCCGTGCAAAGTACGCGGGTAAGACCCACACTCATCAGCACCGATCCGCCGGCATGACGGGTAAAGTGCCTTTGGAGGCTTACCGGGCGCTGCTGCCCGGGCTTGCGTTTATCGTGTCGCATCGCATGTTCCTTCATCAGAAAAAGCACCGGCCCGCCGGCGGTTACACCCCCGAGAGTTGCACCGCCAGCAGCCCCTTTTGAAAATGCAGCCGATTTTCCGCCTGCACAAACACCGCGCTTTGCGGACCGTCCATCACCTCATCGGTGATTTCCACCCCGCGATAGGCCGGCAGGCAGTGCATCACCATGGCATGGGCCGGGGCGGCCAAGAGCAAAGCACTGTTGATCTGGTACGGCCCGAACACCGCCAGTCGCTGTTGTTTTTGATCTTCCTGTCCCATGCTGATCCACGTATCGGTATAAATAACATCCGCCGCTTCTACCGCCGCACGAGGGTCATGGGTGGCGGAAAAGTCAAACTCGCGGTGCGCCTGGCATGTCGCCTGAATGGACGCCGCATCGAGTTGATACTCCGGCGGCGTGGCGATGCGGAACTTCATCTCGAATCTGGCACAGGCCTCCAGCAAAGACCGCGCCACATTGTTGCCGTCGCCGATGTAGGCCAGGGTAAGACCGCGCAGCTTGCCGAATCGCTCCCGGATGGTCAGCAAATCCGCCATCGCCTGACACGGATGGCTATGATCGCTTAGGCCGTTGATGACCGGGCTGCGGCTGAAGCGGGCCAGATCCAAAATGGTCTGATGCGCAAAGGTCCGGGCCATGAGGGCGTCGCAAAATCCGGAAAGCACGCGGGCCGCATCAGCCACGCTTTCGCGTTTACCCAAGCCGATTTCCGCCGGGGATATGTACAATGCCGCCCCGCCCAGGTGCCGCATGGCCACGTCAAAACTCACCCGGGTGCGCAGCGACGGCTTTTCAAAAATCATCGCCAGAACTTTGCCCATTAACAACGGTTCGTTACGGCCCGTGGCCTGATGCTCGGCCTTCAGGCCCGCCGCGGTATCCAGCAGGTGATCCAGCATGGGCCGCGGTGTGGCCGAAATATCGATAAAATCAAGTTTACCATTTTTTTTCATGGGCGAAGCCTTTCTTTAACTGCCCTCTTGCCTCACCGCCGCAACCCCGTGGCACCGTGCCCACAACAGCCTCCACCCCCTGCCGAAAACCAGCGGTGCGGTGCCAAGGTCCATGTTAATTCCGGATGATCTGGGTTCCCACACCCTGGTCGGAATAAATTTCCAGCAGCAAGGCGTGCGGAAAGCGCCCGTCGATAATGTGGGTTTTCTGCACGCCGCCATCCAGGGCGATAAAACAGGCTTCCACCTTGGGCAGCATGCCTTCACCCAGTTCCCCGGTGGTGATAAGCTCTTGAATATGGGCTTTGGTGGCGCTGCGTAAAAGCGACTGGGCATCATCCTTTTTCGCCCGAATGCCGTGGGTATCGGATACCAGCACCAGCTTCTCCGCCCGGCAGGCCGCGGCCACAAACCCCGCCGCGGTATCGGCATTGACATTTAATTTTCCGCCGGCGGCATCACGGGCGATCGGGGCGATGACCGGAATAAAATCGGCCTGGGCCAACGCCGCCAGCAGCGCCGCGTTCACCTGCGTTATTTCTCCCACGCAGCCGATATCCACCTTTTGCCCCTGACCATCGGAAAGAAACAGCTTTCGGGCAAAGAGCACCCCGCTGCCCAAAGAATGCAGCGGCATGGCCTTGCCTCCCAGTTCATTGATGCTCCGCACAATAAACGCATTGATGTCGTTGATCAGCACGTGCTCGGCAATGGCCAGAGTACGCTCGTCGGTATAACGCCGCCCCAGGACAAACTGGGCTTGAATACCCGCGTCGGCCATGGCCTGCGTAATGGCTTTGCCGCCGCCGTGTACCACCACCGGCCTCATCCCCACGGCGTGCATAAAGACAATATCGGTAAGAACCTTGCGAAACTCATCCTGGTTGTCCATGAAGGAACCGCCGAGCTTCACCACCACAATTTTTTCGTTGAAGCGCTGAATGTAACCAAGGGCTTCAATCAGCGCCCCGGCTTTTTCCAGCACCTGCGAATCTATCGGAATATCCACGAACAGCTCCGTTACCTTCCAGGCAGGTCCGTTGCGTGCGGACCAAACCCAACAGGATACGAACGCGCCCCCGGAAATTCAAGGCCGCAGCGTCACGCCCGGGCCGGGTTGAACGGGCGATCCGCGGATGCGGTGTTCAATTCCAGCTACGCCCGGCCGATGCCGGTAGCCGAAACGTGGCCCGTGCTCCAACCACAGCGCCTCCCATCACGTTTGTTTATACCGTGCCTGGCCCAGCCCTACGGTTGGCACAACTCGCGGCGCAGCACATGCCTGGAATCATAAATGCACACGCGCAAAGGCAACTTGCCAGGCAGGGCGTGCGACGCACAGCCAAAACATGGGTCATAGGTTCTAAAGGCCATCTCCACCATATTCAACAGACCCGGCGTAACCTGGCCCTTCCGGATGAGGCTGCGGGCGGCTTTATCCACACTCATGGCAATGCGGGCCGCATTATTTTGCGTGGCCACGATGAGGTTGGCCCGCGTGATGATTCCTCTTTCATCGGTTTCATAATGATGATACAAAGTGCCCCGCGGCGCTTCCACCACCGCCACGCCCCGCTGCGGCCGGGCCGTTGGAATCACCCGAATATCAGGGCTGGCGATGCCCGGATCGGCCACCAGTTCCACCATCCGTTCCGCGGCATAGAGCATTTCCACCACCCTGGCCCAGTGCATGACCAACGTATGATGCACCGGCCGGCCGCCCAACGTGGAAAATAATTCTTCGTAGGCTTGCTGGGCTTCCGGCGTGGCCATGCCTTCGGCGGCGTTCAACCGGGCCAGCGGAGCCACCGCAAAGACTCCGCTCTGCGGACCTTCCTGAAAACCATGCCAGCCGATAGACTTCAAAAAGCAGAACTTGACGCAACTCCAGGGTTCCACGTGCTCGGCGATATGCTCGGCAAACTGGCCCGCCGCGAACTTGGCAAACTCCCGACCATCCGGTCCCACCACGCGCAACATCCCGTCATAAAAGTTCACGCGGTTGCGGTCATCCACCAACCCCATGTAATACGTGCGATGGGTATAGGGATCGGACTTGATTAAATCCACATATTCAGCATTACCCAGCACAATTTTCCGGAATAACTGCAGGGTGAAAACCGCAAATTCGCGGGCCTCCGCGGCAAGCTGCCGGAATTGCGGCAGGTCCGCCGGTGCCAGGGCTTTGGATATTCCCCCCGGTAATCCAAAAACCGGATGAATGACCTTGCCCCCGAAATAAGCAATCAGGTCGCGCAGACGCCGGCGCATGGAAATAACCTTAACCCCAACTTCCTGTCCCACCTTTCCCAAAACGCCCAGGATGTTGCGCTGCTGCGCCGGAGCCTGCGGACCGACAATGAAATCCGGGCCGGCCAGAATGTAAAAGTGCAAAGCATGATCTTCCAGCACAAACGCATTGTAGATAAGTTCCCGGATGGCCACCGCCGCCGGAGGTGGCTGAACCTGGTAGAGATTGTCCAGAGCCTTGGTTGCCGCCATGTGGTGCGCGGTAGGACAAACGCCGCAGATGCGACTGGTGATCTGCGGCATATCCTCCGCCGGCCGGCCCACACAGAAAGCTTCAAAACCGCGCAACTCCGGAACCTGCAGATAAGCCCGCTCGACATCTCCCTGGTCATCCAGAAAAATATCAATTTTGCCATGCCCTTCCAGCCGGGTGATTGGATCAATGGTGATATGCCGTCGCCGGGAATTTTCCAAGGCCGCTGTGGCGCGGGCCTTGGGGTCAACCTGTGCCGAATCCGTTGTCATAATGCCTCCTTGGATGCGGCGGCGGCCGCAGTGGTATTCACCCGCAACAAACTGCCCGCCAGACCGTAGCGATAAAAAGTACCCACCGGATCGGGAATTCCCGCCAGCACCTTTTCCACCTCTGGAACTTCCTTCGCCTCCATGGCCGAAGTCAGGCTGGATAGCATCTTGGCCCCTTGATCACGCACCCGCGATGTGGGGCCGAAACATCCGGTACAGGGCATATTCGCACCCGGGCACAAGGCCCCACAACCGCCGCGTGTCGCCGGCCCCATGCACACCAATCCCTGCGCCAACAGGCATAGCTCCGGATCCAGCGGTACCAGATGCGGCCGCTTGAAAGCGGTGAAATGAAGATCCTGCGGTTTGGTTTTCTTCCGCGGACACTCCTCGCATAACGCCACATCCGGTGCCAGCACCGTCCCGCGCGGCGGCAACTTGCCTTCCAGCAAGGCTCCAACCGCGGCCTTGATAAGTTTGGGTGTCGGCGGACACCCCGGCAGGTAATAATCCACCTCCACCACCTGGTTCAGCGTTCGCACCACATTTCGGAATTCCGGCAGCGTCAGCGTTCGGCCATCATCGTCTGTGCGAACCGCCGGTCGCACCCGCTCTGGATTGACCACGGTTGGGGCATCCTGATAAACCCAGCTCAAGATCGCCTCCCGGGAGAACTCATTGGCTAATGCTGGAATTCCTCCCAGTTGGGCACAGGCCCCAAAGGCAATCAGATAGCGGCTCTTAGCCCGCAGCAAACGGGCCATCTCCTCTTGTTCACTGGTGCGAATGGCCCCATTGATGAATGTCGCCGTCAGAGCTTGGTCCGGCAGGCTGGTAACATCCGCTTTTTTATAGTCCATCGCCACCGGCCAAAACACAATGTCCACCGCCGCGGTAACGGCCAGAATATCCTCTGCCAGATCCACCACCGCCTCTTCACAGCCGCCGCACGATGCACACCAGTAAAATCCTATTTTCGGCTTAGCCATGGATCACCTCCCGCAAATCCGCCGCGGGTTGCCGATATTGCGGCAACCGTAGGGCCTGGGCTGACGCGCCCAGCTCCGCATCACACGCGGCCAGGCGTCCGGGTAAATCCAGCGGTCCTAAAATCCGAATCCGTTCCACCAGATCGTTAATGACCATGCGCACACGTTCACCCTCCGAGGCGGAAATCCATTCCAGCCGGATGCGCTCTTCGGAAATCCCCATGGCCCCCAGCACCCGCCGCAGCATCTGGTAGCGGCGCAGGGTTTTGAAATTGCCCTCGGCATAGTGGCAATCTCCGGGATGGCATCCCCCGATCAAAACGCCGTCCGCGCCTCTGGCCAGGGCCTCAAGTACAAATTGCGGATCAACCCGTCCCGAACACATCAGGCGGATGATGCGAATATTGGGCGCATACTTGAGGCGCGAAACGCCCGCCAGATCCGCCGCGGTGTAAGTACACCAACTGCAGAAAAACGCGACGATGCGGGGTTGCCAGTTATTCTCAGGCATGGGCCAGCACTCCTTCAATTTCCTCAAATACCTCCTGATCTTCAAACAGGTTCTGCCCTATGGACCCGGATGGACATGCCGCCACACAAACGCCGCACCCTTTGCACAGAGCGGCATTGATGGAAGCTTTTTCTTTCACCGGATCGAAAGCAATAGCCTTGTACGGGCACAGATCCACACACGATTTACACCCGCTGCAATCTTCCTCCGAGATATAGGCGGTGTTCGGCTCTTGATCGATGCCGCCGGCATCAATCAGCGCCAGCGCCTCAGCCGCCGCCGCCCCGGCTTGGGCGATACTGTCCGGAATGTCTTTCGGCCCTTGGCAGCAGCCGGCGATAAACACCCCATCGGTAAACGTGCTCACCGGAGCCATCTTCGGATGCTTTTCCAGGAACCAGCCTTCCGCCGAGCAACTCATGTTCATGATGCGCCGCACTTCCTGGGCGTTGGCCTGCGGCTCCATACCCACGGCCAACACCACCATATCCAGTGGAATCCGCCGTACCATGCCCGCCAGAGTATCTTCCACCCGAACGATCAGCTTGCCCTGTTCCGCCGGCGACAATGGACAATCGCTCACTTCCGCAACCCGCCCCCGCACAAACTTAACCCCCTGCGCCAGCGCGCGATCGTAGAATTCCTCGCCCCCTTTGCCCGGAGCCCGAATATCAATGTAAAACAGTGTAACTTCCGCACCGGTGCGCTCGCGTATGATTTGCGCCAGTTTCATGGAGTGCATGCAGCAAGTCCGCGAACACCAGCGATTAGTTTTATAATCGCGCGAACCCGCGCAAAGAACAAAACCGACCGCCGTCGGCGCTTGACCCGAGTGCAAACGCAACTCCCCGCCCGTCGGGCCGGAACTGGAAATCAGCCTTTCACACTCCAGCGTGGTCAGAACATCCGGGTAACGACCGTATCCGTAGTGCGGCAGACGCCGGGGATCAAAAAGCTCATACCCGGTGGCCACAATCATCGAGCCGACATGGATCTGTACCAACTCCTCTTTCTGCTGGAAATCGATGGCATGGCGGTCCGCACACGCTTCCAGGCAGGTCTTCTTGCATTTGCCGGTTTTTAATTCAATGCAACGCTCCGGATCAATGACCACCGCCTGCGGCACGGCCTGCGGAAACGGCATATAAATTGGCTTTCGTCGGGACAGACCCACGTTAAAACGGTCCGGAAATTTCGGTTCCTTAAAGACACACGCCTCCACACATTCCTGACAGCCGACACACAGCTCCTCCTGAACATAGCGCGCCTTGCGCCGCACGGTAACCGTATAATTGCCCACGTAGCCCTCAACTTTCGCGACTTCTGAATAAGTCCACAACACGATGTTTTTGTGGGCCCGTACGGCCGACATTTTTGGCGTTAAAATGCAGGCCGCGCAATCCAGCGTCGGAAAGGTCTTATCAAACTGCGCCATGTGGCCGCCGATGCTTGGGTCGCGTTCCACCAGGTAAACTTTCTTGCCGGCGTTGGCCAGCGTCAGGGCGGCGTGTATTCCCGAGATGCCCCCGCCCACCACCAAAACGTCCGGATGAATCGGGGCACGCGTGGTCTCCAACGGCCGATGCCGCGCCACGCGGCGTATGGCCGCAGCCGCCAAGGCTTTCGCCTTATCCGTGGCCGCAGCCTTGTCCGTATGCACCCAGGCGTCGTGTTCCCGGATATTCACCATTTGAAACAGAAAGGGGTTCAGGCCGCCGGCGGCCACGGCCGTGCGGAAGGTATGCTCGTGAAGCAGCGGCGAACACGATGCTACCACCACGCGATTCAGGTTGTGGTCGCGTATATCTTCCCGTATCAGTTCCTGGCCCGGACTCGAACACATGTACTTATAATCGCGGGATAGCACAACCCCCTCCAAGGTCGCGGCGTATTGCGCCACCGCCGCACAATCCACTACCCCGGCGATGTTATGGCCGCAATGGCAGACATAAAAGCCGATCCGAAGAGGTTGGTCATCTTTTACCTTCATAGCCGATCCTTTCGCCGCCCGCTTGAGCCATCTGCCGCCGGCGGCATCTCATGACATGGCTAGCAGCGGTTCGGCGGGCAGGAAGTTGCGCTTCAGACCGAGTGCATCCGGTGCCATCCCAAACGCTACCCCCATCAACTGCGTCAGATAGACCACGGGAATGCGCACCGCCCCCCACCGCCGCGCAATCTGATCGTGATAGCCGTCAAGATTGAACTGACACAGCGGACAGATCGTGGCAATCACCTCCGCGCCGCGCCGCAGGGCCTCCTGCAGCAAAATGTAAGTCAACCGCAAGCCGGCTTCCGGGACGGTTCCGGTGAGGCTGCCCCCGCAACAGCGGGTTTTAAGTGGATAATCAACGACCGTCGCCCCCAATGCCGTCAAAACCTGATCCATGGATGTCGGGTTCCACTGGTCATCAAACGTACACTGCGGCCGCACTGCCTGACAGCCGTAGTAGGGCGCAACTTTTAATTTCGTCAGCGGCCGCACCACCTCCCGCCGGATCGCCTCCAGGCCCACGTCGTGTACCAACACATCCAGTGGATGACGGACCGCCAGATTGCCGCTGTAGGTTAAATGGGCTTCGGCCATGGCCCGCTCCACATTCCGGCGTATCGCCGATGATTCCGCCAGACAATGTTTGGCTTTGTTCAAAGTAAGATAACAGGCGTTGCACGGAGCCACGATATCACCAGCCCCGTTTTTTTCCGCCAACGCCATATTTCGCGCCCCCAGCACACATGCATTCCCCTGGTCGGTGGCCATGTACACCGTCGCCCCACAACAATTCCAGTCCTCAATTTCATGGAGTTCCACGCCCAACCGCTCCATCACCGGCAGCAACGATTCTTCGTAGGCCCGCCCCAACCCCTTGAGTGAACAACCTGGAAAGTAATGGTATTTCATGGTGCACCTCCCTCGCCGGTCTCTTTGGTTTGCGCCAGCATCGTCGCCAGTTCGCGATGCCCTTGGATTTGCTCCTGCCGCAGAACAAAACGCCCGGTGCGAATCAAGCCCAGCCCCAGCCACCACGAGGCCAAGGCTGCGCGCCAGTTGGCGCGTAAAAAAAGTTTCATGACCAGCAATGTTTCGGTAATGCGGCCTTTGCGGGTAACCATGCGGGTGAACTCTCGAGCCAGAATTGCAATGGGAAATCCCGCCGGAAAAGTATGTTCCCGAATGGCACGCTGTTTAAGCGCATACATGATTTCGGTAATACCGATCTCCCGCGGGCATTGAACCGTGCAGGCATAACACGATGAACAAAGCCAGATCGTATTGCAGGACAGTGCCTCTTTTTTGAAATCCGCGCGCACCAAACCAATCACCTGCCGCGGCGAAAGGTCCATGTAAATGCTCATGGGGCAGGTACCCGAGCAGGTCCCGCACTGAATGCACGACGGCAAGCCTTCACATCCCGGAAGTCTGGCCACAGACTCCCCAAACCCTACGGTGCGATCCGCATCGTATTTGATCTTTTGCGTCAATTTCATACGCCACCTCCGCAGAGCAACGCAACGGGAAATTGCGTCGAACATCGGCACGAGGCGCACCAAATCCACTTTTCATCTTAACTACCCCAGCCTGCGGCGGCATCCAAACCCTCCCTATTTCGTCATAGGTATTATGCCGCATTCAAGCATAGGTATTTCACCTACAGGCACGCTTCAAATAAACGCATCGCCCGGAACTGCGATTTCATCAAGCGCGCAGAACCCGTGAACAATTTTAAGCCGGCCGCGCATTCCGCCTTCCTCGAACCCTACCGTTAAGGCATGGATGCCGAAATCCCGATGCTGGAGGACCAGCGCATCGGGACTGGCCGCGTCGCGTCCCCACCAGTAAAAAATCGTCGCGCCGCGCCTTCGTGCCTTCGCGCCTTCGTGTTTAACCCGTCCCCGCGCCCCCCTGCGGCCACAGCCACCGTGCTCCTCTCTCGCGCAGCGTCCTCCGTCCATCCTCTGCGTACCCCCGCGTCCCCAGCGGTGAACATCCCGCGGGCCGCCGCCCTCACCGTCATTTAATCTGTGAAAATCCGTGTAAGGCGTTTATCCCGAAGGCCATCGGGATGGATCCCCTCGTTCGTCCTTCGCCCTCCTTTGCGTCCGGAGTTTATCCCGGCCGCGCCGGGATGGTGAATTGTCGACTCCCGACTCGCGGGCCGCAGCCCGCGGCTGGGTCCGTGGTTGAAGCCGGCTTAAGCAATCGCGATAATGGGCTTCCTATGGTAACACTTGCCGAAAGAATCTCGGACCCCGATCCTCGCCGATCCCGGCGATTGCCCAGCCCTCTTCGCGTCCCGGCGTCTCCGGATACCATCGCCGTAAAATCTCTTCACCGCAACCATTTTACGAGGTTCCGCCCCCAAGGTAGCACAGCCATTCCTGCCTGTGAGATGAACTATCCAGGCGCTGCGGCCCAGCCTCGCCCGCCGGCCTCGGCGGGATTTCGCGAGGCCGACGCAACCAGCGGCTTCGCCTTGTCACCGAACGCGCTCAACCCCAACGGTGCCAACAAGTATCAGTTTGCGATGAGCAACCCGGCGGTGCAGGGGGCCGCGGGCGTTGTGGAAGCGAACAAGTGGGCGTATATAATCGCAAGACATTCGTAAAGGGTGATTGATGGCGAAGACTATGGACAAGCCCACCAGCAAGCGGAAGGCGATACGTGTTTATGCGGACACTTCCGTTTACGGGGGTGTATTTGATCGCGCGTTTGCCATCGCAAGCCAGCAATTTTTTGATCTCGTGGAGGCTGGGCGATTTGAATTGATTACCTCCGCGCTTGTGGAAGAAGAAATTTCTGTGGCTCCGGAGCGGATCAGGCGTTTCTACCGAGCTACGGAGGCAGTTTCACTGATCGCGGAAATTCAAGCCGGCGCGCTGCGCTTGGCGGAGGCGTATATCACGGAGGGAATTGTGGGGCCGAAATCGCTGACGGACGCACGGCACGTCGCGTTGGCGACTGTGTCACATTGCCAATTGATTGTGAGTTGGAACTTCAAGCATATTGTGCAATTTGAGAGGATCGAACGTTATAATGAAGTTAATGTTGCATCCGGTTACGGTGCCATCGGGATTTTTAGTCCGCTTGAGGTGATCAATGATGAAGACGATAAGATTGAAGGCGAAAAGCAGGTTTGATTGCGTGGCGATGAAACGCAGGGGTGCTGCGCGGGTCTACCGGCAAATCCAAGGCATGACTGTTCCGGAGGAAGTTGCCTATTGGGCGGAAAGGACCGCGATAATGAAGAACCGTCGGCACGGATTGTCGCGAGGAGTCAAACGGGAACGCAGCTAGGGTTTGCTATCTGGTTTTGTCCCGCGGCCGTTGTTGCATCAAGCATGGAGGCGATATGATGGGCTTACGGTAATCGAGGGGCCTGCAGGTTGGTGGCGTATGGTAACGCTTGACGAAGAATTCAGGAGCCGAGCGGGGCGCGCTGCGATGCACGGGTGCGTGGCAGCGCCGGGCATTCCTGCCTGTGAGATGAACCATCCCGGTGCTGCGGCGCAGCCTCGCCCGCCGGCCTCGACGGGATTTCGCCCAGTCAATGCGACCAGTGGCTTCGGCTCGCCGCCGAACGCGCCCAACCCCAACAGTACCAACACGTACCAGTTTGTGATGTGCAATCCGGTGGGGTACGCGGACCCCCTGGGAACGTACGTTATCGCGCTAACTTCTCCGGGTGAAACCGACGGCTATGGGCACGCAGCGGTGCTGGTCGGCAACAGCGGCAGCGGTTGGACGTATTATTCGAAGAACGCTCCCGGCAACGGATCCGCATCAGGCAATACGCAGCAATGGTACCCGAACCTGAACGCCTTTTGGAACGCGCAATCGAAGGCGGAGCATAACAAGACGAACCACGCGCAACGGTACCCCAATGAGATGCGAATCCCGGAATGTAAAGGCCGCACGGCGAATATGAATAAGGAGGCAAAGGCCATCGTCAACGAGCCGTACAGTTAGTACGACAACAACTGTGCCGAACTTGCGCAGCAGGTGCTCCAGGCCGGTGGAGTCCAAACGGAGAATATCGGGCCCATCTGGGGATTAGGGCCGCCTATTCCGAATTATCTTTGGGAGAACTTGAATAACGAATGGGTGAATAATCAGCTACCTGCTGGCACGACATTATTTCCGCAGCCCGACAAATAATCTTCAGGAGATGCTTTGTATTCAGGAGCGCTTATAAGGTGGCGAGCCTTTACGAAGGATGTCGCGGTGAACGTGGCTTGGGCGGTAGCCTTGCAATTGGTGCTCACTATAGTTTTTTTCATGTTCTGGAGGGAGAATACCTCCGCTCCTACGAATGATGGTGGGTCTCTATACGTTTCCTTGCCGGTTATCGGTCAGCCGCTATTCGCCGTGTTGGCGGCATGGCTGGCTTACACTGATAACACTTGGATTAGGCACCGACCATGCCTATGGACTCAAACCATCGCTCGTGCCGGCCTTGCCATCGTCGCGGCCTTGTGGTTGTGGCTCTGGGTAATATGGATATTTTGTTGCTTGCAGGGCAATGATTTTGGGATTGGTGTGAATGCCATGGGTGTTTCGGCCACGCTATTGTGGCAAATAGGCGGCGGGATCGGAGTGACTCTCGTTGAAGCCGCTGTATTGGCCGTGCCCGGATGCATCATACCTGTGGTGGCCGGCCATATCTGTGGGCGGGCAGGATCGGATGCACTCGGCATCCACAAGATTGGTATGAGGATAATATTTTTCTGCATTTACACTGCATTGATGCTCGCGACATGGCTTGCTGGATCCATATCATTTTCAGGAGTATTCCTCGACAATGCCCCAATTTTGCTGCTGGTTCTCTGGCTGACTGGTGCCGCACTCGGGTGTGCGACACCGCTTATCATGCTGTCAATTCGCCCAAATTTAACAGTGATTCAACGTGGGTTGCTGCTTGTAGCGGCAGTGTTCGGTTTTTGGGTCGGCTTGGGTGTGTTATTTCATTTGGGTATTTACTGGACAAGCATGAAGTGGGCCCCGATGGGGATTTAAGACGTGCGCGGGAGTGAAACGGGGACGGGTCAAACGGGGACGCAGCTAGTGTTTTCTTGTTTTGTCTCTTTCCATGGCCATTGCCTCATGGAACAAAGTTTTTGTATAAGAGGATGGCGAGCTTCTCTCGCCGCTGGTAGACTTTATGCCGTGGTTGGCCGCCCTGGCACCGCCTTTTGATCCCCCGCCGGCGGGTGGGGCGGGCGACATGATCCCGCTGGCAAACCGGGATCCTTGGATAATGGGGAACGGCCGCGCAGCCCGGTTCTAAGGTGGGACCGCAGGGCCAGCCGCGAGCGCCTGGCGGCGCTCGCGGGAGTTCGTGCCCGCCGACCAGTACCGGCGGATCCGGCAGCAAACCGCCAGGCGGCAAGGCCGTGGCGGCGCCGGGAGATGAGGGGCCGAATAGAGGTAACATCAAGAGATTGAGTAAAGGCAGATTGAACCAGGTCGTTCAGCAACTCGGCTACGATGATGCCCACGCCTTTAAAGACGATTTTGGTATTGGCGCTGGCCAAGACATCGCGAGTGACCCGCAAGGCAACCTGTATACCGTTCCGGTTTCAGGCAGTGGGCCGCCACAACCAATAGGAATAAGGGTTCCGTGATGAGGAACCTGACAGTGAATGCAAGGTGTCGAGTATGAATAAAAAACGGACTCAGCTGGCAGTCAGGTTGATAGTCTGGCGTTTTTCCTGTGATCCTGCGGAAATTAGTGAAATTCTTAAGCTGGTACCTGATTCAACCGCAATAAAGGGTGTTCCGAGCGCACCCGGGCGTCCGCCTGCAGGTGTAAACAATTGGTGTCTCGCATCCGATGTGCATCCTGCGGAGCCGTCGCTGGCCTCTCACGTGAGATCATTGATCGCGAAGGTCGACAAGTGCGTCGCAAACTTTGCATACCTACCAAAAGACGCTGAGGTCTGCCTACGCAGTGGCGTCTGCGACTATGGGCACAGGGCAGAATTATTTCTCGGTCCACCAGAGTTACGCTGGCTCGTAGATATTGGCGCATCGTTAGATGTCGACTATTACGTTTTTACTCGCAGTGATGGTGGATAATTTTTATATAGGTTAAACGGGGAGGCAGCTAGGTTTTTTTGTTTTGTTTCTTTTCACCAACATTGCCCCATGGAACAAAGTTTTTGTATAATAGGCCCACTGTAATCTGGGGCTTCAAGGTTGGTGGCGTATGGTAATGGTTGTTGAAGAATTCAGGAGCCGAGCGGGGCGCGTCGCTAAAAACGGGTGCGTGGCAGCGCCGGGCATTCCTGCCTGTGAGATTAACCATCCCGGTGCTGCGGCGCAGCCTCGCCCGCCGGCCTCGGCGGGATTTCGCGAGGCCGACGCAACCAGCGGCTTCGGCTTGTCACCCAACGCGCTCGACATCAACGGTGCCAACACGTATCAATTCGTGATGGGCAATCCGGTAGATGCGGTGGATGCGAGCGGGCTTTGTGGAAACTGCGTGGCGAAGGCGCTGCAACAACTGGCAAACGCCAATCGGGCGGCATTCCAGAACTATCTGGCGGGATTGGCGCAGTTTGCAAATGCCAACGAACAGATGGCTTTTGCGAGGCTTGGGCAGAGTCTTGCTCGTTTGGGGTTGACAAATCTCATCGCTGCGGGAGCGGCGGCGGCGGCAGAAACTGCGGCCCAGTCGCTCCCCGCCAATTCCCAGGCTGGCAGCGGCCAAGAGTTCGGCCTGCTGGCCAGGCAATTACAAATAAATAACGCCGCATTCAAGGCGGCACTTTCTAAATGCCAATGCAATTGTAAGGGCGGTACCGTTTAGAGACTTGAAGGGGTGCTCGTGGGCAATAGTCGCGTTCAACCAACCATTAGGTCGCAGGCGTTGAGGGGCGCTTCCGTTGCGGCAATTGTTCTCGGGAGTGCTGCAGGAATGCTCGCCGTTGTTCTGGCACTCACATCGGTAACGCACACCTATTATGCGATCATCATGGGCTACGGTATTTTTCCCGGGTCACTGCTCTGCGCCGCTGCGGGCACCTACGCCACGGGGGTAGCCAAGGCCCGTGCCCTGCTACGGTATGGGAGAGCCAGTACTGGTAAAGCGCCGCGTTGGGATCGCGTTGTCGAGCCATGCCCGTTGTGGATAAGGCGGGTAGCGAAACTGGTGCTTGTCGCAATGTTGCTGTATGCCGCACTTGTCTGGCTGGAAACGTGGCACAGCCGCGACAGCTTTAACGTCACGAAACTCGCGGCGCTTTTCTCTGTATTTGCCGCCGCGCTCGCATGGAATAGTGCAGTATCCTTGTTAGCCGCTGCGAACTGGCTGGACGGAGAAGTGAAACAGCGACATGAGTAGTTAATGGAAATAATGGCGGATTTAGTGGGCCACTGGCTTGCCCAAGGACCGGCGGTAAAATGGGTGGCATTCTGACGCTTGGACAAGCGTTGTGGCCGTAGCGGCAAATAATTAACAGTGCAACGCTGCATTCAATTAGAGTGAGTAAAAAGATGGTCGCGACAAACGAAACACCTGTGGACGCCGGCCCACCAACTATCCCGACGCTGCAGCCTCGCCCGTCGGTCCCGACGGGATTTCGCCCAGCCTGCGGTGCCAGTGGTAAGCTCAACATCAACGGCACCAACACGTATCAGTTTGTGATGATCAACCCGGTGGGAAGGGTGGACCCCTCGGGCCATGTGACGGGCAAAGACGTGCTGACGTGGATGACCGCCACCTACCACGAGGTGCCGGGTGGCGGCGAGTGGGTCGACGCCGCAGGAATAATTTCCCGAACCCACAGGCCTTGGATTTACAAGACGGCGCAGAATCCAGCGATCCACGACATGGATCGCTGCCCTGCGAAGGGTACCAAGAACGACCCGTACTACCACGGCCTCATGAACATGGCACAGGGCCAGCCCCTCACGACCGCGGAGCACGATGCCCTCCAGCGTTGGTTAAATACGGTCTATCCTTTCTGGGACGTATTCTGGATGCATGTGTTCAACCGTCTTTAGCCGCGGGCGGTGGCGGGGCGGTTTTGTTGCGGTTATGTATAGGCTGTTGAGAATGAAATTCCTCTGGGTCATGCTTTCGGCTTTTGTCGCGGTCGCGGTCGTCGTCGCCGCCCTGGTGATCGGTGGGGAGGCAGGGCGGCGTGCTGAGCGCCTCCATCTCAATATGGAAAGGAACCCAACGGCGGGTCTTCCCGGGTCCGCGCCGTTCCACGGCAGGCTTCGGCCCGGGAGCTATTACGGTGTTTTTTCCGGCGGGCGCGTTGCCATCATCGTCGGGAAGAACGGGTCGCTCGAGGTTACCGGGGACCTTTCTGGCGAGAATAAAAACCTTGGTATGCACGCATTTCTGTTCCGGTTTCGGCGGTCTGACGTGTTCGGCGTTCCATCACTCTCGGTGACCACCCGATGGACGCAGATGGCCGGGCCGCGTCGGAACCGCCTATACCAATGGGGGGACATTGGCGTTTGCGGCAGGCCCAGATTCGAGGCGGAGCGGAGGTCCCGGGGCGCGGTGTCGCGCAAGCGATGGTGGCTGCGAGGCCGTTGGGTGGAGGGCGCTGCGGTGCAGCCGCCTTTCTTGGTTTACAAGGGCCTCCGCTACCGCTACGTCCAGGGGTCGGGGCGTTGGCGATCCCAGCCTGGGCGATCGGGGTGGCCCGGAAAATGAGGGGTGAAACGGGGACGAAGCCCACGGGGAGCCAGAATGTAACAGCTTAGCCCTCGCGCACAGGCATTGAGAGGCATGCCCAGCGAGAGTGCATGAAAAAGCGAAGGCGAAGGCCTGGCTTGAGAAAGCCGCTGCCGCCGGCGACCCGCACGCGAGGCAGGAATTGGCGAGGTTGAATGCTTTGGCTCCGGCACCGGAGAAAAAGAAATAGCAGGCCGACGCGCGGCGGGTGCGGTATCATAATAGTCCGCAATGGTTGAACCCGGCACCGGGTGTCGGCGATGGGATAGCCAGTGCCTTCGGGATAAGGGCCTCGGTAGCTCGGCAGTCCAGCGGTGTGGCATGGTCGGACCAGGGTGAAATTGTGGAAAACAGGCTAACACGTGCGACGGGCGACATGCTGCGACTACGCCGCGCAGGTGCCGCGGGCATTGATATCCTTTTATTCGGTACGGCGGCATTGGGGTGGGGGATTCTTTGGGATACGGTGCGATGGCTCGCTGGCTTGGGTTCGACCTACGACGTGCTGAGCGGGGCTGCCAAAATGAGCGAACTCAATCATCTGACGATGCTGGTGGGCCCCGGACTCGCCGCCGTGGCCTTGTTGGTGTACTTCGGTGCCTTACCTACGTGTTGGGGCTGTACCTTCGGAGGCGCGCTTCTCGGCCTGCGCGTCGAGGCCGTCGGCTGGCCGCGAGCGGCTCTGCGGGTGCTGGTTTTCCCCGGCCCCGTCGTCGTCGCGGCCGCAATCGGTGCATCGGCCTACGCCTTCGGGCGACCCGGTACGGCGGTAGCAGCGGCGGCGGCTATCGGTGCTGCGGTCGTACTGGCAGTGGACCTGATCGTCGCCGGCCTCGCGGGGTCGGGAGGCGCGTCATTGCACGACTACGCTGGAGCCACGCGCGTGGTGCATACGCCCGCCGCAACCGCGCCGCTGCTGCTACGTAGCAGTGGTGCGGTTGCAGTCGACTGGTGGCTCACGCTCGTTGCGATTGGCGCGGCCGGAGCCTTCGGGGCGCAGCCCTCGCCATTTTTCTCAAGGGGAGTCTCCCTTTTTCGCTGGCCGTGGGCCTGGCTGGTGTCAGCGGCGCTGGTGCTCGTCTATTTCGGGATTTTTCCAGCCTGCCGCATTAGCACGCTTGGCAGGTTGTTGTTCGGGCTAAGGCCCGGCCCGGCGGGGGGCGGCACCCGCTCTCCCCTCCTGGCTGGGCTTCGGATGGTTGCCTACCCCGGCCCAGTCTGTACCCTGATGGTTTTGGCGTGGCTTGTGCCCCGCGGACGGGCGGCCGACGGGATGGAACTCAGCTCAATATTGCGTTGGATATGGCTGCTGCGGGCGGCGTATCTTGCCTGCGGCATCATCCTGGGGGTGTATGCCGTGGCCCGGCTGTCAACCCTGGCCCGGCGGGACCTGGGGTGATGTTCGGCCAACAAAGCCCCTGAGGATTTCGGCCATGCATATCAAGCGAACCTGCAGCATTTTGGAGGATTTCCAAGAGAGCCGTCTTCGCCACAACTGGTGCCTCCCGGGGCGGACATGGGCTTGTTGCCTGTTGTGTGCCGCTCTCTCGGTGCTGTCATCTTGTCCGGGTGCGTTGGGTGGGCCAGAGAACTCCGCTCCGGCACAAAGCCAATCTGGGCCGCAGCCGGGACGGCCAGGACCGCTGGCGGCCTGCGGCAGCGCGGCCGAGCAGTTCCGGCTCGCCCTACGGTACGAGCATGGTTCGGGCGTGAGGGTTGACTACGCACGGGCAGCCTATTGGTTTCGACGGAGCGCTATGCAGGGTTACGCGCCAGCCCAGAATAACCTTGCCATCCTTTATCGCCGCGGTGCAGGGGTGCGTCGGAGCTATGTGCGGGCGGCCAAATGGTTCCGTCGCGCTGCCGTCCAAGGGAACGGCGCGGCGCTGGATAACCTTGGACTCTGCTACCTCCGTGGGCAAGGGGTGCCGAGGGATCTCGGCCGAGCGGCCGAATGGATAAAGAAGGCCGCCGAAGATGGATACCCGCCTGGGGAGGACAATCTTGGCACCCTCTATGAGCGCGGTCGTGGCGTACCGCGCGACTACGGTAAGGCCGCCGGATGGTACCGTTCCGCAGCCAGGCTTGGGGACGCACCAGCAGCGCTCAACCTTGGGTACATGTACCATCGAGGTTTGGGCCTTCCAAGAAGCGCCCGGCGAGCGGCAAAATGGTATCAGATTGCGATGTCGCGGTTTCTGGCCGGGTCGGCGACGCCCGGCGAGGCACTCTACGGGGTTGGCGTACTGTACGCCGAGGGCGCTGGCGTTCCGCGGGATTACAAGGCTGCGGCGAAGTGGTGGCAAAGGGCCGCTGCCGACGGCAATGTTCGAGCCATGCGAAGCTTGGGCTGGCTGGACACCCGGAGGCTGGGCACCCGAAAGAATTACAGGCAAGCGATGTATTGGTGGCGGCGAGCGGCGGCGGCAGGCGATTATTATTCGATGGGCGGCGTCGGCTGGCTCTACGAGAAGGGCTACGGTGTTACGCGGAATTACCGCAAGGCGGCTGGTTGGTATCGGCGAGCTGCGGTTGGCGGGGAAGCTGGTCCAATGCGGCGGATTGGGCTGCTCTACCTGCGGGGCCTGGGCGTCCCGAAAAATGTGGCGAAGGCGAAGGCCTGGCTTGAAAAAGCCGCTGCCGCCGGCGACCCGCACGCGACGCAGGAATTGGCGAGGTTGAATGCGTTGGCTCCGGCACCGGAGAAAAAGAAATAGCAGGCCGACGCGCGGCGAATGCGGTATCATAATAGTCCGCAATGGTTGAACCCGGCTTAGGCAATCGCGATAATGGGCTTTCTATGGTAATGCTTGCCGAACGAATTTCGGAATCCGAGCCGCGCCGATCTCGGCGATTGCCCGGCTCCCCTTGCACATTGGCGGTTCCGGATGCCACCGCCGTAAAATCTCTTCACCGCGACCATCTTTCGAGATTCTACCCCCAAGGTAGCACAGCCATTCCTGCCTGTGAGATTGAATATCCCGGCGCTGCGGCGCAGCCTCGCCCGCCGGCCTCGGCAAAATGTCGCCCAGCCAGCGGTGCCAGTAGTAGGCTCTATATCAACGGTGCCAACACGTATCAATTCGTGATGAGCAATCCGGTGGGGAGGTTAGGCCGCAGCGGGCGAGCCATGATCCCCTTAGGGCCGCCTTGGGTTTCCAACAGCCCGGCCATTGAAGGCGGCGACGACCTGCTGTTCGACGAGTTTTGACGACGGGTGAAGATGCTTAGGGCCGGGTAGGGGCGCCGGCCGAAGGAGACACAAATGGTGTTGCCTGTTTTTGGGCGATTCGGTCGGATGGCATTGCTGTTAATGGGCGGTTTCTGTCTGAGCCTAGTGGCTCGTTCCGTCAAAAGCTGTGGGTGATCTTCCGAATTAGCCGATCTAACCATTGGGCGATGTTGCCCGCGATCAAGGAGGATCGGCATGAAGAAGTATATCGTGCGGCTGGACGCCGC